>NZ_JBFJTF010000104.1:0-8516 GCF_041625615.1 Immundisolibacter sp. | reverse complement strand
TACGCGCCGGGAAGGCTTCCACCAGATAGGCGGCAATTGGCCCGTAGACCAGGGTCACCAGCAGCACCTGCAGCCACACCAGGCCGATCAGCTTGTGCGCCGCCGGGTGGCGCAGCACCTCGCCGACGCTGAGATCGGTCAGCACCTTCGAGGCCGGCTGCAGCTGCCCGTCCACCAGGGTCAGCGGCGTCAGCGTGGTGTCACCGGTGACCGGGTGCGCCTGCGACTGCACGGTGGTCACCTGCGAGCCGGCCACGTCGCGCATGGCACCGTAGATGGGCAGGTAACTGACCACGGCCAGCGCAAAGCCCGCCATCATCAGGCGCTTGCGGCCGATGCGGTCCGACAGTGCCCCGCACAGCACGAAAAACGGCATGCCCAGCAACAGCGCGCAGGCAACGATGGTGTTGGCGGCAAGACCACCGACGTTGAGGATGCTCTGCAGGTAGAACAGCGCATAGAACTGGCCCGTGTACCAGACCACGCCCTGCCCGGCGGTGGCGCCGAACAGCGATACCAGCGCGCGCTTGAGGTTGGCGGGCTGGGTAAACGCCTCGCGGATCGGCGCGGCGGAGGTCATGCCGCGTTCGCGCAGCTGCTCGAAGATGGGCGACTCGCGCATCTGCACGCGCATGTAGAACGACACGCCCACCAGCAACAGCGACAGGAGGAACGGCAACCGCCAGCCCCAGGCGGAAAAGGCCTCGGCGCTCATGCTGCCCTGCACCGACAAAATGACCGCCAGCGACACGAAAAGACCCAGCGTGGCGGTGATCTGGATGAAGCTGGTGTAGAAGCCGCGGCGGTGGTCCGGCGCATGCTCGGCCACGTACACCGCCGCGCCGCCGTACTCGCCACCCAGCGCCAGTCCCTGCAGCACGCGGATCGCCAGCAACGCCAGCGGCGCCGCAATGCCGATGGTCTCGTAGGTGGGCAGGACACCGATCAGCGCCGTGGCACCGCCCATGATCAGCAGCGTGATCAGGAACGCGACCTTGCGGCCCACCCGGTCGCCGATGCGCCCGAAGAACAGCGCCCCGAACGGCCGCACCACGAACCCGACGGCGAAGGTGGACAGGTAGGCGATCAACGCCAGCGTGTCGTTGCCCGACGGGTAGAACAGCGGCGCGATCACCGGCGCAAGCGCGCCGAAGATGTAGAAGTCGTACCACTCGATCATGGTGCCGGCGGACGACGCGCCGATCACCTTCCAGATGCCCTTCGGCGTGCGGCCGGCAGCCGCGGCGTGTGCCGATGCGTTCAAGATGTTGCCTCCCCTGTTGTCGAGATCGTCCTGTCGTGATCGTGCGGCGGCGGCTCAGTCCGCGCGCCAGCGGAAAATGCGCGCGCCGATTCCCAGGAACGCCAGCGTCATAACGGCCAACGTCAGCAATTGGGGCGTGACGTCGGCCATCCCGGCGCCGTCCAGCATGATGGCACGCGCCCCGCCGACCAGATGCGTCAGCGGGAATACCTGCGCCAGCTGCTGCAGCCACGGCTGGCTGCCTTCCATGGAGAACCACACGCCCGACAGCAGCATCATCGGCCAGGACAGGAAGTTCAGGATGCCGCCGGCCAGCTCCTCGCTGGTGACGAAGGCCGCCACCACGAAGCCCATGGCGATCATCGACAGCGCACCCAGCGTCGCCATCAGCGCCAGCAGCGCGTGCGAGCCTTCCATGCGAAAGCCAATGACCCAGTCGGTGCCCACGTACACCGCCAGCGTGATGCCCATGATCAGCAGCAGGCGCGAGCTGAGCTGCGCCAGGATGAACTCGATCGGCCGCACCGGCGTGGCGTTCAGCCGCTTCAGGAACCCGCTCTTGCGGTAGCGCACCACCACGTAGCCGACGCCCCACAGGCACGAGAACATCATGTTCATGCCCAGGATGCCCGGCAGCAGGAAGTCGATGTAGCGGATCGGCCGACCGGGCACCGCCCCCGGCTCCAGGGTCGCGCCACCGGCGGCGCGCAGCAGGCGTTCCAGCACGTAGCCCTTGGGCGATTCGGGGTTGACCCAATAGCGCGGCGGCGGCTGCAGGTCCAGCAGCATGTCCAGCCGGTGACGCCCCACCTTGGCCACCGCGGCATCCCGCTCGGTGGCCGGCAGCGCATAGAACTCGGCATACCGGGTGCCCAAGAACGGGTGCGCGTCCACCTGCACCGGGTCGCCGGCGCCGATCACCGCCACCTTGAACAGCGGCCGTGGCGGGCCGCCGAAAATGATGGCCAGGCCCGCCACCATCACCAGCGGGAACAGCAGGTTCCAGCCCAGCGAGGCACGGTCGCGCAGGAACTCCATGTTGCGGGCATGGGTCAGGGCCAGGTAACGACGCAACACGGTACGGACTCCCTCGATCAATCGGGCGGACTCAGGCGCGCAGCTCGCGCCCGGTCAGCTCCAGGAACAGGTCTTCGAGCGTTCGCTCGCGGATACGCAGGCGCTGCAGGCCGGCACCGGCCCCTTCCAGCGCCGTCAGCGCGACCGGCACCTCGCGCGTGGACAGCTCCCACAGCTCGCCGGCATCCAGCAGGGCATGCGCGAATTCGGCCGGTGGGTCGAAATCGGCCTTCGGCAGGGTCAGGACCACGTCCTCGAAATGCGCCTTCAGCAACGCGTCCGGCGATCCCTGGGCGATGATGCGGCCACGGTCCATGATGGCGATCTCGTCGCACAGCACGTAGGCCTCTTCCATGTAGTGCGTGGTCAGCAGGATGGTCTTGCCCTGGGCCTTGATGTCCTGCACCAGCTTCCAGAAGTTGCGCCGCGCCTGCGGGTCGAGGCCGGTGGTCGGCTCGTCCAGGAACACGATGTCCGGATCGTTCACCAGCGCTATGGCCAGCAACAGGCGCTGGCGCTGGCCACCGGACAGCTTGCGGTTGTCGCGCTCGAGCAGATCGCGCAGCTGACACAGGTCGATCAGCGCCTCCAGATCGGCGCGGCGCGGATACAGCCGGTGGAACAGCACCAGCGTCTCGCGCACCGTCAGGAAATCCTGCAGCGCCGTGCTCTGGAACTGAATGCCGGCCTCGGCGCGAAACTGCGCGCCCTGCACCTCGCCCCGGTACAGCACGCGCCCGGCGGTCGGCCGGCAGATGCCCTCGAGCATCTCCACCGTGGTGGTCTTGCCGGCGCCGTTGGGCCCGAGCAGGCCAAAGCAGATGCCGGCCGGCACACTGAAGCTCACGCCGGCGACCGCGCGCACACCGGGGTATTCCTTGATCAGGTCCTGGACGTCGAGAATCGGGGTCATGTTGCTCGGGGGCTGGACGCCCCACGCGGGGTGGGTTTAGCGTGTCGAATGCCGGATTATCACCGAAAGGAGGACAGGCCCATGACTGAGCCACGCGCCGACGGTTTCCCGGAACTCGACGACCTGCGCCGCCAGCATCGCCAGCTCGATGCCAAGATCGACCACATCGAAAGCGGTCCCGGCCTGGCCTCGCCACAGTTGAAGGAACTCAAGCGTCGGCGCCTGGAGCTGCGTGACCGCATCGTGCGGCTGGAGGCGCTCAACGGCAGCGCCTGACGCCCGGGCGTCCCGATGCGCCCCTGATTCAGACAGAGCTTCCGACCGGGGCACGATGCCCCGGCGTGAATCAACGGCTTGAGCCTTGATTCATGGAGCGCAGCGCGGGGGTACCGCGCTGCGGCGAGCCGAATGATTCCAGGACAGGAATTTTTCGGCCTTTGCCGAAGGACCACCAGAGTCCCGGCGTCAGAGCCCGAGGAGAAACGTGTCATGAATCAACCGCTCGACCTGCCCGTCGCCGCGGCGCCGGCCAGCTTTGTCCGCGAGGCGGATGCCGATCGGCCGTTCGCCGTCGACCGACGCATCTTCACCGACCCCGACCTGTTCCAGCGCGAGCTCGAGCACATCTTCGAGGGCAGCTGGCTGTACCTGGCGCACGAAAGCCAGATCCCCAATCCGGGCGACTTCTTCACCACCCACATGGGCCGCCAGCCGGTCATCATCAGCCGCGGCACGGACGGCACGGTCCACGGCTTCGTCAACGCCTGCGCACACCGCGGGGCACAGCTGTGCCGTACCCGGCGCGGCAACGCCAGGTTCCTGACCTGCCCGTACCACGGCTGGGTGTACGACAGCGCCGGCCGCAACGTCGAAATCAAGGACCGCGCCAGCGGCGCCTACCCGCCGGCCTTCGAGCGTCAGAATCACGACCTGACGCCCCTGCCCCGCCTGGAAAGCTACCGCGGCTTCCTGTTCGGCTCGCTCCGCGCCGGGGTGCCGACACTGCGCGAGCACCTGGCCGCCGCCGCCGGCGTCATCGACGCCCTGGTCGACCAGTCGCCCCAGGGGCTGGAAGTGCTGCGCGGCGGTTCCAGCTACACCTTTCGCGGCAACTGGAAGGTGCACGCCGAGAACGGGCTCGACGGCTATCACGTGAGCACCGTGCACGCCAACTTCATCGGCATGGTGATGCGGCGGCAGACCGAGCGCGGCGGCAAGGCGCTGACCTCGATTGCCGATGACCGCATCCTGGAACAGGCCAGCGGCGCCTACGACCTGGGCAGCGGGCACGTACTGGCCTGGTCCAACGTGTCGCAGCCGGGGGTACGCCCGCTGGCGCGCGAGCGCGAGCGCCTCACGGCGCAGTTCGGCACCGGCAAGACGACCTGGATGATCGACCGCATGCGCAACCTGCTGCTGTTTCCCAACCTGTTCCTGATGGACCAGACCTCGACCCAGATTCGCGTGTTCCGGCCACTGGCCCCGGACCTGACGCACGTGCAGATCTACTGCCTGGCGCCCCGCGGCGAGGCACCCGAGGCACGGCGCCTGCGGGTGCGCCAGTTCGAGGATTTCTTCAATGCCACCGGCATGGCCACACCGGACGACCTGACCGAGTTCGAGGCCAGTCAGGCCGGCTTTGCCGCCGCCGCCAGCACCGGCCCACAGGACTACGCGCGCGGCCACGTCCGCGCCCGGCCGGGTGCCGACGGCCCAGCCGCCGAGCTGGGCGTCGCGCCGGTGCAAAGCAGCCCGAACTTTCAGGATGAAACCCACCTGCCGGCCATCTTCCGGCAATGGCAGCACCTGCTCGCCACCCCGAGGACCGCCTGATCCGGCGCGGCGGGCGGTTATCCTAAAAAGCACACTTCGCCGCCGCAGGCGCGGCGAAAGCCGCCATCTTCGTTACCGCGCAAGGAATCCGCCATGCCCGCCATGCTTCAGGACAAGGTCATCATCGTCACCGGCGGAGGCGGCGCCATCGGCGGCGGCATTGCCCGCCTGGCCGCCGCCCAGGGCGCGCGGGTGGTGGTCAACGACATCGGCGGCTCGGTGGGCGGGAACGGCATCGACGCCGGCCCGGCGCAGCGCATGGTGGACGAGATCCGGGCCAGCGGTGGCCAGGCCGTGGCCAGCACCGACAGCGTGGCCTCCTGGGACGGCGCGCAGGCCATCGTGCAGACCGCGCTCGACGCCTTCGGCCGCGTGGACGGCGTGGTCAACAACGCCGGCATCCTGCGCGACGGCATCTTCCACAAGATGTCGCCGGAGGATTTCGAGGCGGTGATCCAGGTGCACCTGTTCGGCTCGTTCTACCTCAGCCGCGCCGTGGCGCCGCTGTTTCGCGAGCGCAGTGCCGGCGCCTTCGTGCACATGACCTCCACCTCCGGCCTGATCGGCAACGTCGGCCAGGCCAACTACGCTGCCGCCAAGCTCGGCGTGGTCGGGCTGTCGAAGTCGATCGCACTCGACATGCGGCGCTTCGGCGTGCGCAGCAACTGCATCTCGCCGTTTGCCTGGAGCCGCATGATCGGCGCCATCCCCACCGACACGCCCGAACAGCAGGCCCGCGTCGAGCGCCTGAAACGCATGACGCCGGACAAGATCGCCCCGGTGGCGGTGTTCCTGCTCTCGGACGCGGCCGACACGGTCAACGGCCAGATCTTCGCCGTCCGCGCGAACGAGGTGTTCCTGATGTCGCAGTCGCGCCCGCTGCGCTCCATCCACCGCGACGGCGGCTGGACGCCGGAGCAGCTGGCCGAGCGCCTGCCGGGCGCCTTTGCCGAGCAGTTCTACCCGCTCGCCGTGTCGGCCGACGTGTTTGCCTGGGACCCCATCTGATGGCGCTCGACTACCACCACCTGCTGGCCTGGCCGGTGCCCGAGGTGCGCCAGACCTACAGCGTGCGCGACAGCCAGCTGTACGCGCTGGCGGTGGGCCTCGGCGCCGACCCGACCGACCCCCGGCAGCTGCCGTTCGTCTACGAACAGTCCCCGCAGGCCCTGCCCACGCAGGCGGTGGTGCTGGGTTACCCCGGCTTCTGGATGAAGGACCCGGGCACCGGCGTCGACTGGGTGCGTCTGGTGCACGCCGAACAGGGGCTGACCGTGCACCGGCCGCTGCCGGCCAGCGGCGAGGTGATCGGCCGCACCCGTGTCATCGGCATCAACGACAAGGGCCCGGGCAAGGGCGCCATCGTCTACAGCCGGCGAACCCTGCACGATGCCGCCAGCGACGAACTGATCGCCACCCTCGACATCAGCACCTTTTGCCGCGGCGACGGCGGCTGCGGCGGCAGCGACGCGCCGCCGATGACCCTGACCCCAACGCCCGAACGCGCGCCCGACGCCGCCTGCGAACTGCCCACCACGCCGCAGCAGGCCCTGCTCTACCGCCTGTGCGGCGACCTTAACCCGCTGCATGCCGATCCCGAAGTGGCGCGCGCCGCCGGCTTCGAGCGGCCCATCCTGCACGGCCTGTGCACGTTTGCGGTGGCCGGTCACGCCCTGCTGCGCACGGCCTGCGACTACGACCCGGCGCGGCTGACCGCCCTGAAGGCGCGCTTCTCGGCGCCGGTCTACCCCGGCGAGACGCTGCGCACGGACATCTGGCACGGGGCGGACGGCATTGCCTTTCGCACCGTGGCGGTGGAGCGCGACACCGTGGTGCTCAGCCACGGCCAGGCGCAGATCGCCGCCCGATAGCCGCGGCACGGGATCCGTTTCGCGCTACGGCAGGCCCGACGGGGCTGCCCGCGCGCAACGTCCCGCGCGTGCTCAGGCGTCGCCGGCGGTCTGCAGCTGCTGACGGCGGGTGAAGTCCAGCATGCGCGCGATCGGCCGCCGCGCCCGCTCGCCGACGGCGGGATCGACGTGAATCTCCCCGGCGCCGGTTTCCAGCGCGTGCAGCAACGCCTGCAGGCTGTTCATGGCCATCCACGGGCAGTGCGCGCAGCTGCGGCAGGTGGCGCTCTTGCCGGCCGTCGGCGCCTCGATCAGCCGCTTGCCGGGCGCCAGCTGGCGCATCTTGTGGAAGATGCCGCGGTCGGTGGCGACGATGAATTCCTCGGCGTCCATGTCGCGCACCGCCTGCACCATGCGGCTGGTGGAGCCGACCACGTCGGCCTGGGCAACGACACTGGCCGGCGACTCCGGGTGCACCAGCACCTTGGCCTGCGGATGCTCGCGCCGCAGCGCCTCCAGCTCCGTGCCCTTGAATTCCTCGTGCACGATGCAGGCACCGTCCCACAGCAGCATGTCGGCGCCGGTCTGCTCGCGGATGTAGGCGCCCAGGTGCTTGTCGGGCGCCCACAGGATCTTCTGCCCCTGCGCGTGCAGGTGACTGACGATGTCCACCGCGCAGGACGAGGTCACCATCCAGTCGGCGCGGGCCTTCACCGCCGCCGAGGTGTTTGCGTAGACCACGACGGTGCGGTCCGGGTGCTGGTCGCAGAACGCGGCGAAACGGTCCGCCGGGCAACCGAGGTCCAGCGAACAGGTGGCCTCCAGCTGCGGCATCAGCACGCGCTTTTCCGGGTTCAGGATCTTCGCCGTCTCGCCCATGAAGCGCACCCCGGCGACGATCAGCGTCGAGGCCGGATGCTCGTGACCGAAGCGCGCCATGTCGAGCGAGTCCGACACGTAGCCGCCGGACGACTCGGCCAGCGCCTGCAGCGCGTCCTCGACGTAGTAATGCGCCACCAGCACGGCGTCCTGCGCCTGCAGCAGCTCGCGGATGCGCGCCTCCAGCGCCGCGCGCTCGGCCCCCTGCGGCTCGGCATGCTCCACGTCCGCGGTGCGCGGGTAGTCGAGCACCGGCGTGGCGTAGATGGTTTCCTCGGACATTACAAACTCCGGACAAAGAACGGCGCCAGGCGCGGGCGGAGGATAAATCCTTTCCAAGATGGGGACGCCGCCCCCCCGATACAAGCTCACCGTGGATCGAACAGCTCGATCCAGTGTCGCACCGGCACCGACGAACGGGCCTGCAGGTGCATCTGACAGCCGATATTGGCGGTGGCGATCAGCTGCGGCCCGCCGGCCAGCAGCGCATCGAGCTTGCGCTCCCGCAGTGGCTCCGACAGCGCCGGCTGTGTCAGCGCATACGTACCGGCCGCCCCACAACACAGATGACCGTCGGCCACCGGCAGCAGTTCAAAACCGGCCCGCCGCAACAGCGCCTCCACCCTGCCGCCCAACCGCTGACCGTGTTGCAGCGTGCACGGGCTCTGGAAGGCGATGCGCCGAGGCACATCCGGCGCCG
>NZ_JBFJTF010000103.1:0-8577 GCF_041625615.1 Immundisolibacter sp. | reverse complement strand
CAGCTGGCGCGGTTCGGGCTGGACGCGGCCGGCATCGCCACCGCGGGACAGCAGCTGCTGGCAGCCGTCGGCCGGGCGGGGCCGGTGCAGCGGCTGGCCGTTACGCGCGCGTCCGGTGGCTGAGGCCGGGGTTACAGGTAGACGTTGAGGTTCTTCGACAACAGCGTGTTCTGGTCCAGCGTGATCTTGCGCCGGGCCAGGCGCAGGCCGTCGGCCGTGCGCCGCAGCAGGTCCTCGCGTGCCGCCACCAGCCAGTACTCCTCGCGCTCCAGGCGGTTGCGGTAGACCAGCACGTTCGAGCGCACGGCGACGGTGTCCGGCGCTTCGCCGGGCACGGCCTCCACGTTGGTCACCAGGTGCCGGTAGCGCGTGCGCGGATTCTCGGACCAGGCCGTGCCGGTACCCAGACGCGCCACGCGCTGGCGCAGCGTGTCCACGGTCTCGTTGTAGAAATACATCCGGCGCGGGTCGTCGGGCGCCTCATCGGCCCGGAACACGGTTTCGCGCGCCGGCATCCAGTAATGCAGGTCCGGCGCCAGCAGGCTGAACCAGGTGTCGTAGTCCTCTTCGTCCAGGGCACGGGCTTCGCGTACCAGAAAGCCGTAGGCCTCGTGCCACAGCAGCAGGGTGTCGATGGCGGCGGTGCGGTCCATGCGGGGCTCCGGTTCAGCGGCGGTGCGGGATGTCGGCCCACGAATCGGCCGTCATGAAGTCCATCCAGCGCCGGTAGAAGGCGAGCTGATTGACGTCCGAGTACATCGGCCGGCTGACGTTGCCCGGCAGGTCCGGGTCCGGGCCGGCACTGCCCACGCGAAGGCCGTAGTGCAGACGCTGTTGGCGTGTGATCACGCCCTCGTTGGCCTTGGTGGCGTTCTCCCAGTTCTCGCCGTCGTCCATCTCCATCACGCCGCCGGGCGAGAAGGTCTGGGCGCACGAGTGCAGCACGGCGTCGCGCACGTCGTCCGGCATGTCGCTGTTGACGATGGTCCAGGCGCGCAGCTCGATACGCCGCGGCCCCTTGGGCAGCCACACGCGCATGGTGGCGATGCCGGGCAGGAACGAGAAATTCGGAAACACCGTGGCCGATATCACCGAGCCGAAAATGCGTCGCCCGCGCAGCTCGCCGAGTCGACGGACCATCGCGTCGCGCTTGCGTTCGTAGTAGGCCAGCACGTGTGGTTTGTTCATGAACGTCAGGCCCAGCGTGCCGATGCCGTCGACGCCGCCCTCCCAGCCGTGGCCGTTGGCGTTGGCGTGGAACGACAGCGGGTCCACCGGCATGTAGTCCGGTACCGGGTGGCCGGCGGTCATGGCGCGCGAGCCGGAGTCGTGGGTCCACGAGGCGTGCAGCGAGTCGCCGATGAAATTCTCGGCGCCGAACTTCCAGTTGCAGTCGAACTCGTTCTTGATGCAGCCACCGATGAACTCGGTGCCGGCGTCGGTCTGGTCGAGCACGATGTCCAGATACCAGCGGTAGTCCCCGAGGAAGGTATCCAGGGAGGGCGCCTCGCTGTCGAAGCAGGCGAACACCAGGCCCTTGTAGGTTTCCACGCGGGCGTTCAGCAGGCCCCATTCGGACTTGTCGATCCAGCCCTCGTAGTGGCTTTCCTCGTGCATGCCCAGCAGCGCGCCGTCGCTGGCGAACGACCAGCCGTGGTAGTTGCAGGTGAAACGCCGGGCGTGGCCGCGGTCGGCGAAGCAGATGCGGTTGCCGCGGTGCGGGCAGGAATTGAGAAACACACGGATCGCGCCGTCCGTGTGCCTTGCCACGATGACGTTGTCCTGACCCATGTAGGTGGTCAGGAAGTCACCGGGCCGGGGAATCTGGCTTTCGTGGGCCACGAACAGCCAGCTGCGGGCGAACAGTCGCTCCAGTTCCAGCTGGTAGATGTCCTCGTCCCAGAAGATGCGCCGGTTGACCGAACCGTTTCGGAAGTCAACCAGATCGTTCAGAACATCGGCGGCAACACGCGCATCCATGGCGTTCTCCTCGCTCGTCCTTGATCTTGCCGCATGGTATCCAGCGCCCGCGGGAAAGTAAACGCACGTTCGGTACCGTGCGTGGACGTGCGGTCAGAACGCGCCGTGGCGGTGCTCCAGCAGCCTGGCCGCGGCGCGACGGCCGAAGAACTGGCGCTCGAAGTCGAGGTCTTCCTGCAGTTGGCGCAGGCGCGCCTCGATGGTGGCCAGTTGCGCGAAGGCGATCGGTTGCAGCTTGCTGGCGCGGCGCAGCTGCTCCATGGCCATTTCGAGGTGACCGTTCTGTACGTGGTACTCGGCGCGCATCTGGTAGGCCTCGATGCGGTCGCCGCGCTGTTCGGCGGCGCGTGCCAGCAGTTCCAGCACCTTTGGTGACGGATGTTCGCGACGGGCCTGGTCGATCAACAGGGCGCGCGTGGTGGCCGGTTCGCCGGCGCGCAGCTCCGCCTCCCCGAGCAGGCGCAGCAGCGCCTGCTCGCCGGGATAGAGCCTGAGGTCGTCACGCGCCAGCTCGCGCGCGCGGGCCGGCTGGTTGATTGCCAGGGCCCGTTCCACCTCGGCCACCCGATAGGGCAGGAAGTCCGGATCCTGCGCGCGCAGTGCGGCCAGTACGTCGCCGGCCTGGTCGCCGCGGTCGCTGCGCAGCAGCGCCAGTGCCTGGCCGTAGCGCCAGGCACGTGCCGCCATCGGCTGCTCGGGCATGGGGTTTTGTGCGTAGTAGCGCAGGGCGTCGGTAGCCGAGGCCGCCGTCAGAACCCGCACCCGTTCGCGCATGTGCTGGAACATGCCTCGATCCGGAAGCCGGCGGCGCGGTGCTGCCGCCGCCCGGTCCCGCGCCTCGGCGACGCGGTTCAGTGTGACGGGGTGGGTGCGCAGGAACTCCGGCAGTTTCTCCCCGGCCGAGAAACGCGCTGCCTGGTGCATGCGGCCAAAGAAATCGGCCATGGCGCGGGCGTCGAAGCCTGCCGCAGCAAGGGTCTGGATGCCGATGCGGTCGGCCTCGGCCTCGTTCTGGCGGGTGAAGTCGATGCGGTTCTGGACGGCGCCGGCCTGCACCGCGGTGATGGCGGCGGCGCCGGCATCGGCACCGCCGTAGGCGCCCAGAATGATGGCGCCGAGCATGGCGGCGATGGTGGGCACGCTCATCCGCTGCTGGTGTTCGAGCGCGCGGGGCAGGTGGCGCTGGGTGACGTGGGCGATTTCGTGGCCCAGCACGGACGCCAGTTCGTCCTCGCGCTCGGTGGTCAGGATGAGCCCGCTGTTGACGCCGATATAGCCGCCGGGACCGGCGAACGCATTCAAGGTGGGGTCGTGCACGACGAAGAAATCGAAACCGCGCTGGGCGTCGCTGCTGTTGCGGCTCAGGCGCAGCCCAAGCCCCTGGACATAGCCGTTGACCAGTGCGTCATCCAGTACGGTCATGTTCTGACGTACCTGGCGCATGAAGGCGACGCCGATCCGCTGTTCGATCTGGCCCGACAGCAACCCGCCGGCGGCATCGCCGATTTCCGGCAACTCGATTTCGGCGCTGGTGCCGGGCAGGCACAGCGTCAGGCAGAGCAACAGGAGCAGTGGGCGACGGGGCATGGCAGCGGGCAGCGGTGGGCAGGCAGTGGGCGATACGAAGCGTTGAGACAGTATGCTTTAGCGCAAGTTACGCCAGTGCATGTCCGTCATGAGTGATTTTTCCCCCTTGCCGACCGCCGACCAGGAGCTGGATACCACCGGTCTGCTGTGTCCACTGCCGGTACTCAAGGCGCGCCGGGCCTTGAACACGATGCAGTCCGGGCAGTGTCTGAAGGTGATCGCCACCGACAGCAAGGCGCCGGGAGACTTCGCCGCGTATTGCGAGCAGTCCGGCGACAGCCTGTGTGGCGTGGTACCGGACGGCGAGCGGTACCTGATTGTGGTCAGAAAGCGCTGAGCGTCAGCCCCCTCCGCCGCGCAGCAGTTGGTGCGCGTAGATGAGCAGCATCAGCACCAGCAGCGTGACGACCCACATCAGCGCATAAACCCGTGTCGCGCGCTTGGCGCGCTGCTGTTCGAACCAGGTGCGCGGATACACGCCCTTGACCAGAAACACCACGTTGCTGGCGAGGTTCACGCACACCAGGTTCACCGCCAGCAAAAGGCCGGAACCGGCTGCCAGCACGAGCTGGCCGCTGCCTAGCATCAAGCCAAGCGTGACCGCCGGTGGCAGCAGTGCCACGGCGACCATGACGCCCACCAGCACGCTCGAAAGTCCGGTGGTCAGGGACAGCACGGCCGCGGCGCCTGCGGCCAGCGCCAGTGCGACCGAATCGAGTCCGACCCGGGTACGGGCCAGCAGTTCGGTGCCGGACGTGTCGAACACCCGCAGCGCACCGATGCCGGCGGCCAGGGCGACCACCAACGCGATGCCCACCAGGCTGGCCAGGGTTGCCTTGCGCATGAGCGCGGCGTCACCCAGCGCCGTGCCGAGACCGAAGGCAATGTTCGGGCCGAGCAGCGGTGCGATGACCATGGCGCCGATGACCACCGCCACGCTGTTTTCGATCAGGCCGATGGAAGCCACCGCCGTGGACAGCAGCACCAGCACCAGATAGTTCGCATCCAGACGGGTGTTTTTCTCGACCCCGGCATACAGCGCCTCACGCGCTGCAGTGGCGGAGTCTTCCTGTTCGCGTTCCTCGCGGGCGGGCGCGGGCAGAGCGATTTCCACCGGCAGCACGGTGATGCGCGTTGTCGGCTGCGTGCCGAGCAGGGTCTGCAGGGCGTCCAGGGCCGGCTGCAGCTTGTCGTCGGACACCAGCAGGCGCAGAGCCAGGGTGTCGTCGCTAGCTGCGGGGCCGACGCGGCAATCGGTCAGTTCCAGTTGCTCGGCGATGGCGGCGACGGTGTCGGCGCAGCCGGCTGCGCCGATGACTTCGACATATTTCATGTGTCGGGCGGGGTGGTGGTGTTGCCTGCCGTGCCGGCTGCAGGATGGGGAGCAGCCGTCCGTCAGTCGGACAGAAAGGCATCCTGCACTTTGGCCACGCCGTACACGTATTGCAACACCGGAACGTCGATGCCGAGTTCGGTCGCTTTGTCCAGGTAGGGTTTCAAGATGATGTCCACCTCCATCCGGCGACCCCGGTGCAGGTCCTGGTGCATCGAGGTGCGGCCTTCGGTTTCGCCGCTGGCGCGGGCCCGCTCGCGAAAGCGAACCCCGACGTCCATCATCAGGTCAACGGCCTGGTCCAGGGGCAGGCGGTCGAATTCCCGGAACTGGCCCATCGGCGCGTAGAAGTTTTGTGGCTGATAGCCCATGGCCTTGTAGACCTTGAGGAAGTCGCGCGCCAGCATGACGTAGTTGATGGCGCCCTGGCGCACCTCCAGTCCGTCCGGAAAGGTCAGGGGCAGCCCGAGCGTACTCACAGACCAGCCCGACGCGGTGCCGATCTGCATCAGCTTTTCCCACAGCACTTGTTGGATGTCGGCCACGGCGCGGGTGCCAAAGCCAGCGTTCTGGAACGCGGCGGCCACGGCCTCGATGCGCGGCGTGATGCCGCCGTCGAGTTCGCCGAAGTAGGCGGTGGTCGGTGTGGTCAGCCCCGCCAGCGCATGGCCGGGCTCCAGTAGTACGCCACCCTCGATGGTCGAGGCACCGATGACCTTGTCGTGGCCGGCCCACTGGCGCAGCCGCTCCTCCTTGCCGATGCCGTTTTGCAGCGAGCAGACCATGCTCACGCGGTCTTTCAGCGACGCCGCTTCCGCCAGGGCGGTCTCCGTGTCCTTGGCCTTGGTGAGCAGGATCATCAGGTCGAATGCACCGTCGGCCTGGTCCGGGTGCGTCACGCAGGTGAGGTTGTCGCGTACCTGGAAATCGCCGTAGATGCCACTGATGCGCAGGCCGCGGGCCTTGATCGCGTCCATGTGGCGCGGACGCCCGACCAGGGTCACGTTCTCGCCGGCGCGCGCCAGCATGCCTCCGATGACCGAACCCAGCCCCCCGGCACCGCAGATGACGAATCGCATGGTCTGTCTCCTCGTTTTTTGTGTGTGAACGCGGGGTGGTGTTGATCCCGCTGAGGCGCATTGTGCGGTCATGCTCCGCCGTCGGGGGAGAGGTGCTTGCCCAGGCAGGCTAAAATGGGCTGTTTCAGGGCTGGTGAACGACGCTGGCCTCTTCCCCTACTCAGGTGCACGCCATGTCGAACCAAACGCCCGAAATGCCCGAGTTCAAGCTCGATGCCAACGACCTGTACACCGAAGAGGTGTTTACCGATCGCCGCGTGGGCAGCATCCGCCGCCTGCAGCCGGTCAGCGCGGACGGCCAGCCCGACAGCGGTCGGCCGGTGCTGTATATCGGCCAGACCCAGATCCTGACCCCGATGGGTGCTTTGTCGCTGACCTTCGAGATCGCCGCCAGCTCGCTCAGCGAGGCGCTGGAGCAGTTTCCGGCCCAGGCGCAGCAGGCACTCGAGGAGACCGCCCGTGAATTGCAGGAGATGCGTCGCGAACAGGCGTCGTCCATCGTGGTGCCGGAGCCCGGCGCGGCCGGTGGGCTTGGCGGCGGACTCGGCGGCGCGGGCGGTGGGCGCATTCAGCTGCGTTGACGCGCGGTCGCGCTCACAGCCAGTGCTGTGAAACTGAGCGACAAAGCATTAAAGTTTCCGCTTCGAAGCAGGCAATTAACAGCTGCGTTCCGCTTGGCGGAGCGTCATTCGAGCGCCGTCTCGGGCGGCGCGTGCCGGTTGCCGGGCGTCGTGATCGTTATCAAATCTGGAGGACTTTCCCATGGCCATGACCGGAATTTTGCGCCCGGGTCACGTGCAGCTGCGCGTGCTGGAGCTCGGCCCGGCGCTGCATCACTACAAGGAAATGATTGGTCTGATCGAGACCGCTCGTGACGCCGAGGGGCGGGTCTACCTGAAGGCCTGGGACGAGCACGACCTGTTCAGCATCGTGTTGCGCGAGGCCGACAGCCCCGGTATGGATTTCTATGGCTTCAAGGTGCTGGACCAGAAGACGCTGGAGCACTATGCGCAGCGCCTGACGGATTACGGCGTGGCGATCGAGCGCATCCCCGCGGGTGAGCTGAAGGGCACCGGCGAGCGCGTGCGCTTCGAGACGCCGTCCGGCCACCTGATCGAGCTCTACGCGGAAAAGCAGCACGTCGGAAACGGACTGCCGGACGTGAACCCCGACGTATGGCCGGACGGCCTGAAGGGCATGCACCCGACGCGGTTCGACCACTGCCTGCTCAACGGCGACAACGTTCCCGAAACCGCCAAGCTGTTCCAGGAAGTGCTGGACTTCGATCTGAGCGAGCGCATCGTGGCGCCGGACGGCAGCATGGTGGGTGCCTTCCTGGCGTGCTCTGACAAGGCCCACGACGTGGCCTTTATCCACGAGGACTCCAAAGGCCGTCTGCACCACGTGAGTTTCTACCTGGAGTCCTGGGACGAAATTCGCCACGCCGCGGACATCATGTCCAAGAACTACATCCCGGTGGAGTACGGTCCCGGTCGCCACGGCCTGACGCGCGGTCTGACCATCTATTTCTTCGATCCGTCGGGCAACCGCAACGAGACCTTCCACGGCGGCTACATCCGCTACCCGGATCACCCGGTCATCACCTGGACGCACGAGGAGACGCCCAAGGGCATCTTCTACTACGGCCACAAGATGGTCGAAAGCTTCGTCACAGCCAACACCTGAGGCCGGTCATGACCAAGACCGTGCAACAGACCACGCTGCACTGGCAGGCGGCCATCACGGTGGCCCAGGGCGCGCTCGACAAGGCGCAGGAACTGGGCATTCGCGTGGCGGTGGCGGTCATGGACCGCGGTGGCAACCTGCTGGCCTTTGCCCGTGACCCGGGCGCGCCGTTTCATTCCAGCAAGATCGCCGAGGACAAGGCCACCACGTCCGGTGGTTTCGGCCTGCCCACCAAGCAGTGGTGGCCGGTGCTCGAGGGCATGAACTCGCCGGGCCTGCTGGCCGGTATCGCCGCCGTGCCGCGCATGGTGGTGTTCGGCGGCGGCGTGCCGGTATACGTGGACGGCGAGTGCATCGCCGGCGTCGGCGTGTCCGGTGGCAGCGAGGAAGAAGACGAGATCTGCGCCCGCGCGGGCCTGGAGGCTGCCGGCCTGCAGGCGGAGCCGGGGCAGGGCTGAGAGATGGCGGGCCCCGCTCGTGTCGGGGCTGTCAGCCGGGTAGAGGCACGGCGCCGGCCGGTGCCGTGTTCGGGCCGCCGGGCGACCGGCGGCCACTTCATACGGCGGGTTGCCGCCGTTCAACTGTCAAGCAGCGTCAAAGCATGAAAGAAATCAAGCACTTCATCAACGGCGAGTTCGTCGCCTCCGCCAGCGGTCGTACCTTCGACGACATCAACCCGGCCACCGGCCAGGTGGTTGCCAAGGTGCACGAGGGTGGCAAGGCCGAGATCGACCAGGCGGTGGCCGCGGCGCGCGCCGCCATGAAGGGGCCGTGGGGCAGCATGCCGCTGGCCGAGCGCATGGACCTGCTGATGAAGCTGGCGCACGGCATTCAGGCCCGTGCCGAGGAGTTCGCGCAGGCCGAGGTGGCGGACAACGGCATGCCCATCACGCTGGCGCGCCATGTGAACAT
>NZ_JBFJTF010000102.1:0-8631 GCF_041625615.1 Immundisolibacter sp. | reverse complement strand
TGCCCGGCGCCGACCGGGCCGACGTGAAAGACGTAGCGCGCCATGCGTTCCAGGATCGGCCGGGCCTGGCCGACGTCGTCGTCGCTGCCGCCGACGCAGAAGGTCAGCGCACGCTTGGGCAATGCCTTGGCGCCGCCTTCCTCGCCGGTAATGGCGGCGTCCACGTAGCGCACGCCGCCGGTGGCCAGCCGGGCGGCGATGTCCTTGCTGCGGTCCGGGTAGCCGGAGGTGGTGTCGACCACCAGCAGGCCCTCGGCGGCGCCTTCCAGCAGGCCGCCCGGGCCGGTGCAGGCGGCGGCCACCGCCTCGGACTGCGGCAGCGACAGCAGCACCAGGGTGCTGGCCTCGGCCACGGCGCGGGCCGAGTTGTGGCCGGTCACGCCGGCGTGTTCGGCCGCGTTCGCGGTGCGCGCGCCGTCGAGGTCGAAGGCGTGCACGGCGTAGCCGTCCTGCGCCAGCAGCTGCGCCATGTTGGCGCCCAGGCTGCCCAGACCGATCACGCCGATGTGCTGGCTCATGACGGTTCTCCGCGGGTTCAGTAGGTGTGGGCGACGCCATCCACGACGCGGGCGTATTCGCCGCCGGCGGTGGTGGTGATGGCGAAATAGGAAAGCGGTGTGGTGCCGGTGTTGCGGATGCCGTGCACCAGGTTGCGCGGGATCACCACCGTCTGCCCGGCCTTGATCGGGTATTCGGCATAGTCGGGGCTGCCGGGCTCGCCCTTCAGGTACAGCCCCTCGCCCTCGACGATGACGAAGCAGTGGGCTGAGGCGGGGTGGGAGTGCGACTCGTTGGCCTGGCCCGGCAGCAGGTTCCAGGACACGATGCCCAGGTCCTCGCCGTCGGCGTACACCGGCACCACCGTTTCCTTGTCCGGCGGGTACGTGATGAACTGGCGCGGGTCGAGCGTGCCGGAGGGCAGCGTGTCCGGGGTGAGCATGCCGGGCAGGGGTTTCATGGCGCGAATCCTCGGGTGGGTGGCCGGCACTGGCCGGTCGGTCGTTAGGCGGCATATCATCGACGCCACCGCGGCAGCGAACAAGGGGGAGACACCATGGTCCACGATCAGCCGCAGCCGCTGACCGGTGCGTGCGTGTGGCAGGGCGACGCCTTCCGCCAGCCCGCCGACTGGGTCTACACCCTGTCCGCCGCGGCGCTGGCCGACATCGACCGCGCCATGCGGACGGTGCGCGACGCCGGACTGAGCCTGGACGCGGTGACACCGGCCCAGTTCGACCTGCCGGCGCTGGCGGACGACCTGGCCAGCATGGCCGACATCCTGCACACCGGGCGCGGCTTCGTGCGCTTGCAGGGCATCGACCGTGACCGTTACAGCGACGACGAGCTGGGCATCATCCTGTGGGGCCTGGGCACGCATCTGGGGGTGGGCGTGTCGCAAAGCCAGCGCGGCGACCGGCTCGGCCACGTGCAGGACCGTGGCGAGGTTGGCCGCTACTACGGCATCGGCGGGCCGATCGAGGTGCACATGGACCCGGTGGACGTGACCGGCCTCATGTGCCTGACGCCGGCCATGCGTGGCGGCGCCACGCCGCTGATGAGTTCGTTTGCCGTGCACAACGCCATCCTGGCCGAGCGACCGGACCTGCTGGCGGTGCTGTACCGCGGTTTCCATTACGGCAGCGAGACGGTGCTCAGCGGCAGTCCGCCGGCGTCCGAGCACCGCATTCCGGTGTTCAATTTCGTGGCCGGCGAACCGGACTGCTTTTTCCTGCCGGCGGCCATCCGCGGCCCCAACGGCGAGCCGCGTTCGCAGCTGCCGGCCATCGAGCAGGAGGCCATCGCCTACCTGCAGGCGGTGGCCAACCGGCCGGAAATGAAGATCGACATGGTGATCGAGCCGGCCACGGTGCAGTTCATCAACAACCGCGTCATCCTGCACGCGCGGGCCGACTACCAGGACTGGCCCGAGCCAGAGCGCAAGCGCCACCTGCTGCGCATGTGGGTCATGATGCCGTCCTGGCCCAGGCGTCCGCCGGAAGTGCAGATGCTGCGCAGCACCGACCGTGCCGGCGGCGGCATCGCCAAGGCCGAGGCCTGAACCGGCCGCCGCGGCGTCGGGCGCGACCGGACCCGCTCAGTACCACAGCCCGCCGGGGCGCCAGCGCGGCCGGCGCAGCACCGTGGGGCCCAGGTGATGCAGCGGGTCCCAGTCCGGAACCGGCGCCGGTTGCAGTGTCTGCGCCAGCGCCCGCAGGCGTTCGATGCGTGCCTGCGTCGGCGGGTGGCTGCGCAGCAGCGACGGGTCCGGCAGGCGCCGGCCGGGCAGCAGCAGGTGTTCAAGCCAGCGTCCCTGGCGCTGTTCGAGGTGCGCCAGCGCGTGCATCAGGCCTTCGGGATCACCGGTCAGCGCCGCGGCGCCGGCGTCGGCGTCGTACTCGCGGGTGCGTGACAGGGCCAGCTGCAGCAGCATGCCGAAGGTCGGCGCCAGCAGCAGCAGCGCCACGGCCCCCCAGCTGATGGTTGCCTGCCCCAGCAGCACCAGTGGCAGGTTCAGCAGGACCAGCAGCACGCCGACGTTCGACAGCAGGGCGGTCAGGCGGCTCATGAGGTCGGCCAGGCCCATCACCAGCATGTCGTGATTGCGTATGTGGGCGATCTCGTGCGCCAGCACCGCCACCACCTCGCGCGTCGGCAGGCCGCGCAGCAGCCCGGCGGTGAGCGCCACGGCGGCCGTCCTGGGCGTGCCGACGGTGAACGCGTTCAGCAGCGGACTGGGCACCAGGAACAGCGCCGGCGGCCGCGGCAGGCCGGCGCGTGCCGCCAGCACGTCCACCGCCTGGACCAGGCCGGGGGCCTGGGCGGCGTGAATGGGCTGTCCGCCGTACAGACGCAGCAGCAGCGCCGGGGCGATGCGCGGCGACAGCGCCAGCAGCACGCCGGTCAGCGCCAGCGCCCATACGGCGCCGACGGCGCCACCCAGCAGGCCGCCGAGCAGCCCGAGCAGCGCCGCCATGCCGGCCAGCAGCGCCAGCGCCTGCAGCGTGTTGCGGGCGCGGTGCGCCGGCACCTGGGTGGCCGCTGTCAGCGGCCCTGCCACTGCGGCGGGCGTTTTTCCAGGAACGCCGCCAGGCCTTCCTGTTTGTCCGCCGTTTCGCACAGGCCGGCCTGGGCGAACTTCTCCATCGCCAGGCCGGCCGCCAGGCTGCCTTCCATGCCGGCATGCACCATGGCTTTCATGTAGCGCGGCACCAGCGGGGCGAAACCGGCCAGGTGCTCGGCCATGTGCTGCACGGTGGCCAGCAGGTCGGCGTCGTCCACCAGGCGGGTCACCAGGCCGATATGCAGCGCCCGCTCGGCGTCGATCCGCTCGCCCATCAGCAGCATGTCGAGCGCCCAGGCGCGGCCGACCAGGCGTGGCAGGCGCTGCGTGGCGCCGCCGCCGGGGATGATGCCGAGCTTGCCCTCCGGGGTGGCAAAGCGCGCCCGCCGGCCGGCCACGCGCAGGTCGCAGCCGAGTGCCACTTCCAGCCCGCCGCCGAAACAGATGCCGTTGATGGCGGCGATGGTCGGCTTGGGGCAGCGTTCCAGGCGCTCGGCCACGCCCTGCACAATCGGCTCCAGCGCCTTGTTGAGGTCGCGGTGCACCACCTCGGCCAGGTCGGACCCGGCGGCGAATGCCTTGTCGCCGGCGCCGGTGATGGCCAGCACCCGCACCGACGGATCGTCGGCTGCGGCGGCGATGGCGGCGTGCAGCTCGTCCACCGTGGCCAGCGAGATGGCGTTCAGCTTGGCCGGGCGGTTGATGGTGATCAGCGCCAGCGGGCCGCGGGTCTCGTACAGCAGGTTCTCGAAGTGCATGGGGGCTCAGTCGGTCATGAGGCCGTGGCGGCGGTGCCAGTCGACCAGCGCCTCGTCCGGGTACTCGGGGAAATGGCGGTTGCCGGCATCCTCGGCCGGTATCGGAACCCAGGCCGGCTTGCTGTCGAGCATGATGTGGCAGCGCTCCGGCGGTGCCGGCAGCGGCGTGTCGATGCACGACGCGAACGGGTGCAGCAGCTCCGGCCAGCGCGGGTCCCACACCCACAGCGCGCTGCCGCATTCGCGGCAGAAATGCCGCTCGCCGGGGCTGCGCTCGCTGCGCGCGGGGTGGTCCATGAAGGCGCGGTAGACGCCGGTGTGTTCGCGGCCGTGGACCTGCAGGCTGTCCGCCTCGGCATGCAGGTTGATGGCAAAGCCGCCGCCACCCTGGGTTTTGCGGCAGATCGAGCAGTAGCAGTACATGTACGGATACGGCGCGTGGCTTTTCACCGAAAAGCGCACCGCGCCGCAGTGGCAGGAACCTTCGAGCAGCATGGTGGGTGTCTCCGCAGCATCGGGCCTGGGACCATGGTAGCGGCAAGCGGGTCGGCGCCTGTACCCTGCGCCGATGGATGAATCCTGCCAACTGGAATGGGCGCCGGGACGCGCCACAAGCGCCGTCTGGAGCCTGCCGGACACGTTCGGCGGTACGGCGGTGGTGCTGGCCCACGGCGCCGGCAACGACCTGCATCAGCCGTTGCTGGCGCATCTGGCGGGGGCGCTGCCGGCGCGCGGTGTGGCGGTGCTGCGCTTCAACTTCCCCTATGTCGATGCCGGGCGCCGCACGCCGGATGCGAACTCGCGCCTGTGCGCCACGTTCCGTGCGGCACTGGCCCTTGGACGCGAGCGCTTCGGTGGCGCGTTGCAGTGCCTGGTGGCCGGCGGCAAGTCCATGGGCGCGCGCGTCGCCGCTCAGCTGGCCAGCGAGGGCGAGGCGCTGGACCGTCTGCTGATACTGGGCTACCCGCTGCACGCCAGCGGCAGCGAGCGCCTGCGCGACCAGTACCTGCGCGCGGCGTACCAGCCGATGCTGTTCGTGCAGGGTGACCGTGATCCGATGTGCCGGCTGGAACTGCTGCGCCCGGTGCTGGCGGCGTTGGCGGCGCCGGTGGGCCTGCACGAGGTGCCCGGCGGCGACCACAGTTTCAAGCTGCCGGCAGCGCTGCGCGATCGGCAGGAGGCGACCTACCGCGCCATCGCGGCGGCGGTGGCGGACTGGCTGCCTGGCGTTTGATTGCCCGGTTGATGGCAGTCAAGCGGCGCTGATTCATCCGCGCCGGCCGCGGACCTTCAGGTAACAGATACCCCCTAAGGTATGGGCCCGGGCGGGACCGGGGTCCGGCCCGGGTCGCCGTGCCGGTACGCCGGAAATCGCTTTCAGTCGAGCAGCAGCGGAGTGCTGAATGTCTCCCCTTGAGCCCTATCTGCATACGCCGCGGGTGGCGTACTTCTCCATGGAAATCGCGCTGGAAAGCGCCATCCCCACCTACGCCGGTGGTCTGGGCGTGCTGGCCGGCGACACCGTGCGGGCCGCCGCCGATCTGGAGCTGCCGCTGGTGGCGGTCAGCCTGGTGTCGCGCGGCGGGCACTTTCGGCAGACCTTCGATCCAGCCGGGCGCCAGGTGGAACAGCCGGCACCGTGGGAGCCGCGTGAGCACGCCACGCCGCTGGCGGCCAAGGTGGCGCTGACGCTTGAGGAGCGCGAGGTGTGGGTCGGCGGCTGGCTGTATGTGCTGCAGGGCCACCTGGGCGGCACCCAGCCGGTGCTGCTGCTGGATACCGATCTTGACGAGAACCATCCCGACGACCGGCAGATCACGCACCGTCTGTATGGCGACGACGGGCCATACCGTCTCAAGCAGGAAGCGGTGCTGGGCATCGGCGGCGTGCGCCTGTTGCAGGCACTCGGCTTCCGGCTGCGCCAGTACCACATGAACGAGGGCCATTCGGCGCTGCTGGCGCTGGAGCTGCTGCGCCGCCACGCGCATCGGCCGGAGGAGCTGCGGCCGGGCGAATCTCCCTACGACGTGCCCATGGTGCGGGGTCTGTGCTGCTTCACCACCCACACCCCGGTCGAGGCCGGTCACGACCGGTTCAGTTACACCGTCGTCCAGCGCGTGCTGGACGATTTCATTCCGCTGGCCGTGCTCAAGCAGCTGGCCGGCGAGGACGCGCTGAACATGACGCGCCTGGCGCTGAACCTGAGCGAATACGTCAACGGCGTGGCGCAGCGCCATGCCGAGGTGTCGCGGCGCATGTTCCCCGGCTACCGGGTGCACGCGGTGACCAACGGCGTCCACCCGCACACCTGGACGGCGCCGCCGCTGCGCGCGCTGTACGACCGTTACCTGCCCGGTTGGTGTCACGAGCCGGAACTGCTGGTGCGCGCCGACTGCTGCGTGCCGCAGGCGGCGCTGCTGCAGGCGCACACCGAGGCCAAGCAGGCACTGATCGCGCTGGTCGGCGCGCGCACCGGCGTGACGCTGGACCCGGCCGCGCCGATCCTCGGCTTTGCCCGGCGCATGACCGCCTACAAGCGCCCGGACCTGCTGTTCAGCGACCTCGAACGGCTCAAGGCCATCGCCGGGACGCGTCCGTTCCAGGTGGTGCTGGCCGGCAAGGCGCACCCGCGCGACGAGGGCGGCAAACGGCTGATCGAGCAGCTGCACCGGCAGATCCGCCGGCTGGCCGGCAGCGTGAGCATGGCCTACCTGCCTGACTACGATCTCGACACGGCGCTGGCCATGGTGTCCGGCAGCGACGTGTGGCTGAACACGCCGTTGCCGCCCCTGGAGGCTTCCGGCACCAGCGGCATGAAGGCGGCCTTCAACGGCGTGCCCTCGCTGTCGGTGCTGGACGGCTGGTGGGTGGAGGGCTGCATCGAGGGGGTGACCGGCTGGAGTGTCGGTTCCGCCACGGAGGTCGGGCACGAGGCCGACGCCCGCGCCCTGTACGACAAGCTGGAGCAGGTGGTGCTGCCCCTGTTCTACGGCCAGCTCGGCGCGGCCGACGGCTGGGTGCGCTTGATGCAGGGCGCCATTGCCAAGAATGCCTCGTTCTTCAACAGCCACCGCATGATGCGCCGCTACGCCACCGAGGCGTACAGCACCTAGGCGAGCGCTGATCCACGCAGCGCCGGCCCGTGCCGCGTGACCCGTTGCCCACGCGATACGTGGTGACCACGCTACGCTAGCGGTCGGGCGGCACAATCGTCGCCCGGGCGCCGCAGCCAGGTCACAGGCAGGCGCCGGACCTGTCGGTACACACGCGCGGGACTGTTCGGTCCCGCAGGAGAGAGACGATGAAGACGCGAAATCTGCTGTTGGCCGCCATGGGTTCCCTGGCGCTGACCGGCGCCGTGCAGGCGCAAGGTGGCATGGGCATGCGCGGCGGCATGATGACGGGCGACGGCAAGGTCACCAAGGAGCAGTTCATGCAGCACGCCGAGGCGCGGTTTGCCCGCATGGACGCCAACAACGATGGCGTGATCGATGCCAGCGACCGTCAGCAGCTGCGCCAGCGCCTGCGTGAGTGTCGCGAGCTGATGGGCGGCATGGGCATGATGGGCGGCCCCATGGGCGCCATGCCCCCGGCGCAAGCGGAGTGACCGCGCGCCGCGGCGGCGGCGAAAATCGGGATTGGCACACATCTAAGAAGGGGATGACGGATGACGGCGGTGGACCCGGTCTGCGGCATGCAGGTGGATCAAGCGCGGGCGGCGGCCACGGCCGAGCACGCCGGCACGACCTGGTATTTCTGCTCCACCCGCTGCCATGACCGCTTCACCGCCGATCCGCAGGCATTCCTGAAGCCGCAGGGGAAGGGGGGCGGTTGCGGGCAGCACAAGGCACGCGGCGCGGCGCCACCGGCCGACCCCGAGGCCCTCTACACCTGCCCCATGCACCCGGAAGTGCAGCAGCGCGGCCCCGGCGACTGCCCGATCTGCGGCATGGCGCTGGAACCGATGCAGGTCACCGCCGAGCCGGAGGCGAACCCCGAACTCGACGACATGACGCGCCGTTTCTGGGTGGCGCTGGTGTTCGCGCTGCCGGTGCTGGTGCTGGCGATGGGCGGCATGGTGCCGGGGGTTGCCAGCCTGCTGCCGCACGGCGCCACCGGGCGCTGGCTGGAGCTGGCCTTCGCGACGCCGGTGGTGCTGTGGTGCGGCTGGCCGTTTTTCGTGCGGGGGGGCAAGTCCGTCGTCAGCCGCAACCTCAACATGTTCACGCTCATTGGCCTGGGCGTGGCGGTGGCCTATGGCTACAGCCTGGTGGCGACCCTGGCGCCCGGCGTCTTCCCGGCGGCGTTTCGCGGCCACGACGGTCAGGTGGGGGTGTACTTCGAGGCGGCGGCGGTGATCGTCACCCTGGTGCTGTTCGGGCAGGTGCTGGAGCTGCGCGCGCGCAGCGCCACCAACGCCGCCATCAAGGCGCTGCTGGGCCTGGCGCCGAAGACCGCGCGGCGCATCGGGCCGGATGGCAGCGAGGCCGACGTGCCGCTGGACGACGTGCAGGCTGGCGATCGCCTGCGCGTGCGTCCGGGGGAGAAGGTGCCGGTGGATGGCGCGGTGCTGGAAGGGCGCAGCGCGGTGGATGAATCCATGATCTCCGGCGAACCCATCCCGGTGGAAAAGAACCCCGGCGACGCGGTCATCGGCGCCACCGTCAACGGCACCGGCGCGCTGGTCATCGAGGCGCAGCACGTGGGCCGCGACACCGTGCTGTCGCGCATCGTGCAGATGGTGGCCGAGGCCAGCCGCTCGCGGGCGCCGATCCAGAACCTGGTGGACCGCGTGGCGGCCTGGTTCGTGCC
>NZ_JBFJTF010000101.1:0-8651 GCF_041625615.1 Immundisolibacter sp. | reverse complement strand
GTTCAGCCGGTCCGCCGGTCAGCCGATCAGCCCGAGCTCGCGGATGCGGGCGATGACCCGGTCGGCCGCCTGCTCGGGCGTGCACTCCACCGTGTCCACGCGCAGCTCGGGCCGCTCCGGCGGCTCGTAGGGCGAGTCGATGCCGGTGAAGTTCTTCAGCTCGCCGCGCCGGGCCTTCTTGTACAGGCCCTTGACGTCGCGCCCCTCGGCCACGTCGAGCGGCGTGTCGATGTGGATCTCGAAGAACTCGCCCTCGTCGAGCAGGCCGCGTGCCAGCGCCCGCTCGGAGCGGAACGGGGAGATGAAGGCGGTCAGCACGATCAGTCCGGCGTCGACCATCAGCTTGGCCACTTCGGCCACGCGGCGGATGTTCTCCACCCGGTCCACGTCGGTGAAGCCCAGGTCCTTGTTCAGGCCGTGGCGCACGTTGTCGCCGTCGAGCAGGTAGGAGTGGCAGCCGCGCGCGTGCAGCTTTTTCTCGACCAGGTTGGCAATGGTCGACTTGCCGGCACCGGACAGACCGGTGAACCACAGCACCGCCGGCTTGTGGCCCTTGAGGGCGGCGCGGGCGGCCTTGTCGATGTCCAGCGGTTGCAGGTGGATGTTGTGCGCCCGCCGCAGGGCGAAGTGCAGCATGCCGGCGCCGACCGTGTTGTTGCTGACGCGGTCGATCAGGATGAAGCCGCCGGTGTCGTGGTTGTCGCGGTAGGCGTCGAAGGCCACGGGGCGGTCGAGGGCGATGTTGCACACGCCGATCTCGTTCAGCTCCAGCTGCTTGGCCGCCAGGTGTTCGAGCGTGTTGACGTTGACCTTGTATTTCGGCTCGGTGACGGTGGCGCTGACCGTGCGCGTGCCGAGCTTGAGCAGGTAGGGGCGGCCCGGTAGCAGCGGTTCGTCGGCCATCCACACCACGGTGCACTCGAACTGGTCGGCCACCTCGGCCGGCGCCTCGGCGGCGCAGATGAGATCGCCGCGGGAGATGTCGATCTCGTCCTCGAGTGTCACCGTCACCGACTGGCCGGCCAGTGCCTGCGGCCAGTCGCCGCCGTGGGCGACGATGCGCGCCACGCGGCTCTCGCGCCCGGACGGCAGCACGCGCACGCGGTCACCGGGGTGCAGCGTGCCGCTGGCCAGCAGGCCGCAGAAGCCGCGAAAGTCGAGGTTCGGGCGGTTCACCCACTGCACCGGCAGGCGCAGCGGCGCGGCCTGCAGGCGGGTGTCGTCGATGTCGCAGGTTTCCAGGAACGCCATCAGCGTCGGCCCGTGGTACCAGGCCATGCGCGCCGACGGCTCGACGATGTTGTCGCCCTTGAGGCCGGACAGGGGGATGGCGGTGATGTCGGTCAGGCCGAGCCTGGCGGCGAACGCCCGGTAGTCGTCCTCGATGCGGCGGAACACCGCCTCGTCGTAGTCGACCAGGTCCATCTTGTTGACCGCCAGCACCACCGTGCGGATGCCGATCAGGCTCACCAGGTAGCTGTGGCGGCGAGTCTGCGTGAGCAGGCCCTTGCGGGCGTCGACCAGGATCACCGCCGCGTCTGCCGTGGAGGCGCCGGTGACCATGTTGCGCGTGTACTGCTCGTGGCCGGGCGTGTCGGCGACGATGAACTTGCGCTGGTCGGTGCTGAAGAAGCGGTAGGCGACGTCGATGGTGATGCCCTGCTCGCGCTCGGCGGCCAGGCCGTCGACCAGCAGGGCGAAATCGATGTCGCCGCCCTGGGTGCCCCACTTCTTGCTGTCGGCCTCGATGGCGGCCAGCTGGTCGTCGAACAGCATCTTCGACTCGTACAGCAGGCGCCCGATCAGGGTGCTCTTGCCGTCGTCCACGCTGCCGCAGGTGATGAACCGCAGCAGGCTCTTTTTCTCGTGCAGGGCCAGGTACTGCTCGATGTCGCTGGCGATCAGGTCCGAGACGTGTGCCATCAGAAGTAGCCCTCCTGCTTTTTCTTTTCCATGGAGGCGGCGGTGTCGTGGTCGATCATGCGGCCCTGGCGCTCGGAGGTCCGCGTCAGCAGCATCTCCTGGATGATGGCGGTCAGCGTGTCGGCGGTGGATTCGACGGCGCCGGACAGCGGATAGCAGCCGAGGGTGCGAAAGCGCACTTTCCTGAGCATCGGCGTTTCCCCGGGGTGCAGGCGCATGCGCTCGTCGTCGACCATGATCAGCGTGCCGTCGCGTTCCACCACCGGCCGCTCGGCGGCGAAGTAGAGCGGCACGATGGGGATGTTCTCGAGCTGGATGTACTGCCACACGTCCAGCTCGGTCCAGTTGCTGATCGGGAACACCCGGATTGACTCGCCCTTGTGCTTGCGCCCGTTGTACAGGCGCCACAGTTCCGGGCGCTGGTTCTTTGGATCCCACTGATGCTGGGCGGTGCGGAACGAGAAGATGCGCTCCTTGGCGCGGGATCGTTCCTCGTCGCGGCGCGCTCCGCCGAAGGCGGCGTCGAAGCCGTACAGGTCCAGCGCCTGCTTCAGGCCCTGGGTCTTCCACATGTCGGTATGCAGCTGCGAGCCGTGGTCGAACGGGTTGATGCCCTGCGCCTTGGCCTCTGGGTTCTGGTAGACGATCAGCTCCATGCCGATCTCGTCCGCCATGCGCTCGCGCATGGCGTACATGTCACGGAACTTCCAGGTCGTGTCGACGTGCAGCAGCGGGAAGGGTGGCGGCGCCGGAAAGAATGCCTTGCGGGCCAGGTGCAGCATCACCGCGCTGTCCTTGCCGATGGAATAGAGCATCACCGGACGCTCGGTTTCGGCGACCACTTCGCGCAGGATGTGGATGCTTTCGGCCTCAAGGCGCTGCAGGTGGGTCAGGGTGCTCATCGCGGGGTCTCTGTCAAGGGCGCCGGTGGCGGTGCATCAGCGGTGGCGGCGGCCATTTACGCACAGGTCTTCAAAAAATCTCGCACTGACCGGCAAAAATCGCCGTTGCCTGCCAATGTGAGTTCAAAATCTTCAACAACCATATGATTTTAAATAAAAATGAAGATTTGATTAAAAGCTGGGCAATCTGTGGCCGGTGACGTAATCATGCGCGCTCACCGGGCTTATTCAGCACGTAGTCCACAAAGTTATCCACAGTTTCTGGGGATAAGCACTGACGCCTGCTCAGGTTTCGAAAAAGGCCTTCAGTGCGCGGCACATGGCGTCGTGGTCGGCGGCGCCGGCACTCTCCCGCGCGCTGTGCATCGCCCACATGGGGTTGCCGACATCCACGCTGCGCAGGCCCAGTCGAGCCGCCGCCATCGGACCGATGGTGCTGCCGCAGGCCAGGTCGCTGCGCTGCACGTAGTGCTGCCAGGGTACGCCGGCGCGTTCGCAGGCCAGCTGGAAGGCGCCGGCCGACAGGCTGTCTGAGGTGTATCGCTGGCTGGCATTGGTTTTGATGACAGGACCCTGGTTCAGGTGCACGCGGTGATCGTTGTCGTACACATGCGGGTGCCCGGGGTTGAACGCATGCGCCATGTCGGCACTGACCAGCATGCTGCGTGCCAGCACGCGCTGTCGGTCCTGGTCATCCAGGCCGCAGCCGTTGGTGATGCGGCCGATCACGTCGTCCAGGAAGCTGCCGTCGGCGCCCTTGGCGCTGGTCGAGCCGACTTCCTCGTGGTCGAACAGGAAGCACAGCGCGCTCGCTTGCGGTGCGCTGTCGTCACTGTCCAGCAAGGCCAGCACGGCGGCATGGCACGAGCCGAGGTTGTCGAGTTGCGAGTTGGCGATGAACTCGCGTTGTGGCCCGAAGAATGCACCCGGCTGGGTGTCGTACACGTTCAGGTCGAAGCCGAGCAGGCCGTCCGCGGGTATCTGCAGGGTGTCGGTCAGCAGCCGGCGCAGCGTCTCGGCCGCCGGCAGGTCGGCCTCGACGGCGCTCAGCACCGGCGGCAGGCCGGTCTGGCGGTCCAGCCGCAGGCCATCCTCGTTCACCTTGCGGTTGAGGTGGATCGGCAGGTTGGGAATGCGCAGCAGCGGTTGCTCGATACGCACCAGGCGGCTGGTCACGCCGAATGGCATTGCCGGGTCGCGAATCGCCACCCGGCCCGCCAGACTCAGGTCACGGTCGCTGAAGGTGGCCAGGATGGGCCCGCCGTAGACCTCGACTCCCAGGCGCAGCCAGCCGCCACGACGTTCGCCGGCCAGCGGCTTCACGCGCAGGCCGGGCGAGTCGGTGTGCGCACCGACCAGGCGCAGGCCGCTGTCGGTGAGTGGCGCCTGGCCAATTCGAAACGCCGCCAGGGTGGAGTCGTCGCGGACCACGTAATGTCGGGCGCCCGGCGCCAGGGACCAGGCGTCGGTTTCGTCCAGGCGCGTGTAGCCGGCGGCCTCCAGCAGGGCGGCGGCGCTGGCCGCCGCGTGCCAGGGGCTTGGGCTGCGGTCGATGAAATCGAGCAGGGCCTGCGCGCGGGCGCGGGCGGTGGCGGAAACAGGCAGCAGCGCTTCGGGCATCTTGGAACGGCAGCGGTTGGGTCGCGGGCGACCATTGTACGCAGCGCGACGGCACCGGCCGCGGTATCGTTGCGCCGCGTGGCCTTCAACGGGCCACGGTTGGCGAATCGCGAGCGGCGCCGCACGGTATGGCGCCGCCGTGTGTGGGGGAGGGAGGAACATGCGTCAGGCGGCATCGGCAGTCGGCGGGCACGCGACCGTGCGGGTGGTGGCGCTGTGCCTGCTGGTGATCGTGCTCGACGGTTTCGACATGCTGGTCATCGCGCTGACGGCGCCGGCGATTGCCGAAGACTGGGCGCTCACGGCGCAGCGGCTGGGGCCGCTGTTCGTCGCCGGCATCGTCGGCATGATCGGAGGGTCGGTGCTGATTGCCCCACTGGGCGACCGTCTGGGCCGCGTGCGGGTGTTGATGTTGTGCTGCGGCATTTTTGGCGCGTTCTGTGGCCTGACTGCGCTGGCCGATGAGTACTGGGGCTTGATGGTGCTGCGCCTGTTGACCGGTTTCGGTCTTGGCGGGGCGGTGCCGAACGCGACGGCGTTGATCGCCGACCACGCGTCCCCGCGACAGCGGCCGTTGCTGGTGAGCATCGGGCTGGTGGGCTTTGCGCTCGGCGGCATGTTGTGCGCCGCGCTCACGGTGCCGCTGCTGCCGCGGTTCGGGTGGCGTTCGCTGTATGTCGTCGGTGGTGTTTTGCCGTTGCTGCTGGTGCCGGTCCTGGGGCGCTTCCTGCCCGAGGCGCCGATGACGGCCTTCGCATCGGCGCAGGCGCGCCAAAGGGGGGTGCGCCAGTTGTTCGCCGGTGCGCTGGGGCACGACTCGCGTCGTCTGTGGCTGGGCTTCTTCATCAACATGATGGTGATGTTCTTCCTGGCCAACTGGGTGCCGTACCTGGCGCGGCAGGCCGGTTTTTCGGCGCACCAGGGGTCGCTGGCGGCACTGGCGCTGAACCTGGGGGGCGTGGTCGGGCCGCTGGTGCTGGCGGTGCTGTGCCGGCGCCTGTACGCGCGCCGCGTGGTCGGCGGCGCCTTTGTGCTGGCGGCGCTGTGCCTGACCGCCGTCGGTTATGCCACCGGCGGTTTCGTTACCTACATGATTGCCGCGGCACTGGCCGGATTCTTTGTGTTCGGCGCGCAGATCGCATTGCATGCGCTGGCGGCTGCCGCCTACCCCACGGCGTTGCGGGCGACCGGCATTGGCTGGGCGCTGGGCTGTGGGCGGGTGGGCTCGGTGTTCGGCCCCCTGCTCGGTGGGGAACTGCTGCGTTCGGGCGTTCCATTGCAGCACTATTTTTCGGGCTTCGGCGGCGTGGTGTTGTTGGCCGCCGTCGCGACGTTCACCTTGAGTGTGCGGGTGGCGCGCGCCACCTGAGTGGGTGTGCCCGTCCACGGAAGCCGCGCACGCCATCCCGCGACAGGAATCCTCATGACCGAATCGCCCAGAACCTGGGATGTTGCCGACCGTCTCAATGCTGCGCCCCTCGGCTCTTGGCACTGGGTGGTGCTGGCACTGACGTTTGCCGTGGCCGCCGTCGACGGGCTGGATGCCCAGATCATCGGTTTCACCGCACCGCAGTTGGCGGCCGAGCTGGGTATCGGAAACGATCGGCTGGGGCCGGTGTTCAGCGCCGCCTTGTTGGGCATGACCGGTGGTGCCTTGCTGTTCGGGGGGCTTGGTGACCGCCTGGGGCGGCGTCGCATGCTGATTTTCTGCGTGCTGCTGTTCGGTGGCGGCACGCTGGTGACGGTGTTCGCCCACAGCGTGCAGGCGTTGCTGGTGTTGCGGCTGGTGACGGGGCTCGGTCTGGGCGGCGCGTTGCCAAACGCGGTCACCCTGATGGCCGAGTGCGCGCCTGCTCGTCACAGGCCGCTGCTGGTAACGCTGATGTATATCGGCTTTTCTGTCGGCGGTCTGTTTGGCGGCGTTGTCGCCGAAGCGCTGGTGGTCGAGCATGGGTGGCGCGCGATGTTCTATGTCGGAGGCGGGCTTCCGCTGGGCCTGGCACTGGTGTTGTGGTGGTTGTTGCCCGAGTCGCCGCATTACCTGACGCGGACCGGCGCTGGTGGAGAGCGGCTGGCCCGCCTGCTCGGGCGCTTCGATCGGGCGGGCGGTTACGCACCGCATGACCGTTACGTTCTTGCCGAAGCGGCGCCCGGCGCCCGGCTGTCCGCCCTGTTCGAAGGGCAGCGCAGGCGTAACACCCTGTTGTTGTGGCTGGCCTTCTTCATCAACCTGCTGGTGCTCTTTTTCCTGCTGAACTGGCTGCCGAAGCTGTTGGTCGATCACGGCGTCTCCCTGGCGTTGGCCATCCGCACGACGGTGATGTTCAACATTGGCGGTGTGCTCGGGGCGCTGGTGCTGGCCTGGCTGTCGAGCCGTTACAACCCGCGCCGCATGCTGGCGACGTTCTTTGCCCTGGGGGCGGTGTCGATCATGGCCATCGGCTTCGGCGACGGCCATTTTCTGCCGGTAGCGATGGCCTGCCTTGCGACCGGGTTGTTTGCCGGCGCCGCCCAGGTGGGCTTGTACCCGATCGCCACCCAGGTGTACCCCAGCGCGGTGCGGGCCACGGGCGTCGGGTGGGCGCAGGCCTGGGGGCGTATCGGGTCGATCTTCGGGCCGCTGGCGGGCGGCTGGCTGGCGGTGCTGGAACCGCAGTTTGTGGTGTATTTTCTGCTCTTCGGCGCGCCCCTGTTGCTGGCTGCGGCAGCCATTGCCGCAATGCACGATGTTGGCGTCGCCGAGCACCAGTACGACGGGGCCGCCACCGGCAGGCACCCGCAGCCGGAGGAGAGACAGCCATGAAACTGCGCGATCTGGACTTCGCCGCCCTGCCGCGTTGGCCGGCGGCCTTCAACCAGGTGCCGAAGTGGGCGTTCGAGGACCCGGACGTTTTCGATCTGGAACTCGAGCGCGTGTTCCGCGGCCCGCTGTGGCACCCGGTGGCACACGACGCCGAGTTGCCCAAACCCGGTGACTACAAGACGGTCACCGTCGGGCGAACGCCGCTGCTGGTAATCCGCGGCGATGACGGTCAGGTGCGGGCCTTTCACAACGCCTGCACCCACCGCAGCACCAAACTGGCCATGGCCTTTCGCGGCCATACCGGCGACATCGAGTGCCCCTATCACCGCTGGGTGTTCGATACCCGCGGGCGGTTGCGGGCCTGCCCGGGCGAGGCCGAGTACCCGCCGGACTTCAAGCGCGCCGACTACGACCTGGCGCAGCCACGCACCGCGCAGTATCTGGGGCTGCAGTTTGTGAGCCTGCACCCGGACCCGCCGCCGCTGCTGGACTGGATGGGGCACATGGCCGAGCCGGTGCGCGACGCCCTGGGCGGGGATGGCCGGCTCACGCTGCTGGGCTATCAGAAGGTGCGTTACCAGTCGAACTGGAAGGTTTACATCGACAACGACGCCTTCCATGCGCCGCTGCTGCACGCCGCCTTTCGCATGCTGCGCTGGCAGGGTGGCAGTGGACGCCAGAGTCGTCTGCCGGCGGGTCACATGATGATCTTGTCCGAAGTCGCGTCACAGCCCGGCGACGGTGGCCTGCTGCGCGATCCCAGCGTCATTGCCTACCACGGGGGCGCGGCGCCGCGAAACAAGGCGCCGGCCCAGGCGGCCGGTTCAAGCCTGCTGGCGTTCTGGCCGCTGACCGCCATTGCCAATCATCTCGACATCTTCAACATCCGCTACGCCAATCCGGTCGGACTGGATCAGGTCGAGGTGCATTACGCCTATTTCGCCCACGCCGACGACGATGCGCAGATGGTGCGTCACCGCCTGCGGCAGTCGTCGAACATGATCGGCCCCAGTGGCTTCGTGAGTCTGGAAGATGCCACGGTGTTCCTGCGCATCCAGCAGGCACTGGACACCGAGCCGGGCGCGACCTATTTCCTCAAGGGTTACCGCGACGGCGCCGATCTGACCGAAACCAAGCAGAACGACGAGGCACCCAATGCCCTGTGGTGGGAGCACTACCGGGCGACGATGGGTTTCGAGCGGCATTCGGGCGCGTCGTAGGCGGGTAGCACCCGGCCGGCCCAGCGGCGCCGTCCTGGAGGGCGACAGGCGACAGGCTGGGTTCTGATCAACACGTCGCGTGAGAATGGGAGGGTGGGGGTAGCCGGGAAGGACCGCGAATTGATTCAGGCGACTGCGCGGATGGCTGGGTGGGCCACCAAGGAACGCTGCCGTTGTGCGGTG
>NZ_JBFJTF010000100.1:0-8720 GCF_041625615.1 Immundisolibacter sp. | reverse complement strand
GGGGACACGGACGCGGATGGGGCCGGTGTCGAGTCGCCCGTGACGCCGCGCGAGCGCAGCCGCCGCTCGGTGCGCAATTTCGAGATCGACCGAACCATCAGCCACAGCAAGCTGAGCGGTGGTGGCGTCAAGCGCCTGACGGTGGCGGTGGTGGTGGACGATCGCCGTGTCGTCGGTCCGGACGGCAGGGAATCGGTCGAGCCGCGCAGTCAGGAGGAACTGGACCGCTATACCGCGCTGGTACGCGATGCCGTCGGCTTCAACGCCGAGCGGGGGGACAGCATCAATGTGGTGAACGCCGCCTTCGCTCCGGCCCAGCCGATGCCGGAACCGCAGCCGGCGCCGGTCTGGGAGCAGTCCTGGTTGTGGCACGCGGCGCGGTTGCTGTTGGGTGCCGGCGCCCTGGCCGCGGTGGTGCTCGGTGTGTTGCGGCCGATGCTGCGCAGCGTGCGTCAGGCCGGTGCGCAGGTCATCGCCAGCACGGCGGCTCCGGCCACCGGTCGTCTGTCCGCCCCGGCCGAGCAGCCCGCCGAACCGGCCCGCCTGCCGGCGCCGCAGGCTGCCGAGCTGCCGGAGTTGAGCGAGCAGGACCCGCGCCGGGTCATGCAGGTGATGCGCAACTGGATGTCCGCCGATGCCTGAGCCGCTTCGTCTGTCCGGCGCCGAGCGTTCGGCCATCCTCATCATGGCGCTTGGCGAGCGCAAGGCCGCCGAGGTGCTGCGGCAGATGGAGCCGAAGGAGGTGCAGCGTATCGGCAGCGCCATGACACGCCTGGGGGGGATCAGCCGCGCGCAGGTGGACGCGGTGTTGCAGGAGTTCGGCCTGGCGGTTCAAAGCGATGCCATGCTGACGGTCGGCGTGGAGGACTACCTGCGCAACGTGATGGTCGGCGCGCTGGGCGAGCAGAAGGCACGCGGGATCCTGGACCGGGTTTTGGAGGGCGGCGACGATGCCCTGGGCGGTCTCAAGTGGATGGATCCGAAATCCATCGCCGTTGTGTTGCGGTGCGAGCATCCGCAGGTGGCGGCCCTGGCGCTGGCCTCGATCGAGGCCGACCAGGCGGCGCTGGTGCTCGGATTGCTGCCACCGGACCTGCGGGCCGACATCGTGGCGCGTATCGCGACGCTGGACGAGTTGCAGCCGGCCGCGCTGGCCGAGGTGCGGGCCATCCTCGAGCAGCACTTCTACAGCAAGGTCGACGTCAAGTCGGCCCAGGTGGGCGGCATCAAGAGCGCCGCCGGCATCGTCAGCCGTCTCGATCCGGCCACCGGCAACACGCTGCTGGAGGAGTTGCGCGAGGCGGACGAAGGCCTGGAACAGCGCATACAGGACAACCTGATCCTGTTCGAGCATCTGATCGACGTAGACGACAAGGGGCTGCAAGCCCTGTTGCGCGAGACCACGTCCGAAGTGCTGCTGGTTGCGCTCAAGGGCGCCGATCCGGCATTGCGCGACCGTTTCTTCAAGAACATGTCCAAACGCGCGGCGGAAATGCTGCGCGAGGACATGCAGCTGCGCGGCCCGGTGCGCCTGGCCGAAGTGGAGGAGGCGCAGAAGGACATGCTGGCCGCCGCCCGCCGCCTGGCCGAGGCCGGCACCATCCGCCTGGGCAAGGGAGGCGGCGACTTTGTCGAGTAAGGCGTTCCAGCGCTGGCAGGCGGCCAGCGCTACCAGCACCGCCGACCCGCAGGAGCTGGAACGGCTGCGCGAGGCGGCGCGGGAGGCCGGCTTCGCCGCCGGGCTGGAGCAGGGACTGGCCGCCGGCCGGGAGCGTGTCGAGGCTCAGCAGGCGGCTGACGGCGAGCGACTGGCCGCCCTCCTGGAAAGCCTGGCGGCACCACTGGTGAATCTGGAGCAGGAATTGCTCGACAGCCTGCAAACGCTGGCCCTGGCGCTGGCGCGGCAGGTCGTGCGCGGCGAGCTGACCGCCGTGCCGGCCCGCATTGTCGACCTGGTGCGCGCGGGTGTGGCGGCGCTGCCGGCCACCGCGCGGCAAATCACCGTGCACCTGCATCCGGAGGACGTGGACCTGGTGCGCAGCCTGGCCCGGCGCGGGCGCAACGATGCGCGCTGGGAACTGCTGGCCGACGCCGGCGTGCAGCGTGGCGGCTGTCGCATCAGTACCGAGGCATCGGAAGTCGACCTGACGCTCGACACGCGTCTGCGCGAGGCCTACGACCGGCTGCTCGAGGTGGGTGGCGCATGAATGCCGCCGTGCAGCAGCGCCTGGCCGCGCAGCTGAGCGATCGTGCCGGGCAGTTGCACAGCCCGCCGCCGATCCAGGTCGAGGGCAAGCTCACGCGCATGGTCGGGCTCACGCTGGAGGCCATCGGCCTGCCCGCGGTCATCGGCAGCCGCTGCAGTGTGCGCCAGCCGGGCGCCGCCGACATCGAGGCCGAGGTGGTCGGTTTTTCCGGCGAGTTCATGTACCTGATGCCGATCGACCCGATTCAGGGCCTGGGGCCGAACGCCCGCGTCATGCCACTGCGCCACGGCGCGCTGGCGCCGGTCGGCCCGGCGCTGCTGGGACGGGTGCTGGACGGCGCCGGCCGGCCGCTGGACGGCAAGGGGCCGATCCGTGCCGAGCGCCACGTGCCGCTGACCGGCACGCCGCTGAACCCGCTCGGCCGCCCGCCCATCCGGCAGCCGCTGGATGTCGGCGTGCGCAGCGTCAACGCGCTGCTGACGGTCGGTCGGGGCCAGCGCATGGGCCTGTTTGCCGGCAGCGGCGTCGGCAAGAGCGTGCTGCTGGGCATGATGACCCGCTACACCGCTGCCGACGTGACCGTGGTCGGCCTGATCGGTGAGCGCGGGCGCGAGGTCAACGAGTTCGTCACCTCCATCCTGGGTCCGGAAGGCCTCAAGCGGGCGGTGGTGGTCACCGCGCCGGCCGACACCACGGCCTTGCAGCGCCTGCAGGGGGCCATGCTGGCGACCGCCATCGCCGAGTACTTCCGCGATCAGGGCCTGAACGTGCTGCTGCTGGTCGACTCGCTCACGCGCGTGGCGCATGCGCAGCGCGAGATCGCCCTGTCGGTGGGCGAGCCGCCGGCCACCAAGGGCTATCCGCCGTCGGTGTTCGCCCGCCTGCCGGCGCTGATCGAGCGCGCCGGCACCGCGCCCGGCGGGGGTTCCATCACCGCCTTCTATACCGTGCTGACCGAGGGCGATGACCCGAACGACCCGGTCGCCGACTCGGCGCGGGCCATCCTCGACGGTCATATCGTGCTCAGCCGCGACATTGCCGAATCGGGCCTGTACCCGGCCATCGACATGGAAGCCTCGGTCAGCCGCCTGATGGTGGAGCTGGCCGGCGACGGCCAGCAGCAGGCGGCGCGGCGCTTTCGTCAGCTGTACTCGGCCTATCGCCAGAACCGCGACCTGGTGGCGGTGGGCGCCTACCAGGCCGGTGCCGATCCGCTGCTCGACCAGGCCTTGCAGATGCAGCCGCGCCTGATCGAGTTCCTGCGCCAGGACCTGCGCCAGGGTGCCGACCACGCGGCCAGCGTGGCGGCCCTGGAGGCCCTGTGTGCGGTGGATCCCGGGGGTGACGCGTGAGCCGCCTGGCGCGTCTGCAGGCGGTGCTGGGGCGCATGCGCGAGGTCGAGCGCCAGGCCGGCGAGCGCTTGGCGGCCGGCGAGGCGCAGCGCGCCGCGCACGCCCAGAGTCTGGCCGACTTGCACCGCTACGCCGGTGAGTACCGGTTGCGCGGCCAGGTGGGGGCGATCGCCGCCGGCTCGCTGCGCGAGCACCAGCAGTTCGTGGCGCGCCTGGAGCAGCTGGCGATCAGCCAGGAACAGGCGCTGCTGGCGGCCGAGCGAACCTGTGCGCAACTGCGTGCCGAATGGGTGTCTCAGCGCCAGCGCAGCGAGGGTCTGCAGCGGTTGATCGAACGTCAGCGGGCGCAAGGCCGCCAACGGCAGGAGCGCCAGGAGCAGCGGGCATTGGACGACTGGGTCAATGGCCGGCCACCGGTCGCAGCGCTCGGCGAGGTGTAGGCGAAACGGGTGCGTCAGGCCGGTCGGGGCGGTTGGCCCACCGTGTGCTTTATGTCACGGCGAGGGTGGTCCAGGGAGCGGGTTGACCGCAGTGACCGCCTCCAGTCGTAGAGGAAGCCCGAAGTGCAGACAGTCAGTTCCCTGGTACGTGCCGGCGCCGCCGGCGCGCCTGATATGCCGGTGTCGACCGGGATCGAAGGGGGTGAGTTTCCGGCGGCCGTCAGGCAGGCCATGCAGCCGTGGTCCGGCAAGCCGTTGCCGCCGGCCGGCGGCGACGCCTTGCCGCCGCCGGCCGAGGTCGACACGGCACTGCTGCCCATTGCGCCGGTGAGCCCTGACGGGGAGGGCGGTGATGCACCGGCGCGTTTCACGCCACTGCCGGAGCTGCCGCACGCCGACGGGCGGGCCGGGCTGCCCCAGGTGGCGGATGCGCTGCGGGACATCTCGGCCGGCCGAGCGGCGGCGCCGCCGGCCAAGGCCGCCGCCACACAGAGCGCGCTTGCCGAGTTTGTCGAAACCGCGCAGTCCGAACGGCCGGCGCCGGCCGGCGACAGACCGGCGAAAGCGGCCGCGCGCCGCGCGGCCGATGCGCCCGCCGTGCCGCCGCCGGACATGGCGGTGGTGTCCGACCCGGTGCTGCTTCCCGCGGCCACGCCGCTGGCCAATCCGCCGCCCCGTGCAGTGGCCGCCGAGGCCACCAGCAAGGCGCGCGAGAAGGTGGCACTCAGTCCGGCCGCCGAGCAGGCGCACGGCCTGATGGCGATGGAGCAGCCGGCGGCCCTGCCGGACTCGTCGGGACGGCCGGCCCTGCCTTCGCAGGCGGTGGCCGGTGGTGTGCGCCCCATGGCCGGCGCGCGGCCGGCCAGCGCGGCCGGGGAGGGCACCGTGTCGACGGCGCAGGCTGTCACCGTGGAGGCCGGTCCCACCGAACGGGTGCCGGTGGCCGACCTGCCGCCGCTGTCGACCGGGACCGACACCGGCCTTCTTGCCGCGCCGGCCCTGGCGCCGGCGGGTGTCGGTGTGCCGGCGCCGGCTGGTGGTGCCACGGTGCAGGTACCGGAGTTCAGCCTGGCAGCCACGCCGGGCAGCACGCAGTTCGGGACGGAGCTGCGCGAACGCGTGCTGTGGCTGGTGCGCGAGGGTATGCACGAGGCGCGGTTGCAGCTGAACCCGCGCGAGCTGGGGCCGGTGGAGGTGCGCCTGAGCGTCGGTGACGGCGCGGCGCAGGTCAGTTTCAGCGCCCAGCACGCCGGCACTGCCGCGGCGGTGCAGCAATCGCTGCCGCAGCTGCGCGAGCTGCTGGCCCAGCAGGGCCTGCAGCTGGGGCAGGCGTCGGTGTTCCATCAGCCGACCGGCGATGGCGACGCGGCCCGCCAGCAACAGGCGGCATCCGGCCAGCCGGGCTGGCACGGCGCCGGCGGGCAGGGATCGGAGGAGCTCGACGCGGCGCTGCCGGCTGCCCCGGCGCGGTTGCTCGGTCGCGGCCTGGTGGACGCCTACGCCTGAGCGGCGGACATGAAAAAACCGGCGCGGCTCCCGGGGGAAGCGGCGCCGGCGTCTGGATGAGGCCTGGCCTCAGGCCACGCGGGCCACCTCGGCGGATGCCGGCGATTCACCCAGCCAGTCCGGCCAGCCGGCGCGGCGGTTGGCCTCACGTGCCAGGGCCTGCTCCTCCGCAGTGGCGTGGTTCAGGTCCCAGTCCTTGAGGCGTGGCTGGATCAGCCGGGTCCAGATGGGCGGGAAGAACGCGGCGATGCCCCACAGCAGGATGTTGCGCATCTGCGGCCCCTGCGGACGCGGGGTGAGGGCGTAGAACGGCCGGTCCGGGTCCTGGTGGTGCTCGACGTGGTTGGTGATTTCGAGCCCGAGGATGCGCGTCACCGCCGACAGGTGATTCCAGGTGTGGCGGTCCTCGATCGGCCGGCCGGGCACGCGCAGCAGGCCGAAGTGCTGCAGGTAGTTGAGCGCCTCGCCCAGGATGCGCCCGCCGACCATGGCCGCCGCCTGGACCAGCAGGGCCGGCAGGCCGCCGGCCCAGTACATGCCCGCCAGCATGGCGGCGCTGAGCACCAGGCCCCACAGGATCTGGCTCTTCCAGTGCCACAGACCGTGGCCCTGGGCGGCCAGGCGGCGGCGCTCGTATTCGATTTCATCACGCGTGTTGCCCCAGATGCAGCGCGGCACGAAGCGGTACACCGACTCGCCGCGATGGGCGGTGTCGAAATCGCGTTCGGTGTCGAAGTAGAGGTGATGCGTGACCGTGTGCGAGATGTCGCGGTTCGGCGCGCCGATGACGGCGAAGCCGAGCTTGCCGATGAAGGCCGCCAGCGGGTTGTGGCGGTGCATCAGCTCGTGCGCGGCGCCGACGTTGGCGACCAGGCCGATCCAGATCAGCGCCAGGGCGCTGGCCAGCCACGGCAGTACCGGGCCGAGGGCCGGGTCGAAGCCGACGTGCGCGCGCCAGGCAAACGCGACGAAGGTGCCCAGCACCAACAGCATCTGCACGTAGATGACGACGTCGGCCAGGGCGCCGTTGGCGATGCGTCGCGGCGCGTAGTCCTGCGGCGACAGGGCATCGGCCAGTATCAGCAGCGGCAGCGTGCCGATGCCCAGCCACACCCAGTGACCACCCAGCACGAAGCCGGCGATGGCCGCCAGCGGCAGCAGGCAGTTGAGGTAGTAACGCAGGTAATCCATGACCATGTTCTCCAGCCTCGGTAATGCTTGTGTTGGTGTTCGGTCACATCCTGGCGACCGTGCGCCGACTTTGCTGCAGGCATTTCATGCTGTCAATCAGCGCCTTGCCGCCTGATAGCATGCGCGGATGTCCGTCCCGCCGTCCCTGCCGCCGCTGCCAATCGATTCGCTGTTGCCGGAACTGCTGGCCACGCTGGCCGGCCACGGTGCCGTGGTGCTGGAGGCGCCGCCAGGCGCCGGCAAGACCACCCAGGTGCCGCTGGCGCTGCTGAATGCGCCGTTTCTGGATGGGCGCCGGATCCTGCTGCTCGAACCCCGCCGGCTGGCGGCGCGGGCGGCGGCGCGGCGCATGGCCGGTCTGATCGGCGAGGCGCAGGGGCAAACGGTGGGCTACCGAACGCGCCTGGACAGTCGCGTGTCGGCGGCCACGCGCATCGAGGTGATCACCGAGGGCATCCTGACGCGCCTGCTGCAGGCCGACCCGGCGCTGTCCGACTACGGGCTGGTCATCTTCGACGAGTTTCACGAGCGCAGCCTGCAGGCCGACCTGGGTCTGGCCCTCGCGCAGCAGGCGCAGGCGCTGCTGCGGCCGGACCTGCGCCTGCTGGTGATGAGCGCCACGCTGGACGGCGCGGCCGTGGCCGAGCTGCTCGGTGGGGCGCCGCGCCTGACCAGCGCCGGGCGCAGTCATCCGGTCGAGGTGCGCTACCTGCCGGGCGACGGCGCGCTGGATTCGCGCCTGGCCGCGGCCGTCCACCGCGCGCTGGCGGAAACGGCCGGCAGCCTGCTGGTGTTCCTGCCCGGCACGCCGGAGATACGGCGCCTGGCCGCGCGCCTGGAGCGCGACGGCCTGCCGGCAGACGTGCGGGTCTGCCCGCTGTACGCCGGGCTCGATGCGGCCGCGCAGGACGCCGCCATCGCGCCGGCGCCGGCGGGTACGCGAAAGATCGTGCTGGCCACGCGTCTTGCCGAGAGCAGCCTCACGATCGACGGCATCGGTGTGGTCATCGACTCGGGCCTGAGCCGCCACACGCGCTTCAACCCGCGCACCGGCATGGACGGCCTGGTCACGGTGCCGGTGTCGCAGGCGGCCGCGGCGCAGCGCACCGGCCGCGCCGGGCGTCTGGGGCCGGGCGTGTGCTACCGCCTGTGGCGCGAGGCCGACCATGCCCGTCTGCCGGCGCACGAGCCGCCGGAGATTGCCGTGGCCGACCTGGCGCCGCTGGCGTTGGAGCTGGCCCTGTGGGGCGTGCGCGATCCGGCCGAGCTGGCCTGGCTGACGCCGCCGCCGGCGGCCCACCTGGCACAGGCGCGCGCACTGCTGCGGGCGCTGGGGGCGCTGGACCATGCGCACAAGGCCACCGGCCACGGTCGTGCCATGGCCGGCCTCGGTCTGCCGCCGCGCCTGGCGCACCTGCTGCTGGTCGGCAGTGGCGAGGACGCCTGCCTGCTGGCGGCGCTGCTGGCCGAGCGCGACAGCCTGCGTCGCACGCCCGGCCAGGCGCCGTCGGTGGACGTCGAACTGCGCCTGTCGGCGCTCAGAAGCGGCCGGGCCGGAGCGGACGTCGACCGCGCCGCGTTCGATGCCGTGCGCCGCCTGGCCCAGCGTCTGGCACGCCGTCGGCCGGCGGGTGGCCCCGGTGGTGACAGCGTCGGTGTGCTGCTGGCGCTGGCGTTTCCGGACCGTGTCGCCCAGCGACGCAGCCGCGGCAGCTATCGGCTGGCCAACGGTCGCGGTGCGGTGCTGGACGCGTCGGACGGCTTGGCCGGCGCGCCGTTTCTGGTGGTGGCCGAGCTGGACGACGTCGGCGACAACGCGCGCATACGTCTGGCCGCCGCCATCACCGGGGATGAACTCGGCACCGCGCTTGGCGCGCACATCGAGACCATCGAATCGGTTCGCCTGGACGCGGCAAGCGGCGCCGTGCAGGCGCGGCGCGTGCGGCGCCTGGGGGCGCTGGTGCTGGCCGAGGCGCCGCTGCCGCAGCCGTCGGCCGGGGCGGTGGCCGACGCCCTGCTGGAGG
>NZ_JBFJTF010000099.1:0-8812 GCF_041625615.1 Immundisolibacter sp. | reverse complement strand
GGCACGGATGCCGCCGCCGGCGGCGGCAGCGAGGCATCGACCAGGGCCGCCACGGCGCCGGCGGCAATGGCCTGGTCGAGGTGCCGGGTGCCACTGGTGCGCTGACCCGGTACCGCCAGGAACAGGTCACCCGGTCGCACCCGGCGGCTGTCGTTGCACAGGCCGCCGACTGTCACGGTGCTGGCCGACGCGGCATCCACCCAGCCGGCAAGCAGGGTGCTCAGCGGTACGGCGGGGGGGGCTGGTTTGCGTGCCGGTGTCACAGGCGCTGCTCCGCCGCCGCCTGCACCAGGCCGGGAGCGCCGGTTGGGGGAGGCGCCATCAGCGGTGCCGGCATCAGGGCATCCGGGGCGACCCCCAGCAGGCGCAGGGCGCCCGACATGACGCGCTGAAACACCGGTGCCGCCACGGCGCCGCCGTAGTAGTCGCCCTGCGGGTCGCGCAGGTTCACCAGCAGCACCAGGCGCGGGTCGCTGACCGGCGCGAAGCCGACGAACATGGACAGGTAGCGTCCCCGGTCGTAGCCGCCGGCGCTGGCGATGTGCGTGGTACCGGTCTTGCCGCCCACCCGGTAGCCGTCGATCGCCGCCTTGGTCGCGGTGCCGCCGGGGCCGACCACGCCTTCAAGCATGGCATTGACCTGGGCAGCCACGTCCGCCGGCAGCACGCGCCGACCGGCGGGTGGTTTGTCCAGGGCCAGGAAGCTGACCGGCCGCTGCACGCCGCCACCGGCCAGCGTGGCGTAGGCGCGGGCCAGTTGGAGCCCGGTGGTGGACATGCCGTAGCCGAACGACAGGGTGACCTGTTCGACCTGTCGCCAGCTGCCGGCGGCCCGCAGAAGGCCGCTGGCCTCGCCCGGGAAGCCAGCCCCGGTAGGCATGCCGAAGCCGAAGCCGGCGAGGGTTTCCCAGAACTGCTCGGCGGCCATGGACAGGCCGATCTGTACCGCGCCGACGTTGCTGGACTTGCGCAACACGCCGGCCATGTCCAGGGGGCCGTAGTTGTGCACGTCGCGCACCGTATGGCGGGCCACGCGCATGTAGCCGGGAGCAGTGTCGATGATGTGGTGCGGGTCGAAGCTGCGGTGCGTCAGCGCCGCCGCCACGGTGAACGGCTTGATGGTGGAGCCGGGCTCGAAGGGGTCGGTGACGGCGCGGTTGCGACGGCCGTCAAGGTCGCCGTCGTTGCGGTCGTTGGGGTTGAAGGTCGGCTGGTTGACCATGGCCAGCACCTCGCCGGTGGTCACGTCCAACATCACCGCCATGCCCGACGAGGCCTGGTGGCGCCGTACCGCCGCCTTCAGCTCGCGGTAGGCCAGGTACTGGATGCGCCGGTCGATGGACAGCTTCAGATCCTTGCCTGGCTGCGGCGGGGCGATGGTTTCCAGCAGCGCCACGCGTCGGCGACGCGCATCGAGCACGATGCGTTCCTTGCCGGGGGTGCCGCGCAGGTGCTTGTCGTAGGCTTCCTCGATGCCGCCGCGGCCACGGTCGTCGATGTCGGTGTAGCCGACCACGTGGCCGGCCGCCTCGGCCAGTGGGTAGTAGCGACGGTAGCCGCGCTGGCGGTAGACGCCGGGAATCTTCAGCGCCAGGACCTGCTCCGCCTGCTCCGGCGGAATGGCACGTTTCAAGTAGGCGAACTTGGTGTTCGCGCGCGCGCTCACCAGCGCCCGTATGGTGTCCGTGCGCATGTCCAGTGCGTGGGCCAGTTCCGGCCAGCGGTCGGCCGCCTTGGCGAAATCGCCGGGCACCACCCAGATCGAGTCCACCGGCGCGCTGATGGCCAGTGGCTCGCCGTTGCGGTCCAGCAACATGCCGCGGTGGGCGTTGACTTCGACCGTGCGCAAGGCGCGGGCGTCGCCCTGTTTCTTCAGGAACTGTGTCCGCAGCGTGTGCAGGTACACGGCCTGCGTCATCAGCGCCACGCCGGCGAGCAGCAGCACGGCGAGCGTGATGATGTGCCGTGGGCGTGAGAACACCCCGCTCATTGGCGCACCTGAACGATTTCCTGCGCCTGTGGCAGGACCATGTGCAGCTGCTCGCGGGCCTTGCCTTCGACCCGCGCATGCGTGGTGAGGGTGGCCTCCTCCAGCAGCAGGCGGCTCCATTCACTGTCGAGTCGGTCGTGTTCGTGCCGCAGGCGGCTGAGCTGCGCGATCAGGCTGCGCTCGTGGTGCTTGAGGTGGATGACGCCCAGCGCCGACGCGAACACCGCCAGCAGCAGCGTTGCCACCAACGCATGGCCGATGCGTTCAGGCATCGGGCGGCTCCGGCAGGCGCTCGGCCGCGCGCAGGATGGCGCTGCGGGCGCGCGGGTTCACTGCCAGTTCGGCCGCACCGGCTTTCTTGGGAACGCGCACCAGGCGCAGCGTGGGCCGCTCGCAGGCGCCCTCCAGGCGTCCGGCGTGGTGGCGCATGAAGCGCTTGACCGGCCGGTCCTCCAGGGAGTGGAAGCTCAGCACCACCAGGCGTCCACCGGGCGCCAGTGCCACCAGCGCCTGATCGAGGCCGGCCGCCAGGTCGTCGAGTTCCCGGTTCACGGCGATGCGCAGCGCCTGGAAGGTGCGCGTGGCCGGATGCTTGTGCTGGTCGCGCCGCGGGACGGCGCCGCGCACCAGGGCGACCAGGTCGTCGGTGGTGGTGATCGGGGCGTTGGCGCGACGCGCCACCACGGCGGCGGCGATGCGCCGGGCATAGCGCTCCTCGCCGAATTCACGCAGCACCTGCTCGATGTGTTCCTGGCTGGCGTCCTGCAGCCACTGCGCCGCGGTGGGGCCGCGGCTGGTGTCCATGCGCATGTCGAGCGGCCCGGGCCGCATGAAGCTGAAGCCGCGGCTGGCGTCGTCGAGCTGAATGGAGGACATGCCCAGGTCCAGCAGCACGCCGGCAACCTGCCCGCGCAGGCCAAGTTCGTCGACGAACTGGCCGAGTTGCGCGAAGCTCCCGTGGCGCACGGTGACGCGCGGGTCGGCGTCGAACTCGGCACGGGCGCGCGCCACGGCGGCGGGATCCTTGTCGATGGCCAGCAGTCGCCCCTGCGGTCCCAAGGCCGCCAGCAGTGCACGCGTGTGCCCGCCACCCCCGAAGGTGCCGTCCACGTAGCAGCCGCTCGTTTGGATCGCCAGGGCTTGCATTACCTCGTCCAGCATGACCGGCCGGTGCCCGCCGGCGTCGGTGTGGGTCATCAAAATGCCAGCCGGCTGAGTTGCTCCGGCAGCTGCACGGCGCCGTCCTGGGCCGCCTGCAGCCAGCCCTTGCGACGCTGATCCCAGGCCTGCTCGTCCCACAGTTCAAACTTGTTGCCCAGACCCACCAGCGTTACCTGGCGGTCGATACCGACCAGCTCGCGCAGCATCGTCGGCAACAGGATGCGGCCCTGCGCGTCGGGCTCGCACTCGGTGGCGTGCCCGATCAGGGTGTGTTTGAGCTGGTCGACGACTTCAAGCAGGTTGGGGGCGCCAACGAGCTCGCGCTCGATCGCCTCCCACACCGGCAGCGGATACAGCAGCAGGCACTGGCCGCGATGGTCCAGGGTGAGGATCAGCTGGCGTGTCTGATCGGCTTGCAGGCGCTCGCGGTAACGGCTCGGAATGGCCATCCGCCCCTTGGCATCGAGATTGAGCGCCGTGATGCCGCGAAACATGCTCCCCTCGGGTTATGGGACATCTCCCCACGAATTAACCCAGTTGCCCCACTAATCCCCACTAAGGGGCCACTATAGGAACTGCTCTCCACGACTGTCAAGGCAGATTTTTGGCGCCCTGGCGGGCTCTTTCGCCGACGGTTCTTGCAGCATGCGTTGGCGGTCTTGGCTACACTGCCGCCAACGCATGCAATCTGCCGGAGCCGCCCAGATGTCCGACCAGCCGAACCTCGAACCGCCAACAGCCGTTCCGGTCTCAGCCATTCGGCAGTTGGCCGCCGGTGACGGTGAGTCCTACTTGCGCAATACGGTGGCGACGGCGGTCGAGCATCGGGTGTCGGACCTGCACTTCAAGGCAGGCGCGCCGCCGTACTGGCGTCACCTGGGCGAGCTGGTGCCGATTCCGGATCAGGGCATGCTCGGTTCGCAGGACGTCGAGGACCTGGCACAGGCGTTGATGGATGTGCGCTCGGCGGCCATTTTTGCCGAACGGCACCACGTCGATCTGTCGTACGGGTTCACCGGCATCGGTCGCGTGCGCGCCAACATCTACCGTCAGCGCGGTACCGTCGCCATCGCGCTGCGCGTGATCACGACGCAGATTCCCAGCGCCGAGTCACTGCAGCTTCCGCCGGCGGTGGAGCTGTTCAGCAAGATGAAGCGCGGCATGGTGTTGGTGACCGGCGCCACCGGCTCGGGCAAGTCGACCACGCTGGCGCGGCTGATCGAGATGATCAATGAGCGTGACCGCCGCCACATCGTGACCATCGAGGACCCGATCGAGTACCTGTTCCGGGACAAGGTGTCGGTGGTCAACCAGCGCGAGGTCGGCATCGACACGCCAAACTTCGGCGATGCCATGCGTGCCGCCCTGCGCCAGGACCCGGACGTCATCTTCATCGGCGAGATGCGCGACGCCGAGACCATCACCACCGCGGTGCGCGCCAGCGAAACCGGACATCTGGTGATTTCCACCCTGCATGCGCCGAACTGCTACGACGCCATCAGTCGCCTGGTGTCGTATTTCCCGCCCGAGGAGCAGGACACCCAGCGCAAGGCCATTGCCGCCAACCTGCGCGGCGTCATCAGCCAGCGGCTGCTGCCGCGCGCCGACGGCAGCGCCCGCGTGGCGGCGTTCGAGGTCATGGTGGTGACGCCGACCATCGCCGACATGATCGAGGATCCGGAGCGTCAGTCCGACATCGTCGACGTGATCAAGAACGGTCGCCAGCACAGCATGATTTCGTTCGACGACTACCTGTTCGAGCTGGCCGAGAGTGGGCAGATCACCCGCGATGTCGCCCTGGCCAACGCCACCAACGTCACCGATCTGAAGCTGCGTTTCCAGGGGTTCTGAGCGTGTGGCGAGCCTGCCGGCAGGCTCGCTGGAAGGAAGGCGGGGAGCCGGCCGATAAGCCGGGTTCTGTCGAGGGCAATCATTCGTCTGCGGCGGACGTCACCGCCCGCCTGTAGCGACCTACCCGGGGACCGCGCGGACCACGCGTTGTGGCCTTTCGGCCAGCCGTCCCCCTATTTGGTCTTGCTCCGGGTGGGGTTTACCCTGCCACCCCTGTTGCCAGCGGCGCGGTGCGCTCTTACCGCACCTTTTCACCCTTGCCTGTGCGCCGGAATCTCCGGCGCCATCGGCGGTGTGTTTTCTGTGGCACTTTCCGTAGGCTCGCGCCCCCCAGGCGTTACCTGGCACCCCGTCCTGTGGAGCCCGGACTTTCCTCGCCCTGTCGGGCGCGATTGCCTGTCCGGCTCCCCGCATCGTCCAGTGTGGGGCTGCCGGCGGCCTGTTGCAAGGCCAGCGCGCGCCGATAGACGCGGTTGCGCGGCGCCTGGCTCACCGCCACGGCGGCGGTCACCGCCTGCTTGAGGGGCAGCACCGCCAGCAGGCGCGTCAGCAGGACGTCGAGGTCGTCCTCGGCGGCCGGGCGTGGCGGTGCGCCTTCGATCAGCAGCACGAACTCGCCGCGCTCGCGCCCGGGTTCGGCGCGCAGCCAGGCCAGCAACGCCTCGGCGTGGCCGCGGATCACCGCCTCGTGCAGTTTGGTCAGTTCCTTGGCCAGTGCCGCCTCACGGTCCCCGAACAGCTGCGCCACATCCTCGAGCAGCGCTGTCAGGCGGTGTGGTGCCTCGTACAGAATCAGCGTGCGCGGCTCGTCGAGCAGGGCGGTCAGTGCGGTGCGTCGCGCTGACGGCTTGGCCGGCAGGAAACCCTCGAAGGCAAAGCGCGCGCTGGACAGGCCGCTGGCCGACAGCGCCGCCACGGCGGCGCACGGCCCGGGCAGCGGCACCACCGGGATACCGGCGGCGTGGGCGGCGGCCACCAGCCGCTGGCCGGGGTCGCTGATGGCCGGAGTGCCGGCGTCGCTGATCAGGGCCACGTCGTCGCCCTGGTGCAGCCGTTCGATCAGCCGGGCGCTTTGCGCCGCCTCATTGTGTTCGTGCAGGGCCACAAGCGGCGTGCGCACGCCGTAATGCGTCAAAAGCGGCTTGCTGTGGCGCGTGTCCTCGGCGGCGATCACGGCCGCCGCCGCCAGCGTGTCGCGCGCGCGGGGGCTCAGGTCGGCCAGATTCCCGAGGGGTGTGGCCACCACGTACAATCGGCCGCCAGATGTTGTGGTTTTCATCATTTGCGCCCGGCAGCCGGCTCAGTCGCCCCGTGAGAGTGCTCGTTTCTGTATGTGTCGTTGCGGCGGTGCTGGCCCTTGTGGGCTGCGCCGGGCCGTCGCCCGTGCCCATGCCCGAGCGCGCGGCGGCGCCGGTCGATCCGGAGCAGGCAGCGCGCGCCGCGGAAACCCGGGGTGACTATGCCGCTGCCGCGCAGGCGTGGCTGGCGCTGGCGTCCGGGTCCGCGTCGCCGGCTCGTGAAGCTTACCAACTGCATGCCGCCGCCGCCTGGCTCGCCGCCGGTGATCCCGCCAACAGTCAGGCCGTGCTGGCACAGGCGGACGTGGCCACGCTTGGCGACGCGCTGATCGCCCGCAAGCAGATTCTGCTGGCGCGTTTGGCGCTGGCGCGCGATGACCCCGCGGGTGCCGCCGACGCGCTGGCGCCGACCCGCCTGCTCGATCTGCCACCAGCGCTGATGGCCGAGCGCGATGGCCTGCTGGCGCAAGTGCCGGCGGGCGCCGCCGCGCCGGGGCAGTCGGTGGCCGGTGGCGACTTCGTGGCGGTGTTGTTGCCCTACGGTGATGAACTGGAGGCAGCGGCGCAGGCCATCACCGCCGGCCTGGTGGCGGCCCGTCTGGGCGATCCGTCGGGCCCATCGCTGCGGTTTTATTCCAGTGGCGACGATGTCGTCGCCAGTTACCGGCGGGCCGTGGCCGATGGCGCGGCCGTGGTGATCGGGCCGCTGCAAAAGGCGGAGGTCCGCGCCCTGGCGGCGATGCCGTTGGCGCGGCCGACGCTGGCGCTGAACAACCCGGCGCGGACCGCCGGCCAGATCAACCTGTACCGGCTGTCGCTGGACCCTGCCGACGAGGCGGCCGCCGGGGCGCGGTGGCTGACCGCCGCCGGCTACCGGCGCGTGGCCATGTTGTACGTGGACGACCCCTGGGGGCGGCGCCTGCGCACCTTGTACCGGCAGGCCCTCGAGGCCCAGGGTGGGCAGCTGGTGGGGGCGGTGCCTTTCGACGCGGGTGACACGGATTTTGCGCCGGCCCTGCGCAGCCTGTTCGCCGACCGGCTGGCATCGGCCGACCCGGTGATCGCGACCGAAAGCGGGCCGCAGGCGTTGATTGTGATCGCCGCCGGCGCGGATGCGCGTCAGATCATGCCGCAGCTGGAGTACGTGGGCCTTTTCGATCTGCCGGTACTGGGGACTTCGCGGCTGTGGAACGGCAATCCCAACCGCGCGGCCGACGCGGACCTCGGCAATTTGGTGTTCTGCGACAGTCCCTGGGCGCTGGAGTCCCGCACGGATGCGGGCTCGCCGGGGCCGTTGGCCGCTGCGACGCGTGTCTGGCCACTGCTGGAGCGCAGCCCGCCGCGGCTGGTCGCCCTTGGTGCGGACGCCTACGCGCTCGGTCGCCTGCTGTGGCAGGGCAGGTCGGTGGATGCGCTGCCTGACGGGCTGACCGGTGCGCTGGCGATGGATGTCGACGGTACGCTGCGCCGACAGGTGCTCGATTGTGCGCGTTTCAGCGGTGGTGTGCCGGTGGTCATGACGCGTGGCAGTTTTCCGTGACGGCCGCTGCGCCGCACCTGCAGCGCGGCCGGGACGCCGAGGCATTGGCAGCCGCCCATCTGACGAAACAGGGGCTGGCGATCGTGGCGCGCAACTACCGCGCGGCAGGCGGTGAGATCGACCTGATCGCGCGCCACGGCGCCGAGTTGGTGTTCGTGGAAGTGCGCAGCCGGCGCAGTGGCGCCTTCGGCAGTGCCGCCGAGTCGGTCACGGCGGCCAAGCGCCGGCGCATACTGAAGGCCGCAGAACAGTACTTGCTGGCATGGCGTCCGCGTCCGTTGCCGCCGTGTCGCTTCGATGTGATCAGCTTCACCGGTGCACTCGATCTGGAGCACCTGGTCTGGTTGCAGAACGCCTTCACCGCTGATTGACCCCCGGTTCCCAGAGCATGAATTCGATCACCCTGGTCATCGACCGTTTCGACGAGAGCGCCCGCCTCAAGCAGGCCACTGCAGGTGTCCTGGCGCCGGCCATTGCGCGCGCGGCAAGTCGCCTGGCGCAGGTGCTGCGCAGCGGCGGCAAGTTGCTGGTGTGCGGCAACGGCGGTTCGGCGGCGGATGCCCAGCACTTCAGTGGCGAGTTGCTGGGCCGCTTCGAGTGCGAGCGCGCCGGGCTGCCGGCCATCGCGCTGCATGCGGACACCTCCACGCTGACCGCGGTGGCCAACGACTACGGCTACGACGACGTGTTCGCGCGCCAGGTGCAGGCGCTGGCACGGCCTGACGATGCGCTGGTCGTGATCAGCACCAGTGGCAACTCGCCGGGCATCCTGCGTGCCGCGGAGGCGGCGCAGGCGCTGGGTGTGCCGGTGCTGGCGCTGACCGGGCGCGACGGGGGGCGGCTGGCCGGCCTGCTCGGAGACGCCGATATCGAACTGCGCGTTCCGGCTACCGCCACGCCCCGCATTCAGGAAGTGCACATTCTGATCCTGCACTGCCTGTGCGAGCTGATCGACCGCGAGTTGGTGCCGTG
>NZ_JBFJTF010000098.1:0-8938 GCF_041625615.1 Immundisolibacter sp. | reverse complement strand
CGGCGAAGCGCTGGGTGTCGGCAAGCTTGCGCGGCTGTTGCAACTGCTGCAGGACAACTTGCAGCAGCAGGGCGACGGCCTGCTCGAGGCGCAGCGGACGCTGGACTACCCCGAGATCGCCCGTCGTGCCCACCGCCTGGCCGGTGCCAGTGGCGACCTGGTGGCCGCCGCGCACCTGGAACGGTGCCCGGCCGACGACCTGCCGTGGCTGGTCGACGCCCTGTTCGCGGCCGCCGGCACGGCGGTCTACCTGGCCGTGGCGCCGGCCGCGGCCGAACCGCCGGCGGACACCGAGGCCTGGTGGCGGGCGCGCCTGCGCACCGCCGCGCGGCGGCATCCGGGGCGTGCCTGGCGTCTGGACGTGCTCGACGCCGGCGGCCGGCGTAGCCGCGGCTGGCAGGCGGCGGCGGGCACGGACACCTCACCGGTGGTGTGGCTGCTGCACGGCAGGCACGCCGGCGACAACGCGCAGATCGACGCCCTGGCCGGGGCCGTCGGCTGGCCGGCACAGACACGGCGCCTGCGTTTCTCGCCGCTGTCGCGTCTGCCGGGCTGGCTGAAGGGCGCCCGGCCGGTCGGGCTCACCGCCAGCGAGCCCGCGCTGGCGCCGCCGTGGCCGGATCTGGTGATCGCCGCCGGCCGGCGCAGCGCCAGCGTGGCGCGCTGGATCGCGCGGCGCAGCGGTGGACGCACCCGCACCGTGGTGCTCGGTCGGCCGCGGGCACCGCTGTCGGCGTTCGATCTGGTCCTGACCACGCCGCAGTACGGCCTGCCGGTGCGTGGCAACGTGCTGCACCTGCCGGCGCCGCCGGCGACCGGGTCGGCGCCCGAAGCGGCGACGCTCGATGCCTGGCGCGCGCGCTGGGCGGCGTTGCCGCGGCCGTGGATTGCGCTGCTGGTGGGGGGGGACCGCGCGCCCTATTGCCTGGATGCCGACCAGGCCCGCCGGCTGGGCGAGGCGGCCGGCGCACTGGCCGCGCGCCTTGGCGGCAGCGTGCTGGCCACCACCGGTCCACGTACCACGCCCGCGGCGGCCGAGGCCCTGTTCGCGGCGCTCGGCGATCGCGCCTTCCAGCACCGCTACGCGCCCGGGCAGGCGGACAATCCGTATCGCGCGCTGTTGGCGCTGGCCGATCAGTTTGTCGTCACCGGCGACAGCGCCTCCATGCTGGCCGAGGCCGCGGCCAGCGGCAAACCGGTTGCCGTGTTCGCGCCGGCGCATCGTCGCGGTGTCGTGGCGCGTCTGCAGCGGGCGCTGGAACGGCGTCTGGGGCTGGTCGAGCGCGCCGCCGGCAGCCGTGGCACGGCGCGTCAGCAAAACCGCCTGGGCCGCAGCTACGACCGCCTGCTGGCGGCCGGCGTGGTGAGCCGCGAACGTGACGTGAGCGCCGTGCAGAAGGCGCTTGGCCTGCCCGACCTGCCGGCCGACCCGGCGCCGGCCCAGCTCGATCCCGACCGCCAGGCGCGCGCGCTGGCCGATGCCGCCACGCGGGTGCGCGACCTGCTCACCGCCGAACAGAAGCTCTAGTCACCATGTCCGAACTGCGTTACCTGGACCCGGCGCGGCTGGATGCGCTCGATGCGGCGTATTTCCAGAACCGTCGGCCGTTCCCCTGGCTCAATCCGGAGGGTCTGCTGACCGCCGAGGCGTTCGCCACGCTGTACGAGACGCTGCCGGACGTCCAGATGTTCGACACGCATTTCGGCGTGGCGCGCAAGCACGGCCAGCAAAGTCACGACCGCTACGCGCTCGAATACCGGCCGGACCTGCCACTGGACGCCCCCTGGCACGAGTTTGTCGAGGAACTGAACGGTCCCCACTACACAGCCTTCCTGCAGCGCATGCTCGGCGTGCGCAGCGTGAGCCTGTCCTGCCACTGGCACTACACGCCCGATGGCTGCTCGGTGTCGCCGCACTGTGATGCCAAGCGCAAGCTCGGCTCGCACATCTTCTACTTCAACACCGAAAAGGACTGGGATCCGTCCTGGGGCGGCGAGACGCTGATTCTCGACGCCGGCGGGCCGCTGAAGCCCGACTCGGCGCCGTCGCTGGACGAATTCCGGCGTGTCACGGCCAGCGAGGCCATCGGCAACCGCAGCCTGCTGTTTGCCCGTACCGATCATTCCTGGCATGCGGTGCGCGACATTCGCTGCCCGCCGCAGGCGCTGCGCAAGGTGTTCATCCTGGTCATCGAGGCCGGCGGCGCCGGCGCCTGGTGGCGGCGCCTGACGCGGCAGCGCGGCTATTGAACACCGCCCCGACACCGCGCCTGGCCCTGCTGATCTCGGGCCTGGGCCTGGGCGGGGTGCAGCGCACCATGCTGACCCTGGCCGGCGGGCTGGCCGCGCGCGGTCTGGCGGTGGACCTGCTGGTGCCGGACGACCGAGGGCCGTTCCGCGACCAGGTGCCGGCGAACGTGCGCCTGGTGAACCTGTCGCGCTGGTGGCTGCGGGCGCCGGTGATTCGCGCCCGCAAGCGACGCAAGGCGCTGCTGATGGCGCCCGCCATTGCCGGCTACCTGCGCCGCGAGCGTCCGGCGGCGTTGCTGAGCGCCTCGCATTACGTGAACCTGGGTGCCCTGTGGGGGCGCGAGCTGGCCGGCACCGGCACCCGGCTGGTCATCAGCCAGCGCACGCAGCTGTCGGTGGCCATCACCAACAGCAGCCTGCCGCTGCTGCGACGCCGTCCCCTGCTGGCCTGGATGACGCGCCGCTACTACCCGCGCGCCGACGCCATCGTGGCGGTCTCGGACGGTGTGGCGGACGATCTGGCCACGGTTGCCCGGCTGCCGCGCGAACGCGTGCAGACCGTCTACAACCCGACCGATCTGGACTTCATCGCCCGTCGCGCCGCCGAGCCGGCGGCGCACCCGTGGCTGGAAGACGGCGGCGCGCCGGTGATCGTGGCCGTGGGCCGGCTGGCGGCGCAGAAGGACTTTGCCACGCTGCTGCGGGCGTTTGCCCGCGTGCGGCAGCAACGCCCGGCCCGGCTGCTGATCCTCGGCGAGGGCCGTCTGCGCCCGGCGCTCGAGGCGCAGGTGGCCGAGCTCGGGCTGGGCACGGCGGTGGCCATGCCCGGTTATGCCGAGAACCCGTTCTGCGCGCTGGCGCGGGCCGATCTGTACGTCATGTCGTCCCGCTACGAGGGCCTGCCGGGCGCGCTGATCCAGGCGCTGGCCTGCGGTTGCCGCATCGTCAGCACCGACTGCCCGTCCGGGCCGGCGGAGATCCTCGATCAGGGCCGCTTCGGCCGCCTGGTGCCGGTCGGCGAGGCGCCGGCGCTGGCCGAGGCCATGCTGGCGGCGCTGGACACGCCGCCCGACCCTCAGCGCCAGCGCGCGCGCGCGGCGCAGTTTTCCGTGCCGCGGGCAGTGGATGCGTATCTGGATCTGCTGCTGGGGGACGAGGCTGCCGCTTTCCGGCAGGCGGCAGGCTGAACCCTTGGCCCGGATCGCCATCCTGGTCTCGTCCTGGCCGCGCGGGGCGATTCAGCGCCTGATGCTGAACCTGGCGGCGGAGTTTGCCGCAGCCGGCCATCGCGTCGATCTGCTGGCGCCGCGTGGACAGCCGCCCGCCGAGGGCCTGCCGCACGGCGTGCAGCTGCTCGAACTGGCGCCGCGCCTGGCCAGGCTGCCCGGTGTGCGGCGGCACAAGCGCTGGTTCGTGCCGCTGGCGCTGCCGGCGCTGGTGGCCTATCTGCGGCGCGAGCGCCCGGTTGCCCTGCTCAGCGGTGGCGAGTGGCCGAATGTGGTGTCGCTGCTGGGGCGCCGTGTGGCCGCTGGCGCGACCCGCGTGGTGGTGTCCGAGCACATCCATGTCGGTGCCTCCACCGCCGGGGCCGCCGAACGCAAGCGCCGCTACCTGCTGCCCCGGCTGATGGCGCGTCTGTACCCGCGTGCCGATGCCGTCGTCGCCGTGTCCGAGGGCGTGCGCCAGGACCTGCTGGGCCGGTTTCCGCTGCCGCCCGCCGCCGTGCGCACCATCTACAACCCGGTCATCACGCCGGCGCTGCTGGCGGCCCGTGACGCGCCGCTGGATGACCCCTGGTTCGTGGCCGGTGCGCCGCCGGTGCTCATCAACGTGGCGCAGCTGCGGGTGCAGAAGGATCAGGTGACCCTGCTGCGGGCCTTTGCCAGGCTGCGGGCCCGGCATCCGGCGCGGCTGCTGATTCTTGGCGAGGGCAACCAGCGTCCGGCGCTGGAGGCACTGGCGCGCGAGCTTGGCATTGCCGCCGACGTGCGCCTTGCCGGTTTCGTGCCGAACCCGCTGGCCTATCTGCGCCGGGCACGGCTGTTCGTGCTGTCGTCGGCATGGGAAGGCCTGCCGACGGTGCTGATCGAGGCACTCGCCTGCGGCTGTCCGGTGGTCAGCACCGATTGCCCGTCGGGGCCGGCGGAGATCCTGGACAACGGCCGCTGGGGCGGCCTGGTGCCGGTGGGCGACGTCGACGCGCTGACGGCGGCGATCGAGACGGCGCTTGCCGCCGATGTCGATCGTCAGGCGCTGGAGCGGCGCGGACTCGACTTCAGCGCAGCCGCGGTGGCGCCGCCGTATCTCAACCTGCTGCTGGGGCGCGCGTGAGACCGCGCCTGGCGCTGCTGCTGCTGTCGCTGTCCGCCGGAGGTGTGGAACGGGCGACGGTGCGCCTGGCAGGCGAGTTGGCCAGGCGCGGGTTTGCCGTGGACCTGCTGGTCTGCCGCCCGCGGGGGGAACTGCGCGACGCCGTGCCGCCCGGCGTGCGTGTGGTGCCGCTGGCCGACGCCGGCACCGTGCGCGGGCGGCTGGCTGCGCTGCGGGCGGCCGGGCGCGCCTGGCCGGCCCTGCTGCGCCCGGTGCTGCTGGCGCTGCACGCCTCGCGCGCGCTGCGCCACCTGCCGGCGCTGGTGCGGTACCTGCAGGCCGAACGTCCGGCGGCGCTGCTGTCGGCCAAGACGCCGGTCAACCTGATGGCGTTGTGGGCGCGGCGCCGGGCCGGGGTGCCGCTGCGCCTGGTGGTCAGCGAACGGGTGCAGCTGTCGGCCATCGCCACTGCCGACCGGCCGGCCAAGCGCAGCGCCCTGCCGCGCCTGGCGGCCCGGTTCTATCCCGAGGCCGACGCCATCGTCACCGTGTCCGGCGGCGTGGCGGATGATCTGGCCGCGCTGATCGGGCTGGACCGCGCGCGGGTCACGGTCATCTACAACGCGGTGGTGGATGCCGCGTTCGCCGGGCGGGCGGCGCAGCCGGCGCCCCACCCGTGGCTCGAAGACGGCGGCGCGCCGGTGCTGCTGGCGGTCGGCCGCCTGCACCGCGACAAGGACTACCCGACGCTGCTGCGCGCGTTCGCCCGGCTGCGTCGCCAGCGTCCGGTGCGGCTGCTGGTCCTGGGCGAGGGGCCGCAGCGGGCCGAACTGCAGGCGCTGGCTGACAGGCTCGGCATCGGCGACGCGGTGGCCATGCCGGGCTTTTGCGCCAACCCGATGGCCGCCATGGCGCGTGCCGCGGTGCTGGCGCTGACATCGCGCTCCGAGGGCTTCGGCAACGTGCTGGCCGAGGCGCTGGCCTGCGGCTGTCCGGTGGTCAGCACCGACTGCCCGTCCGGGCCGCGGGAGATCCTGGACGGCGGCCGCTACGGCCGCCTGACGCCGGTGGGCGATGCCGACGCCCTGGCGGCGGCACTGGCGGCGACGCTGGATGCGCCGGTCGACCGCGTGGCGCTGCGGGCCCGCGGCAGCCTGTTCAGCGCCGACCGCGCGGCCGATGCCTACCTGGCGCTGCTGCTGCCTGCGGACGCTTAGGCGGCTTCAGTCGCCGACCACGATGCGGGCGATGTCCGGGCTCGGGAACATCAGGTCGAGCCAGTTGTCGGCCAGCGGCTGGATGACCTCCACGAACAGGCCGCACAGCGGCTGCCCGCCGTCGAAGTAGGCGAAGGCCATCAGGCCCGGGATGCTGGCCGACTGGCCGACCACGATGCCGCGCTCGGACAGGGCCTGCGCGGCGCGCTCGAAATCCGGCGGCGGCGCCAGCGTGACCATGATGTGGTGCACGCACTCGCCGCGCCGGTCGAGCGCATCGCGGTAGATGGTGGGCCCGTCGAGCGGCTCGACCAGCTCGAAGCAGGCGCTGCCGCGACGGCCGATGGACAGGCGGGCGGTGTGTTCCACCGGCTGGCCGTAGTACCGGCAGTCCGGCATCTGGGAACTGTCGATGCCGATGTCGACCCAGGCCTCGACCCCGAGCAGGGCGCGAAAGCGCGCCTTGGCGGCGTCCAGGTCGCGGACCATCATCGATACCTGGTAGAGCTTCTGCACCGGCAGGATGGCATCGCCGGGCAGGTACAGCGGCTCGCCGGGGGCAATCAGCGCGTCGGCGTCGGCGAACACCAGGCCCAGGCCACCGAGCGCCGCGCGGCTGTCCAGCAGCCGGCGCCGGCCGCCGTGTTCGTCGTGTTCGGCCAGGGTGGTCATGCCCGCTGCCGTCTGTGCCTGTGTCACCGCCGCCCAGTGCGGGGCCGGGATCACCACGTGGCTGGGTCCCTCGCCGCAGCGCTCGAGGGCGTCCGCCCACACCCCCGATTTCGGTTCGATGAGTTCGATGCCGACGCCGTTGCCGTAGCCGACAGCCTGTCGGTGGCTGTAGTCGTGGTCGTCCCCGGTGCGTCCGCTGCAGTCGGCGACGCGCCAGTCATTGATGCCGAAAAAGCGCGCGTACTCGGCGGCGGCGGCGCGGCAGTCGCGCGTGAGCACGCCGACCCGGGCAATGGCGGTAACGGGCAGCGGCATGGTGACCTCCTGGAGGGTTCAAGCTGAGGGTGGTGAGCACCACGGCACGGGGAGGTGCCTTCATGGGCCGCCGGGTCGGCCACCCATGAAGGAAACCGGGCATCCCGATTTCGGTTTCCGTGGTCCCGGGAAGTCCTGGATGGACTTGTCCGGACGTCCAATTCACAGATTCGGCGGAATGAACAGCATGGCGATCATCATCATCAGGCCGATCGGTACTCCCACCATGAACGAGTAGCCGGCAAAGCGGCCAAAGCGCACGCCGGTGATGGCGACGATGGGAATGGCCATGTACGGATGCACCAGGTTGGTCAGCGAGCCACCGTGCATGTAGGCGATCAGGGTGGTGGTGACCGACACGCCCAGTTCGCGCGCCGCCGGGATGACGTAGGGCGCCTCGATGATCCACTTCGAGCCGGCCGACGGCACGAAGAAATCCATGATGCCCGAGTAGACATAGACCACCAGCGGGAACAGTTCCTGGCTGGAGAAGCGTACGAACAGGTCGCTCAGCCACTGGCCGAGATCGGTGCCGGTCATCAGGCCGAAGATGCCGCCATAGAACGGAAACTGCAGCACCACGCCATAGGCCGAATCGAGGCCGCGGCGCACCGCCTGCACGAACGACAGCGGGTTGCCGTGCAGCAGCAGCGCCAGTCCCAGGAACACGGCGTTGTAGGCGTTGATGTTCCAGGCCCGGGCGAAGCCCTGGGTGGCCATGTTGTAGCCCAGCGTGAACAGCACCATGCCGCCGGCCAGGTAACACCAGAAACGGCGGTTCTCGAGCCAGCTGGCCGGCGTCGGCTGCTCCGGCTCGACGCTTGGCGGCTGCGGCATGATGGCGTCCAGCCGCTGTGGATCGAAGGTCACCACCGGCGTGTTGCCGCGCGGGTGCAGGGCGCAGATGGCGCCGATGCTCACCACCGACAGCAGTACCAGCAGCAGCAGGTTGAAGTGGGCGAACACGGTTTCGGTGACCGGATACAGGCGGTCGACGATGGGGCCGCCGACGGCCGGATTGATCATCGGGTTGTCCGGCGTGGCCATGATCAGTGCCGCCGAGCCGGACAGCGCCGCGTTGGTGACCGTGCCCACGCCCATGAAGGCTGCCGCGCACAGCACGCGGATGTCGGCCTTCGGGTTGCGGCGCGCCACGAACGGGATCAGCAGTGCGCTCATCACGAAACACAGCGCCCAGTTCAGCAGGCCGGTGACGGTGGTGGTCACCGCCAGCAGCAGCACCGCCTGCACCGGCTTGTCCGGATTGGGCAGGCGCGCCAGGCGGTCGAACAGCCAGAAACCCGGCCGCGACATGACGCAGGCATAGGCGGCGAACACCGATATGGAGAACTGCATGGTGATCTGCAGCAGCCCCCACATGCCGTTGCCCCAGGCGGTGACGGCTTCCGTCGGGGCCGCGTCGGCACCGATCACCGCCAGCACCAGGGCGATGGCAGTGAGCACCATGCACACCACCCAGGCATCGGGGATGTAGCGCTCGGCCACCGCCGAGGCGGCGTTGCCGGCCCGGCTGAAGGCGTCCAGCAGTGCCATTTCTGCTCCTCTTGTTCTGTTTGAAAAGGGCATCCGCGCCCTTTTCAAGCGCGCCACGCCGCAGGCGCGACCCACCGGGGGCTCTCACCCCCGGGCGCGCTGGGGCCTCCTGCCCCAAGCGCTTTGCACGGGGTCACGCTCAGGCCGGCATCTTTTTGTGCAGGCGGGCGTTGAACTTCTCGGCGTCGATGACGAAGCGCTCGTGCGTGCCCTCGGCGATCAGGTCCACGCCGTCGTGGGCACTGACGGCGAACTTCAGGCGCTTGCCGTCCATCTCGTCGAGCCGTACCTGCACCGTCACCGTGAGGCCCGGCGGCGTGGCCGCCAGGTGCGACACGTTGATGTGCGTGCCGACGCTCTGCTCGGCCGGCCAGTCGAGGTGCGGCTTGATGGCGTCCACGCAGGCCCACTCCAGCAGCGCCACCATGAAGCCGGTGGCGAACACCCGCGGCATGGCCTGGAAGTCGGCCGCCTCGGGGTAGATGTTGGGCACCGTCTTGGCGTCGCTGACGGTGAACTGGAACTGGTGTTCGAGGCCGGGTTTGAGGCTGTCCTTCATGGTCTTACTCGCCAAAACGCGCCAGGGCGTCGATGAGGGTGGTCGGCGTGCCGGCGGGCGG
>NZ_JBFJTF010000097.1:0-8973 GCF_041625615.1 Immundisolibacter sp. | reverse complement strand
GGCTTCGTGTTCGCCAGCCTCGACCCGCAGCAGTCGCTGACCGAGTACCTGGGCCCGCTGACGCAACGCAAGCTCACGCGGTACCCGTTCGACCAGCTGACCACCCGCTTCACCTACCAGGCCGACGAGCGTGTGAACTGGAAGGTGCTGCTCGACGCGCAGCAGGAGGGCTACCACGTGCCCTACATCCACAAGCGCACCCTGTCGCTGTCGTTTCCGGAGAGCCTGACGCGGTTTCGGTCGCTGCTGATGGAGGTCATGGGCTCGCACCGGTTGCTGTCGACCGGGCCGTCCGCGGCGCCGTTCTCGCCGACGCCCACCGGCAAGGTGGCGATGAAGTTCGGCCCCAACTCGCTGGAGGCCTTCGCCGGCGGCGGCGACGCCACCGCCTATGCCGAGGCGATGGAAGGTGTATTCGACTTCCACGTCATCTTTCCGAACTTCGTCATCGCCGTCCTGTACGGCACCTATTTCACCTACCACATGTGGCCGATCGCCGCCGACCGCACGCTGTGGGAAGTCAACATGTACTACCCGCAGCCGGCCAATGCCGGCCAGTTGTTCGCCGCCGAGTACGGCAAGGTCGGCCTGCGCGACGGCCTGCTCGAGGACGCCAGTACTCACGAGCGTACCCAGCGCGGCATCGCCTCCGGTGCCATCACGCATTTCCAGTTCCAGGACGAAGAGTTCGCCTGCCGTCACGGTCACGAGGCCGTGATGGCGTGGGTTGGCCAATGGCGGGCCGACTCGTCGGCGACGGCCGGCTAGCACCCGTCGGCCGCATACAACGCACTAACCATCGACTCGGGAGCTCAGGCATGAATCGTCGACAACTCGGTAAGAGCGCCGCCGCGCTGGCGTTGCTCGCAACAGGCGTCGCGTCCGCCGCCGAAGGCAGGTTTTCTTACTCTGGCTTTGCGCGCGCGCAGGCGGCGTACAGCCTCAAGCACGACAATCCCAACAACACCGCGCTCGGCCTGCCGGACGACCAGGACTTCAACCTGATCAAGGCCCTGGTGGTGGCGGACCTCGAATACAACCAGCCGTTCGAGGCGGGTGCGCCGATCGACAACATGCGCATCTTCACCCGCTGGCGGCTGAACAAGGACCTGACCGAGGCCTGGTCCGGCGGCATCGGCGACTACAACGCCTTCCCGCTCGATTACCGTCACGAAGGCACGCTGGCGCGCGCCGAGTCGGAAAGCACGGCGTTCGAGCTGTGGGAAGCGTTCGCCGACTTCCGCGCCGGACGCACCTCGCTTCGCCTGGGTCGCCAGAACATCGTCTGGGGTGAGGCCGACGCGCTGCGCCTGCTCGACATCGTGAACCCGCTGGACCTCACGCAGCACATGTCGTTCGAGGCCGGCGGCGAGCAGTTCGACCATATCCGCATCCCGGTATGGGCGCTGCGTGCGCAGTACCAGTTCCGGCGCTTCGCCGGCTACAGCATCGATGCCTTCGTCATTCCGGGTGACTACGTGCCGACGGCGCTGCCCGATCGCGGGGCGCCGTTCAACCAGTTGCCGTTCCCGGACAATGCGCCGCCTACCGTGTTGCCGGTGGCACCGTTTCTGATTCCCGGCCTGCGCGTCGACGACAACCTCGACGACCGGCGTGGTGACTGGGAGGGCGGTGTACGCCTGCTGGGCGACATCAATGGCTTCCAGTACACCCTCAACTACCTGAGCAAGATCGACCAGGACGGCGTCACCACGCTGAGCGGTGCCTACCCGGGCGGGTTCGACCCGTCCACGCTGCAGGTGGTTCTGGCCAACCGTCGCAAGCGGCTGGACATCTACGGCGCGTCGTTCAACTGGTTCTGGGCGCAGGTCGGTGGCGTGCTGCGCGGCGAGTTGTCGTACACCCCGAACCAGCCGTATGCCGGCCCGCTGGTGGCCATCGCGCCGGGCGTGGATCTGCCGGTCACCACGGTCGAACGCGACACGGTGAAATGGGTGGTTGGTTTCGACCGGCCGACGTTCGTGTTCCCAACCGAACAGACCATGAACATATCGCTGCAGTGGTTCCAGACGCGGCGCGGGGGCGACAGCGACGGCATCACGATACTCAACGGGCCGGCGGACAAGAACGAGACCAACTTCAGCCTGTTTCTGTCGCAGCCGGTGATGAACTCGCAGGTGTGGTTCGACTTCCTCGCCGTCGTCGACACCGACGACGCCTATTGGTGGCAGCCGCAGGTGCGCTTCACGCCGGGCAACCACTGGCGGGTGGCCGTTTACGCAAACCTCTTCACCGGTTCCGAACAGCGCCCGGGACGCTTGGGATCACTGTCGTGGGCGAATGAATTCAACGTGTCGGTGACGTATCAGTTCTGAGTCCGGGCCGGATTGGCGGTGAACAGTCGGACATTCAATGGCGGGAGTCGCGCTATGTTGGCAGTTATTCGAGAAAACCTCTTTATTCCTTTGGGTTTCGTCGGCGCCCTCGGCCTGTCGACGGCCATGGCCGAACCGGTGCCCGTGGGCACGCAGATCGATGCCGGAAACGTCGAGCAGTACAAGGCCATGCTGCCGACCGGGACCTACGTCAACGTCAAGGCAGGCGAGGTGCTGAAGGTCATTCCCACCACGCCGCTGGAGCAGCTGGTCGACCCGAAGTGGCTGGAGCTGACCGAGGCCAACAGGGGCAAGGCCAAGATGCTGGATGAGGCCGGCACCTGGGGGCTCGCCGACGGTTCGTTCTGGCCCGGCGGCTATCCGTTCCCCGGCACGGACGATCCGCGCGAGATGATGGCCAACTTCCAGTATCACCTGACCCCGGACGACATCGACACGATTCCGGCCGGCGGCCACATGGGTGGTTTCTCGCTGGTCAATGGCGATGGCAAGGAATACAAGCGGTTCATCATCAACCTCACGCAACGCCGCATGACCGGGCGCGTGTGGACGCCGCCGCTGGGCGCCGAGCCCGGATACGAGGACGAGCTGTACCGCACCAACACGATGTTCTTCGAGCCGTACGACTCGAAAGGCGTGATCAGCATGAACGTCATCTACCGCGATCAGGCGGCCTTGCCCGATGCCTACGTGTATGTGCCGGTGTTGCGCCGCGTGCGGCGCCTGTCCAGTTCCCAGCGCGCCGATGCCATTCAGGGGTCGGATCTGACGGCCGGCGATGTCGACACCTTCGCCGATCCGCTGGGAATGTGGGACTTCAGGCTGCTGGGGACCGAAACCCTGCTGGTCAACCAGACCGGATCGCCGCCGTCCGAGGGCATGCTGGATAACAGCGTGCAGCCGGTCGCCTCTTACTACCCGTCGCCGTACACGGCCGTCGAATCCCGCCGGGTGCACATCATCGAGGCGACCCCTCGTTACAGCACGATTTATTCAAAGAAGGTCCTGTACGTGGACTCGCAAACGTACCGGCCGGCGGTGGGCGAGTTCTATGACCGCCAGGGGCAGTTGCTGAAGACCTACGAGATGAACTGGAACGTCAAGGAGGACTTCACGCCGTCACCGAACTGGATCGTCATCAAGAACCAGCAAACCGGCAACGCGTCGATCTTCTGGGTGTTCGACATCAACGCCAACGTGGGCACGCCACTGAGCCGGGTGCTGACGTCCAGCATGCGAGAGAGCAGCCGCTGACGCGGGGCTGAAGCGGGGTGGCTGCCGGCCGCTTGCGGCCGGTGGCCACGGTAATGGTCAGGCATGGAGTGCGGCCGTGTTGAAGGCATTTTGCAGGTATGGCGCGTTACTGCTCGGCTGCTGTGGTGTCGTCGCACCGGCGGCCGTCCACGGCGGTCCGGTCGATGATGCGTTGTTGCCTGCAGTGGCGCAGTACCACTCCTTCGGGCGCGGCCGCAGTCCCTTCGACGCGGTCGTGAGTGAGGACGGCAAGGTGCTGGTGCTCGGTCGCGGCGGCCTGCTGGCGGTGCTGTCCGAGGATCTGCGGGGGGTGGCGCGAAAGCTCGAAGTGGACCCTGCGGTGAATTTTCTGGCCGGCGCTGTGGGGCCTGACCGACATGTTCGCCTGACTGACGGCGAGGGTCGCATCTGGCGGGTCAACGAGGCCTTGACCGAGGTGAGCCTGGAGTCCAGCGAGCCTGCCGGGGCGCTGTTCAGCATCCAGTACCTCACCGATGGCACCGGCCTTGCGGTTGGCGAGTTCGGTACGGTGTTGGCCAGGGCGCCCGGCGCGCAGCATTGGCGGCCGCAGACGTTCGACTGGGCCGCCGCCTTGCCGCGTCTGGCCGAGGAGTTCGGTGACGTTTCGCCCCATCTGTACCGCGTTTGCCGGGCACCGGCCGGCGGTGCCCTGGTGGTCGGCGAGTACGGCGTGGTGCTGGAGCTCGCGCAGGGCGACTGGAAGGTACGGCAGGTCGGCGACGAGTACGGCACGCTGTTCAGCTGCCTGGTCGCGCCCGATGGGCGGCAGGTGGTGGCCGGGCAGTCCGGACGGCTGTTGGTCAGTGACGGTGCCCGACAGGCCTGGCGCCGGATGGACTCCGGCCTGACGGCGGATATCTACGACCTCACCCGTTATGCCGGCGAGCTGCTGGTGGTGGCGCAGGATCGACTGGCCCATGGTTCGCTCGACGCCCCGGCGCTGACGGTTGTCGATGCGGCGCTGCCGAGTGTGTCCTGGGTCGTACGGGCCCTGCCGATTCGTGAGCAGCTGTTCCTGGTGGGCCAGCAGGGCTATCTGGTGGTCGACAGCGCACGGCGCCTGGTGAGCGGCAGCGCGGATGGACGCCTGCGAACCACTCTCCACCACACCAGCCGGTAGCCGACCATGACCGACTTCCTTTGCCGGATCCTGTTCTTCAACCGCTACCTGACCCTGGGGCTGATCTTCCTGGCGACGGCGGTATGGGGCATGGGGGTGCCGGGAGCCTCGTTCCAGACCATCTTCGAGGATCTGTTGCCGCGCGGACATGGCATCGTCGAGAACTACCTGGGCTATCGCGCCCAGTACGGCAACCAGGACTCGGTTCAGTTGATCCTGGAGAACGAGCACGGTTCGATCTACGCGCCGCCGTTCCTGCGGGCGGTGGACGCGGCGACGCGCGCCTTCGAGACGCTGCCGGCGGTCAACAAGGAGCGCATCACGTCCGTCACGTCGCGCAAGGTGCGCATTGCGCACACGGACGGTTCGACCATCTACAGCGACCCGCTGATCGATCCGGACCGCGGCGTGCCGGAAACCGGGCCGGCATTGCAGGAACTGAAGGAACGGGTGATGGCGGCGCCCGGTGTGCTGGGGCAGTGGGTGTCCTGGGACCAGACGGCGGTACTGATCGACGGCGCCCTGGTGCCCGGCGCATCCGATTACGTGGCGGTGTTCGAGCGCCTGCGGCAGATCGCCGAGGCGGCGGAGCAGACGCCGGGCGTGAGTGCCAAGATGCTCGGTCGCCCGGTGTTGACCGGCTGGGTCTACAGCTTCCAGAGCCAGATCGGCTGGATCCTGCTGCTGAGCCTGGTCATCGTGCTCGGCATGGTGGCGCTGTACAGCCGCAGTATCACGCTGGTGGGACTGGCGAGTCTGGCGGCGATGCTGAGCATCGTCTGGGGGCTCGGCCTGCTCGGTTACCTGGGTGGCAACCTCGATCCACTGGTGCTGGTGGTGCCGATCCTACTGGTGGCGCGGGCGCTCAGTCATTCGGTGCAGATGGGGCTTCGCTACCAGGAATTGCAGGCCAGCGGCCTGCAGCGCATCGCGGCCGGGCGCGAGCTGTTCAAGCGCCAGTTCGTGCCGGGTGCGCTCGGCATCGTGTCGGACGCGCTGGGCCTGTTCCTGATCGCCATTGCCGACATCCCGATCATGCAGAAGCTGGCCCTGTTCGTCGGCTTCTGGACCATCAGCATGCTGATCAACGTGATGATGGTGTTCCCGCTGATGATCAGTTTCATGCCCCAGCGGGGGGGCAGCGCTTCGAAGTCACGGGTGTTGGGGCGCCATCCCATCCTCGATGGGCTGGGACGGCTGGCCATCAGCCGTCGCAGCCGGTGGGTCACCTGGGCCTGTGCCTTGACGCTGACGGCGGCCTGCGTGGGGCTGAGCACCAACGTGCCGATGGGGAATCCGCAGTCGGGCACGCCGCTGCTGTGGCCGGACGCGCCCTATAACGAGGCGGTCGCCTTCTACAACGCCAGGTTTCTGGGCGCCGACCAGCTGACGGTGGTGCTCGAGGCGGCCAGCGGCGATGTGCGGAACCTGCGTTACGTGGAAGCGGCGTCGGCGCTGCAGGCGCGGATGGATGCCGAAACGCTGGTTGCCGGGTCGGTGTCTTTCGTCGACCTGTTGCCGCAGGTGCGCCGCATCTTCTGGGGCAACTACCCGAAGGCCGAGGTGCTGCCGGTATCCGATCAGGAGTCGGGCGCCTACACCCAGATGTTGCAGAACGGCGCCAATCCGGGCGATTTCGATCGGTACTTCGATCGCCAGTACCGCCACGCCAGCATCACGTTTTTCCTGAAGGATGCGTCCACGCCGACGGTCGATGCGGTGTTGCAGGCGCTGCGCCAGGCCATTGACCGGGTAGAGCGCGACTATGACGTCGAGGGCGCGTTCCAGATTGGCCTTGGCAGTGCCAGCCTGCAGGCGGCTGTGAATGACGAGGTGCACTTCTCGCATTCCGCCACCTTCATCTGTGGCGTTCTGCTGATGACGCTGACCTGCCTGTTCGCCTATCGCTCGATGACGCTGTCGGTGATTCTGGTGGTGCCGCTGGTGCTGACCAACTTCGTGGTGCTGGCCACCATGACGCTGATGAACATCGGGCTCGATGTGAACACCCTGCCCATCATCGCCGTCGGCATGGGGGTGGGCATCGACTACGGCATCTATCTGATGAGCCGCATCATCGAAGAGGCAGGGCCGGACGCCACGCTGGCCGATGTCGGCCCGGCGGTGGTGCGCTCGCTGAAGACCACCGGCAGCGCCATCTGGCTCACGGCCACCACCATGGTGTTCTCGGTGGGCGTCTGGTACTTCCTGTCCGATCTGCGTTTTCAGGCCGAAATGGGGCTGCTGCTGGCGCTGATCATGCTGGTGAACCTGGTCGGCGCGCTGGTTCTGGTGCCGGTGCAGGTGATGACGTTCGGGCGTCGTTCGGTGACGGTGCGGGCGGCGGCCGGGGGCGCGTTGGCCCATTGATGGGCCCATGAATCGAGCAAGTCACGGACGAGGGACAGGTCGTCTCCATGTCGTATCTACGAGGTGTCGTAATGAGCAACGTCAACGTGTCGGCCGCGCAGATGCCCGCCGACGTCATCCATGTCGATCGCTACACGTCGGGCCTGGTCGGTCCGTCACTGGGCATGCTCGGGCCGCTGCGTCCGGGGGGCCATATCGTCACGCAGACGCCGCCGGGCTGCTGGTCGCCGATGATTACGCCGGAGTTTCATGGCGGTCACGAGGTGACCGTGCCGGTGGCGATCGAGGGTGCCCAGATCGGCGACGCAGTGGTGCTGTACCTGGAGCACGTGCAGGCAGCCTCGGATGTGTCGTCGTCGGGGGTGGGCAGCGCCATCGACGGCCGCTACATGGGCGATCCATTCGTCGCCAAGCGGTGTCAGAACTGCGGCGCCGAGAGTCCGGACAGCTACATCGAGGGCATCGGCCCGGATGCGGTGCGCTGTCGGCAGTGCGGCGCGCCGGCCAGTCCGTTTAACTTCCGACATGCCTACACCTGCGTGCTGGACCGCGAGCATGGCGTGGCGCTGACCGTGCCGGAGGACGTCGCGGCGCAGACCGCTGCCAACGCCCGTCAGCTGCACGCCAGTCCCGAGCATGCCAAGGCGCACTCGATCCTGAGCTTTGCCGCCGGCAACATGCCCGGTGTGGTGACACGGGTGATGCCCTTCCTGGGCAACATCGGCACCACGCCGTCGTGCGACATGCCCGACTCGCACAACGCCGGCGACTTCGGCGCCTTCCTGGTCGATGCGCCGCACGAGTACGGCATGAGCCGGGACGCGCTGCTGCGTCACAAGACCGATGGCCACATGGATTGCGCCCAGGTGCGCGAGGGCGCCGTGCTGATATGCCCGGTCAAGGTGGACGGCGCGGGTGTCTACCTGGGCGACATGCACGCCATGCAGGGCAACGGTGAGGTGGCGGGTCACGCCACTGACGTCACTTCGGACGTGCGCCTGCGGGTGGAGCTGATCAAGGGCCTGTGCCTCGATGGCCCGATTCTGCTGCCGGTAATGGAGGACCTGCCGCCGCTGGCCCGGCCGGTGACCGCGCCGATGCGTGCACAGGCGTTGGCGCTGGCGGCCCGTTACGGCGCCGACATTCCCCTCGAGGACAACGCTCCGATCACCTTCATCGGGTCCGGCACCACGCTGAACGAGGCCACGCAAAACGGCCTCGAGCGCGCCGCTGCGGTGACCGGCCTGTCGGTGGACGAGGTGCGCAACCGCGCCACCATCTGCGGGTCGATCGAGATCGGCCGCCTGCCCGGGGTGGTGAAGGTCGGCTTCCTGTGCCCGCTGGACATCCTGGACCGCATCGGTCTGGGCGGTGTGGTGCGTGCCCAGTACGGCCTGGCGTGAAACGGGCACGGGGTGGCGCACAGAAGCTGAACCACCGCCGCGCAGGGCCGGCGGGCAGACACGGGCTGGCGTGACCGTGTGGCTGCTGGCTGCCAAGGTGGTCGTGTCGATGGCCATGGTGCTTGGCCTGGCCTGGGTGGCCGAGCGGGTCGGCCCGCGGGTGGCCGGTGTTCTGTCCGGCTACCCGCTCGGCGTCGCGGTGGCGCTGTTTTTCGTCGGTGTGGAAAACGGCGCCGATTTCGCGGCTCACAGCGCCGTGTACACGGTGGCCGGGTTTTCCGCTTCGCTGGCGCTGGTGGTGGCCTATCGCGGCGTGGCCCGTGTGGCAGGGGCGGGGCAGGCGCTGCTGGCGCCGCTGCTTTCCGTGCCGTGTTTCCTGGCGGTGTCGGCGCTGCTCAGTCGCCTGCCGTTGGGGCTTGCCGGCGGTACGGCATTGACGTTGACCGGT
>NZ_JBFJTF010000096.1:0-9026 GCF_041625615.1 Immundisolibacter sp. | reverse complement strand
CGAGCAGGGCCAGGCCGACACCTACGCGCGCAAGACCGAGATCTGCAAACGCGCCTACGACCTGCTGCTGGGAATCGGCTTCCCGCCCGAGGACATCATCTTCGACCCCAACATCTTCGCCATCGCCACCGGCATCGAGGAACACGACAACTACGCCGTCGACTTCATCGAGGCGACGCGGCAGATCAAGCAGCGCCTGCCGCACGCCAAGATCAGCGGCGGCGTCAGCAACGTGTCGTTCTCGTTCCGCGGCAACGAGCCGGTGCGCGAGGCCATACACACCGTGTTCCTGTACCACGCCATCCAGGCCGGCATGGACATGGGCATCGTCAACGCCGGCCAGCTCGGCGTGTACGACGACATCGACCCCGACCTGCGCGAGCGGGTCGAGGACGTGGTGCTGAACCGCCGGCCCGACGGCACCGAACGGCTGCTGGAAATCGCCGAGCGCTACCGCGGCACCGGCGGCGCCGCCCGCCCGGAGCAGGATCTCGCCTGGCGCGAGCAGCCGGTGGCCAAGCGCCTGGAGCACGCCCTGGTGCGCGGCATCACCGACTACGTCGAGCAGGACGTCGAGGAAGCGCGCCACGCCTTCGCGCGGCCGATCGAGGTCATCGAAGGCCCGCTCATGGACGGCATGAACGTGGTCGGCGACCTGTTCGGCGCCGGCAAGATGTTCCTGCCGCAGGTGGTCAAGAGCGCGCGCGTCATGAAAAAGGCCGTCGCGTACCTGCTGCCCTACATCGAGGCCGAAAAGGACGCCAACGCCCGCGCCCAGGCGCGCATCCTCATGGCCACCGTCAAGGGCGACGTGCACGACATCGGCAAGAACATCGTCGGCGTCGTCTTGCAGTGCAACAACTTCGAGGTCATCGACCTCGGCGTCATGGTGCCGTGCGACAAGATCCTGCGCACCGCACGCGAGCAGCAGGTGGACATCATCGGCCTGTCCGGCCTGATCACCCCCTCGCTGGACGAGATGGTCCACGTCGCCAGCGAAATGCAGCGCGAGGGCCTCGACATCCCGCTGCTGATCGGCGGCGCCACCACCTCGCGCGCCCACACGGCGGTGAAGATCGCCCCGGCCTTCGACGGCGCCACCGTCTACGTCAAGGACGCCTCGCGCGCCGTCGGCGTGGCCCAGAACCTCATCTCGCCGGAGCTGCGCGGGCCGTTCATTCAGCAAACGCGCGAGGACTACGTGCAGCTGCGCCAGCGCCACGCCGCCAAGGGCCAGCGCACCGCCCTGCTGTCACTGGCCGACGCGCGCGCCAACGCCTTTGCCACCGACTGGGCCGACTACCGGCCCGTCGCGCCACGCCAGCCGGGCCTGACCCTGTTCGAGGACTACCCGCTGTCCGAGCTGGTGGACTACATCGACTGGACGCCGTTCTTCCAGGCCTGGGAACTGGCCGGCAGCTACCCGCGCATCCTCGACGACGCCACCGTCGGCGAACACGCCCGCCAGCTGTTCGCCGACGCGAAGGCCATGCTCGCGCGCATCGTGGACGAACGCTGGCTGCGCGCGCGGGCGGCGATCGGCCTGTTCCCGGCCAATGCCCACGGCGACGACATCACGCTGTACGCCGACAGCGACCGCACCGCCACGCTGACCACCCTGCACCACCTGCGCCAGCAGCAGAAAAAGCCGGATGGCGTGCCCAACCTGTGCCTGGCCGACTACGTGGCGCCGCAGGACAGCGGGCTTGCCGACTGGCTGGGTGCCTTCGCCTGCACCGCCGGCATCGGCATCGACGAACACGTGGCCCGCTTCGAGGCGGCGCACGACGACTACAGCGCCATCCTGCTCAAGGCGCTCGCCGACCGGCTGGCGGAGGCCCTGGCCGAGCGCCTGCACCAGCGCGTGCGCACCGACATCTGGGGCTATGCCGCCGGCGAGCATTTGGACAACGACGCCCTCATCGCCGAGCAGTACCAGGGCATCCGCCCCGCCCCCGGCTACCCGGCCTGCCCGGACCACACCGAGAAAGCCACCCTGTGGCAGCTGCTGGACGCCGAGCACAACGCCGGCATGACCCTGACCGAACACTTCGCCATGCTGCCCACGGCCGCCGTCAGCGGCTGGTACATCGCGCATCCGAAGGCGCGCTACTTCGGCGTCGGCCCGATCGGCCGCGACCAGGTGGAAGACTACGCCCGCCGCAAGGGCTGGACGCAGGCGCAGGCCGAGCGCTGGCTGGCGCCGAATGTGGGGTATGAGAACTGAGACTCACGGCCGCGGCACGGCATCAGGCTGTGCCGCCGGACAACGCGTCGGTGGCGCAAACCTTCGATTGATCAATTGATGCGGCCATGGCCGCCGCACCCTGCACCCGTGCGGGCGGACATTCGGCCCGCAGGGACTCGCCGATGCCGCCCGGCACCGGACCTGCGGCCCGGTCACCCAGCCGCTGGCGCCGCCGCTTGATCCGCCTGCCTTCGACGGCCGGGTGATTTCGCACCCCGCCGCCCGGGCAGAGCGCGGGCGCCGGCCGGCGCAGTGTCCGGGCTAGGAGCCGGACTGCCCTTCGGACGCCTCGAGCGGCGCCGGGTAGCCGAACAGGCCGCGGTTTCGGATCAGTTCCGCCACCACGGGCGGCACCTGCCTGGCCCAGCCGGGCGCGTCGACACGCAGTGCCGGCAGCACCTGGCGCCAGTCGATGTCGAGCGCCGCCGGGTTGAAGCCGCCGAGCGCCTGGATGCGACCGGCCTCGTGCAGGTGACGATAGATGTGCTGCACGGCAGGGTTCGGCTCGAAGGTGTCGGCGGTCACGAGCTGACCGTCGGCACCACGCGCCGGGTACACGTACATCCAGGTCTTGTCGCAGAACAGGCGCCCGAACGCCTCCAGGATGCCGCCCTCGAGGTCGTCGTAGAACGCGGGGCTGAAGATATCGCGCAGGTTGTCCAGCCGCGCCACGATGCCGATGCGACCCTGCGTGTAGCGGCGCAGGAAGGCCCGCAGGCGGAAATAGCGCAGGTAGTCGGACACCAGCACGTAGTAGCCGAGCGCGGTCAGGGTGTCGACACGCGCCAGGAAGTCCGCGTTGTCGACCCGGTCGCCGTCCTCCATGACGGTGGCCATGGTCATCTCGGCCACCGGCAGCACGTCGTCGATGTCGCTGCCAAAGGCCGCCAGGCCGGCCATGAACATGTCCTCGTGCCGGCGCGTCACCGGGCGGAAGTTGGAACGCACCGCCAGCACGTCCTTGCGCCGCAGCGCCTCGCCCGGCTGCACCACATGGCCGTCGGGGTCGAACATGACCGCCCGCGTCAGCCAGCTGCGGATCAGGTGCAGGTTCAGCAGGCGGTTTTCGCAATCGGCGAAGTCCGGGCCGCTGAACTCGATCATGTCGATCTCGATGCGGTCCGAACCGGCGCTGGCGCCGCCGGACAGGTCGTCGGCCAGGCTTTCGATCAGCTTTTCCGGCGACTGGGCGTGATGGAAGGCGCCGTAGATCAGGTTGACACCCAGGATGCCCAGCGCTTCCTGCTGGGCACGGGCGTCGGCGTCGAGCATGCGCACGTGCAGCACGATGTCGTTCGGCGGACCGCCGGGGCGCAGCTGCAGGCGCACCCCCAGCCAGCCGTGGCACTCGGACCGGCGCTTGTAGCTTTGCGCCGCCACCGTGGCGGCGTAGGCAAAGAACGTGGTCTCCGACTCGCGCCGCCCTTCCAGGCGCTCGATCAGCAGGCCGAACTCGTGCTCCAGCATGCGCGCCAGGCGTGCCCGGCTGACATACCGCCCTCCCGGCGCGCGGCCGTAGATGGCGTCCGAGAAGGTCATGTCGTAGGCCGACATGGTCTTGGCCACGGTGCCGGCGGCGCCGCCGGCGCGCAAGAAATACCGCGCCGTCTCCTGCCCGGCGCCGATCTCGACGATGCTGCCGTACTGCGCCGGGTCGAGGTTGACCGCCAGTGCCTTCTGCAAGGCGCCCGGCGCTTCCATCAGCAGCGCCGGGGTGATGTGGGCGTCGACGTCGGAGGACGTGTCCATACGCGGCCGCCGCTCAGGCAGCGGCCATGAACTGCCGCAGCACGTAGTTGAGGATGCCGCCGTGACGGTAGTACTCGACCTCGATCGGCGTGTCGATGCCGGCCACCACCGAAATGTCACGCTCGCTGCCGTCGGCAGCCGTCACGCGCAAGGTCAGCTCCTGGCGCGGCTTGAGGCCATCGCCCAGGTCCGGCAGCGAGAACGTCTCCTCGCCGGTCAGCCCCAGGGACTGCGCGTTGTCGCCTTCCTTGAAGCGCAGCGGCAGCACGCCCATGCCGATCAGGTTCGAGCGGTGGATGCGCTCGAAGCTCTCGGCCAGCACGGCGCGCACGCCCAGCAGGAAGGTGCCCTTGGCGGCCCAGTCGCGCGACGACCCGGCACCGTACAGCTTGCCGGCCAGCACGATCAGCGGCGTGCCGTCCTGCTTGTAGCGCATGGCGGCGTCGTACACCGACATCTGCTCGTCGGTCGGCAGGTAGCGGGTCCAGCCACCCTCCTTGGGAGCCACCAGCGCGTTCTTCAGGCGGATGTTGGCGAAGGTGCCACGCGTCATCACGCGGTCGTTGCCGCGCCGCGAGCCATAGCTGTTGAAGTCGGCCTTCTGCACGCCGTGCTCCATCAGGTAGCGCGCGGCCGGCGAATCGGCGGCAATGTTGCCGGCCGGCGAGATGTGGTCGGTGGTGACGAAATCACCCAGCATCAGCAGCGCCCGCGCCTGCTTCAGTGGCGCGATCGGCGCCGGCTGCGGCGGGAAGTTCTCGAAGTACGGCGGGTGCTGGATGTAGGTGGAATCCTCGCGCCAGCTGTACACCGCGGACTGCGTGTCGGCGGCAATGGCGTTCCATTCCGGGTTGCTCTGCGCCACGTTGCCGTATTCCTGCCGGTACAGGGCCGGATCGCTGGCCGCCGCCATGGCCTCGGCCACCTCGGCGCCGCTCGGCCAGATGTCGCGCAGGTACACCGGCTGCCCGTCGCTGCCGGTGCCGATCGGCTCGCGCTCGAAATCGATGTCCACGCGGCCGGCCAGTGCGTACGCCACCACCAGCGGCGGCGAGGCCAGGTAGTTGGCGCGCGTGTGCGGGCTGACGCGGCCCTCGAAGTTGCGGTTGCCGGACAGCACCGCCGCGGCGACCAGGTCGCCGGCGTTGATGGCATCGACCACCGGCTCGTCCAGCGGGCCGGAGTTGCCGATGCAGGTGGTGCAGCCGTAGCCGACCACGTTGAAACGCAGCGCCTGCAGCGGTTCGAGCAGTCCGGCACGTTCCAGGTAGCTGTTGACCACCCGCGAACCGGGCGCCAGGCTGGTCTTGACGTAACCGGGCACGGTAAGGCCCCTGGCCGCGGCCTTCTTGGCCACCAGGCCCGCCCCCACCATCACCGACGGGTTGGAGGTGTTGGTGCACGAGGTGATGGCGGCGATGGTCACCGAGCCGTGACGCAGCGTCTCGCCGCTGCCGGCCACCGGGGCAGTGGCGTCCAGGCGGTCCGCCGGCACGGCGAAGCCGTCCTTGTCGACCGGCGTGGTCAGCGCATTCAGGAAGCTTTCCTTCACCTTGGACAGGCCGACGCGGTCGTGCGGGCGCTTGGGGCCGGCCAGGCTCGGCTCGACCGTGCTCATGTCCAGCTCCAGCACGTCGGTGAACTCGGGCTCGGCGCTGTCGGCGGTGCGGAACATGCCCTGCGCCCGGTAGTAGCGCTCCACCTCGTCCAGCACCTCGGCCGGCCGGCCGGTGTTCTTCAGGTACTTCAGCGCCTCGGCGTCGACCGGGAAGAAGCCGATGGTGGCGCCGTACTCGGGCGCCATGTTGGCGATGGTGGCGCGATCGGCCAGCGGCAGCGCGTCCAGGCCCGGGCCGAAGAACTCGACGAACTTCTCCACCACGCCGAACTTGCGCAGCATCTGCACCAGCGTCAGCGTCAGGTCGGTGGCGGTCACGCCCTCGCGCAGCTTGCCGGTCAGGCGCACGCCCACCACCTGCGGCATCTTCAGATAGATCGGCTGACCGAGCATGCACGCCTCGGCCTCAATGCCCCCGACGCCCCAGCCGACAATGCCGAGGCCGTTGATCATGGTGGTGTGCGAGTCGGTGCCGACCAGCGAGTCCGGGTACAGCACGCCGTCCTTGTTGCGCAGCACGCCGCGCGCGAAGTGCTCCAGGTTCACCTGGTGCACGATGCCGACGGCCGGCGGGATGATGCTCAGCGTGTCGAACGCCGACTGCCCCCAGCGCAGGAACTCGTACCGCTCCAGGTTGCGCTGAAACTCGAGCTTCACGTTCTTCGGCAGGGCCTGCTCGTTGCCGGCAAAGTCCACCTGCACCGAGTGGTCGATCACCAGGTCCACCGGCACCAGCGGTTCGATCTTCTGCGGGTCCTTGCCGGCAGTCGCCATGGCGCTGCGCAGCGCGGCCAGGTCAACGACGCACGGCACGCCGGTGAAATCCTGCAGGATCACCCGGCCGGGGATGAACGGCACCTCGGCGTTGGCATCGCCGCGGCCCCAGGCCAGCAGCGCCTCGACATGATGCGGTTCCAGCGCCGGGTGGTCCTGGTGGCGCAGCGCCGATTCCAGCAAGACCTTGACCGAGTACGGCAGCCGGCCGGGATCGCCCAGGCCCTGTTCTGCCAATGCCGGCAGGCTGTAGTAGGCGGCGGATTGGCCGCTGGCGAGCTCCAGCGTGCGACGGCAGGCGGCAAACTTGGACTGACCCATGACGACTCCTGGCAGGGTATGACGGTGCTGCCGTCATACCGACGGACAACGAAACGCGCCGTGGGACTGGCGCGAGCGGGCTAGAATTATAGCCAAGCACCGCCGCTGCTGACCTGTGTTTTGGCACCGCACAATGCGCGCCCGCCCGCCTGGAGCCCCATGTCCACCTTCGAATTGACCGCCCTGTCGCCGCTGGACGGCCGTTATCAGGAAAAAATTGCCGCCCTGCGCCCGCTGGCCAGCGAGTACGGCCTCATCCGCTACCGACTGCAGGCGGAACTGGCCTGGCTGCGGCTGCTGGCGGCAACGCCGCAGATCGCCGAACTCCCCGCCTTCAGCGCCGATGCCCTGGCCCGCCTGGACGCCATCGAGCGCGCGTTCGACGAGGCCGGCGCGGGCCGGGTCAAGGCCCTGGAGCGCACCACCAACCACGACGTCAAGGCGCTCGAATACTTCATCTACGAGCAGTTCGAAGGACACGACGAACTGGCCGCCGCGCGCGGCTTCGTGCACTTCGCCTGCACCTCCGAAGACATCAACAACCTCGCCTACGCGCTGATGCTGCGCGACGTGCGCGCCGACGTACTGTTGCCGCACCTGGACACGCTGCTCGGCAAGCTGGCCGACCTCGCCCATGCCACCGCCGAGGCGCCCATGCTGGCCCGCACCCACGGCCAGCCGGCCACGCCCACCACGCTGGGCAAGGAGCTGGCCAACGTGGTCGCGCGCCTGCGCCGCCAGCGCGACGGCATCGCCGGGGTGGAAATACTCGGCAAGTTCAACGGCGCCGTGGGCAACTACAACGCCCACCTGACCGCCTACCCCGACGTCGACTGGCCGCACCTGGCCGAGCAGCTGGTCAGCGGTCTTGGCCTGAGCTTCAACCCCTACACCACGCAGATCGAACCGCACGACTGGATCGCCGAACTGTTCGACGCCCTGGCCCGCTGCAACACGGTGCTGATCGACCTGTGCCGCGACGTGTGGGGCTACGTGTCGTGGGGATACTTCCGCCAGCAGGTGGTGGCCGGCGAGGTGGGCTCGTCCACCATGCCGCACAAGGTGAACCCGATCGACTTCGAGAACGCCGAAGGCAACCTCGGCGTCGCCAATGCCCTGCTGGAACACCTGGCGCGCAAGCTGCCTGTGTCGCGATTCCAGCGTGACCTGACCGACTCCACCGTGCTGCGCAACGTCGGCGTGGCCGCCGGTTACACGCTGCTGGCGTGGCAATCGCTGCACAAGGGCCTGGGCAAGCTGCAGGTCGACACCGGCGCCCTGGCGCGCGATCTCGACCACGCGCACGAAGTGCTGGCCGAAGCCATCCAGACCGCCATGCGTCGCCACGGCGTGGAAAACCCGTACGAACAACTGAAAGCGCTCACCCGCGGCCAGGCCATCACCGCCCAGGCACTGCGCGAGTTCGTGGCGCAGCTGCCGTTGCCGGCGAGCGAACGGGAACGCCTGGCCGCCCTCACCCCGGCCGCCTACACCGGGCTGGCCGCGCGCCTGGCGCGGGACATCTGATGCGCCGGCTGCTGCCGCTGGCCGCCACCGCGCTGCTCGGCGCCTGCGCCAGCACGCCCGCTCCCGTACCGGCACCGCAGCCGGATTGCCCGGAACCGGTGGCCGCCGGTGGCGCCGTCTTCATACGCGTATTCGACGGCGTGCTGACCCTGCCGCCCGGCTACGTGTTCGACGGCCGCGCGGTCGGCGACAAAACCCTGTTCCAGGGCCCCAGCGGCGCCGTGCGCCTTGGCCGGCGCGCCGAACTGGGCAGTGGCTACATGGACTACGTGCGCGCCACCCTCAAGAGCAAGGAACAGCGCTGCGGTCTGGAAGTCCTGCGCCACGGCAGCGACGACCCGCCGCTGTGGCTGCTGCTGCACGCCCACCACTACGTGCTGGCCTACGACCACGACCCGCACCGCGTGCCGGCCCTGATCGAAGGCTACTGCGCCTCGCTGGCGACAAGCGAAACCGCCGCACCCGGCACTGGCGACCCACCACAGCCCGCAAACGCACCCTGAGCCGAACGTCCGCAGCGACCCGGGCCTGAGCTCACGCGCGGCATCAAATTGACCATGGTTGCCAACCGTTGCATACGGTTGACGGTCCCCCCGCACCCCCGCGGACCCTGCTGCGCGAGACTGTCGGGTTATGAGCCCGACGACCCGCAGCGCATCCCCGCGAGTGCGGGGAACACGGCGTACGCGAACACGTCCAGCGTGCGCGTCGCCGGTTCATCCCCGCGGGTGCGGGGAACACAACACCACCTCGCGCAACCGATACCAGCAGCGCGGTTCATCCCCGCGG
>NZ_JBFJTF010000095.1:0-9095 GCF_041625615.1 Immundisolibacter sp. | reverse complement strand
CGCCCCGGGCGGCTTCGGCCGACGGCGCGGCGAGGATTGCAAGGTCGAAAGGGCCACTGGCCAGCGCCTGGTGGAACTGGCGCGTGTCGGCCACCGTGTGGAACTCGATGCCAACATCGCCCGGTGCGACGAGCCGGCTGCTGAGCGAATCGGGCTCGGGCGTGGACAAGTCCAGCACAAGGATTTGCCAAGGATGCGCGGAATCCCGGTGCGGTGACAAGCGATTCTCCAACAGCTGCTGTTCGGGCCACGTGGTCGTCGGCGCACGCTGACCGGTGACCAGCGTACTGGCACAATGCGGCGTCATTGTCCGATAACCCTCACCGTGCCCATTGGCCGCAAGGACAAGGCCTGCACAATCTTCCGGGAGTCGACCGTATGTCGTTGGCGGCAAGCAGCCAGTTTGAACGCGATATTCAGCTCGTGGCGGTGGGTGACGGCACCTACGAAGGACAGCTGTCGTCCGCCTGGAACATCGGCGAGGTGCCCAACGGCGGTTATGTGATGGCGCTGGCGTGCAAGGCGCTGGCCAGTGCGCTCGATTTCCCGCATCCGGCCAGCATCACCGGGCATTATCTTTTGCCGACCGAGGCCGGGCCGGTGACCATTGAAACCGACGTCGTGCGCCGGGGACGCAGGATCGCCACCGCCACGGCGCGCCTGATTCAGGGCGGCCGCGAGCGGGTGCGCTTTATCGGTGCCTTCACGGATTTGATGCGCGGCCGGGGGCTGGATCTGCATACATCCTCCCCGCCGTCCCTGGCCGCAGTGGACCGGTGCGTGCCCCTGGCCGAGTTGACGCCGGCACCGCTGGGAATTCATCGCCATTTGCTGGCGCGGCTTGATCCGGCCACGGCGACACATTGGCAGCACGGCGACCCAAACGCGGATGTCGAACTGCGTGCCTGGCTTGGCTTCGCCGATGGCAGCGCACCGGATGTGTTCGCGTTGCCGCTGTTTGCCGACGCGCAGCCGCCGCCGCTGTTTCGGCGTGTTGGCTTCGGTGGGTGGGTGCCGACGGTTGAGTTGACTGTTCATGTGCATCGTCCGCCGGCTCCAGGTCTGCTGCGGGCGCGCTTTACCACGCGTCATGTCACCGGCGGGTTGCTGCACGAGGATGGTGAACTGTGGGACAGCGCAGGCCATCTGGTCGCCTTGTCACGTCAGTTGGCAATCATAGGCGGCGGGCGGCCCGGCTAACGGCCCGCACGCCGGCCCGCCACGCCGGCGGGCCGTGAGGATACTAGGCGCCGGTATCGTCAGGGGGGCGCAGGTCGCCCTGCAGGCCGAGTTCGACGCGAATGCGGTGAGCGATCCGTTCGGCTTCCTGGCGATCGTCAAACGGCCCGGCGGTCACACGATGGCGCCCGGCATACGGCTGGTGTCGCGCCGGCACCGGTGGCCCCAGATGGCGCAGCTGAGCGACCAGCTTGCGGGCGTTGTTCTCACCTTGATAGCCGCCCAGATCGATGTACCAGGCATCCTTGGCAGGTGTTGGCTGTGTTGCCTGGCGTATGGCCGGTTGTTCATAAAGCGGCGCCTGGGCCAGGAAAACGTCCTGTGCGGGATGATCGCGCAGAATCGGCAACGGGTAGCCCGGTTGGGCCTGGACGTACGTACGTACCCGGTCCCAATCGACGTCCGCGTCGTCGCGCCCTCGGGCAGCCAGGGCACGGCGGATGGCCACGGCCGCCTGTGCCTCGCGGGCGCTGACCGTCAGCGCGTGTTCTTCCAGCGCGGGATGGACCTCGAGCAGCAGGGAGTCATCCTGCCAGCCGACCAGGATCGGCTGATTGACCATGGTGACCGTGCTGCCGACATCCGCCTCGTCGTACAGGCGGGTGATGTCTTCCGGGTACAGCTGCAGGCAGCCGTGCGTCACGCGCAGGCCGGTGCCGGCCGGCTTGTTCGTGCTGTGGATGATGTAGGTGGGCCAGCCCAGGTCCAGCACGTGGGTGCCGATGGGGTTGTCCGGTCCGCCGGGGACCACGGCCGGCAGCGGGTCGCCGCGCTCGGCATGGGCACGGCGGACCGAGGCCGGCACGCGCCAGTCGGGATAGGCGCGCTTGCGGGTAACCCGTGTGGTGCCCAGTGGCGTGGGGTAGGCCTCGCGGCCGATGCCGATCGGATAGCTGACCACGCGCTTGCGGCCGCTCGCGTCTGCCGGCAGGAAGTGAAACAGCCGCCGCGCCGCGACGTTGGCCACCAGCCCGTCGCGCGGGGCATCCGGCAGGATCTGCGCGACCGGCAGCACCACTTCGCGCCCGTCTCCGGGAATCCACACGTCCACGCCGCGATTCGCCCATTCCATCTCGTCATAGCCGAGGTGGAAGCGTCGGCCGATGTCGAGCAGGGTCTGGTCGCCGTGGACCCGGGTCAGTTGCGTGAGGCCGATGACCTGGTCTTGCGGGCCCACCTCGAAGGTGAGTCGCGGGCCCGGGGCGGTGGCCCGCGGGGGTGGGGTTTCCTTGGGGGGCGGTGGCGGCAGCGGAATGACCGGCTCTTTCATGCAGCCGGCCAGGAACAACGCCAGCAGCAGGACGCTGCAGCGGCGCTTCCTGCCCACGGCCGGGTCAGGCGTTGCCGACGTTACGATCGAATGGCGAGTGGTAATAGCTGCTTTCCTCGGCAGACTCGCGTGCCTCGTCGAGCAGCTGTTGCAGGCGCAGCTCGGCGGTCGCCATGTCGGCACACGAACGGCAGGACGGATCGGCGCACGGCTGGTGAGTGTACAGCCAAAAATGCACGATGCCAGACAGCATGCCGGAGGCGATTTCCCACGCGTCGGCGTCCGGATGAGCGTCGAGGAATTCGTTGCCGAGCGCGACCACACGGTCGGCAACGTCATCGAACAGGGTGTCGGGATTCAGCGGCTTCATGGCGGTAGCCCTCGCGGGCGCAGCGGTAACGCAGCGCATTCTACCGCCGCCGCGGGTGCTTTATACCGGTGGCCGCAGTGGGCCGAGGTGGCCCCAGTAGCTGATGTCGTCGTACTCGACCACCTGCCATTGATCCAGATCGTCGATGATGCGCCCGCCACAGCCATATTCCAGCTCGAAACCGGACGGGGTCATGGTGTAGAACGACACCACGTGATCGTTGGTGTGCTTGCCCAGCGACATGGTGACCTTGCGGCCCTGGCGCAAGGCCAGCTCGTTGGCCATGCCGACGTCGTCGAGCGTGTTCACCTCGATCATGATGTGGTGGAACGCTTCGTGTGGGCCACTGAGCAGGGCGAAGCTGTGATGCCGTGCGTTCAGGTGCATGAAGTACGCCTTGGACTGCACCGGCTTGATGTAGATGTAGTCCGACACGGTGAGTCCGAGGACGCCGTAGAAGGTCATCATGGCGTCCAGGTGCTGGGTAATGAACACGATGTGGCCCAGCCCCAGGTCGCCGAGCTTGAAGCCGCCGAACTGGCGTGCCGGGTTGAACGGGCAGCCGCTGAGCTGGCCATAGAACAACTCCACCCGGTTGCCGCCCGGGTCGGTGAAGCTGCGCATCTCGACCACCTTGCGGAAGGTGCACTCCTCGGCCGTGCCGTCGCTGGCCGGGTAGCCCAGCGCTGCCAGCTCGGCGGTCAGACGATCCAGTTCGGCGCGCGTGCCGACGTCCCAGCCGCTGTAGGCGAAGCCCGGCGCGGTCGCCTTGTGGACGGCGATCCGGTGGTGCTTGTCGTCCATGCGCAGGCGCAGGGTTTGGTCGGTCTGGTCGGCCGCTTCCATTCCCAGCACGCCCGTGGCGTAACGACGCCAGTCGTCCAGGTCGGGGGCATTGAAACCGACGTAGCTGAGGGTGTGCAGACTCATGACACGGAATCCTTAAGGCTGGTGACTGACAGGCGCGCCCGGGCTCAGGCGCGCAGGAAATCCAGGTGCAGACGGTTGAACGTGTCCGGCTCTTCCCACTGCGGCCAGTGGGCGCTGTGTTCCAGCACGACCAGGCGTGCGTCCGGGATGTGGCGCATGGCGTCCTGTGCCAGTTCCACCGGTTGGCCGGGGTTGTGGCGCGTCCACAGCACCAAGGTCGGACACTGGATGTCCTGCATCAGTTCCGGGCGCATCCATTGCGCCGTCCAGGTGTCATCGACCACGCGGCCGAGTGTCGACACGGCGATCTTGCCCATGTGCTGCTGCATGCCGGGCTGGGCATAGATCGCGTAGCGCGTGGCCACCACCTCGTCGGTGAGTGTCTTGTCCGGCTCGGCCATGAGCCAGGCCATGCGTGCGCGAACCGATTCGATGCTCAGGTTGCCGGCGGCCTTTTTCGAGCGCTCGAGCGCGTCGATCAATTCCTGTTTGCCCTTGGCGTTGGGCGGGGCCAGGATGCCCGTGTTGAGCACCAGCTTGCTGACCCGCTGGGGCTGGCGGATGGCGGTCCAGGCCGACACCATGGCGCCCAGCGACTCGCCCGACAGGCAGGCCGAGTCGGCGCCGATGGTGTCCATGAAGGCCAACAGATGGTCCGACCAGACCTCCATGGTGTAGTCGCCGTCGTAGTGGTCGGTGTAGCCGTGGCCCAGCATGTCGATGGCGTAGACGTGAAAGTGTTGGGCATGCGCCGCCAGGTTGCGCATGTACGCTTCGGCATGGCCACCCGTGCCATGCAAGAAGATCAGCGGCGGCCCGTCACCGCATTCGATGGCCCGCGTGCGGTAGCCGCCGGCCTGGTAGTAGGTCTGCCGGAACGGTACGCCCAGCATGTCGACCCAGATCGTGGTCATGGGTTGCTCCTCCTGAAACCGACTTTATTGTGATGCGGCGCACGGGGTCGCCCGTACCTGGGCGGACGTTTGATGAGGTGGCGAATTCTAGCAGCCGTCGGGACATGACAGCGCCCGGCTGCTGGCGGGATCGACCCGGTGGGCCCACCGGTGTTCGCGTGATGGAAAACTGGCGGGCGAGGCACAACGTCGAGCGCGCGTCTGGTCCGTCCGGCGCTGGCTAGGAGCGGCCGGGCGGCGCTATCCGGTCGGCGGATGCCGCACGGCGCTGGTTGGTCATGGGTGTGCCGTGCTGCCGCGGGCACGGCGTTGCGCAGCGCCCATACGCCCTGCAGCGGACGACTCGGAGCCGGCCAGGTCGCGGCGTGTCTGTTGGAGAACTGGGCGCAGGCTTTCCGGCTCGAGGCGTCCGGCCAATGCCCGGTCCAGCACCGTGAGCGCCTCGCGACGGCGCCCGGAGCGGGCCAGCAGTTCTGCCAGGTTGTTGATGGCGCCGGCGTGTCCGGGCTGCAGGACGATTGCCATGCGCCAACTCGCCTCGGCGGTAGCGTACATGTGCTGTTCGTGCAGGCTGTTGCCGAGCGCGAAGTGGGCGGTGGCCAGCGCCGGCCAGTTTGCGGTGGCCTGGCGATAGGCCGCTACGCGCTGTGACACGGTCAGCGACGACTCGGCGGCGGCGACCGCGCTCAGATAACGCTGGGGATCGGGTTGCGCCGGTAACTGGCCGGGTGGCAGTGCCACGAACGCCCAGTTGCCACCCGGCTTCCAGCTGCGCAGGAAGCGGTCAAGGTCGGTGACCAGGCGGCGTTCAGTGCCGGAACGCAGCACCAGCTCGCGCCGCATGGAATCAAAGCCGATCGCGACGGCGTAGTGCCAGGTCTGCAGCGGCCAGGCGCCCAGGCGCTGCAGCACGACTACCGGCAGGCCGGCCTGCAGTTGCGCCACCAGGTCGGCCATGCCCTGAACCGGGTAGGCAATCCGGTGGTGACGCCGGGTGGCGCCCAGCATCTCTGCCTGCAGGCTGCCGCGTCGGTCGGGCAGGTAGACCTCGCCGCTCAGGCCGTCCGCTGTCACGGGCACTCCGGATGCACGCAGCACGGTTGCCAGTGCGGCGGGGCCGCATTCGAAGTCGCGCTGCGGGAAGAACGGTGTTTCGGTGAGTTCGACCGCGGTGGGCAGTGTCGGTTGCGACGTCTGGAGGTGGGCGCAGCCGGCCAGAGTGAGGCTCATCAGCAGCGCCAGCCAGCCGGAAAGCGGCCGGCCGGCGCCACTGCGGCATGTCATCTGCGGTTGAAGATGTTCAGCACGCCGGCCAGGTCGAGCACCAGCAGCACAATGGCCACCACGCCTACCACGGCCAGCGCGCCGCTGCCGGCCGGCATCTCATCCATGTGCTGTTGTAGATCGGCCAGTTCGCGGTCGCTGAGCGAGGCAACGCGCAGGCGGGCATCGGCCGGATCCACACCGCGCGCGATCAGTTGCTGCTGCACGTCATCGCGCGCCAGCGCCTGCAGAACCTGGTCACGCAGGCCCTGGTCGTGCGCGGCTGACAGCTGCATCTGCGTGGTGATCGTGGCGGCCTGGGCGCCACTCACCGCCAGCCCGAAGGCGCCCACGTGCAGCGCGAGAAGGCAGGCGAAGGCTTTTCTCAGGCATCCGAGCTTCTTCTGCATTGTGTGTCTCCGTTACGAGTTGGCCACTGTGCCGGGGGCGCGGATGTCCGAGGCCACCGGTCGGTCGCCATTAAAGCGCCGCCCCGAGTGCCTCGCAAGCCGGTTGGTGGGCATGTAGCCGCCGTGCCGGAGGCCGGTCGCAGGCCATTCAGGGCTGCTGCAATCGCGCCCACCGCGCACACCCTTGCAGGTGGTCGTTCACCACACCCACCGCCTGCAGGTAGGCGTAGCAGATGGTGCTGCCGACGAAGCGGAAGCCGCGGCGCCGCAAGTCCCTGGAAAGCGCGTCCGACAGTGCGGTGCGCGCCGGCACCTGACTCATGTCATGCCACAGGTTGTGGATGGGGCGATGGTCGACCCACTGCCACAGGTAACGGTCGAAACTGCCGAATTCGCGCTGTATGGCCAGGAACGCGCGCGCGTTCCCAATCGAAGCGCCGATCTTGAGCCGGTTCCGCACGATGCCGGCATCCGCCAGCAGTCGCGCCTGGTCCGTCTCGTCGAAGGTTGCCACGCGCGCCGGGTCGAAGCCCCGGTAGGCTGCCCGGTAGGCAGGCCGCTTGTTGAGGATGGTGGACCAGGACAAGCCGGCCTGGGCACCTTCCAGGATGAGAAACTCGAACAGCACGCGGTCGTCGTGCTGCGGCACGCCCCACTCGCGGTCGTGGTAGTCCCTCTCGGCCGCGCTGCGTGCCCACGGGCAGCGCCCGTTGGCGCCGGGCATCAGCCGGGCCACTGCACTGCGGCGCGCACGTGCGCAGCCGCCAGCCGTATGCCATCCGTGTCCTGCCCCAGCACGGCCAGGGTGCCCTTTCCGAGCGGCTCCAGGTGGCCGGTGTAGCCGCGCCGGCTGAAGCTGTCCGTCCCGGTTTTTTCCGGTACCAGCATCACGGTTACCAGGCCGCGCGGCGTGCGCACCAGCAGGTGGGCGATGAGATGCTCGCCGATCGTGCAGTCCTCGGCGAACACCACGTCCTGCAGGTTGCCGGTCAGTCGGGCACCGACGGCAGCCAACTTGTCGGCCACGGTGTCGGCGTCCAGTGCCGGGCCGGCGTGGGCGTGACGGTCGACGGCATGCGCGTACAGCTGCTGCTCGATGCCGGTGAGGCCCGGCAGCACCCACAGCGCGAGCAGGGCGGCACCGCCGGCAAGCGCGCCGACGGCGAACTCGGGCCAGACGCGTGATGACGTCGCCGGCGGCGCGGCGGCGAAGCCGAGCTGGCCCAGTGCGCCGGATATCAGGCGCATCTGCCGTACCAGCTGCCGGCAGCCGCGGCACATCAGCAGATGCGCGCGCAGGCGCAGTGCGGCGGGCCAGGGCAGCGCGCCTTCCAGGTAGTCGCTGGCACCCGCCGTGACATCCTTGCAGCTAAACATCCTCGCCTCGTTGGTACGCGTCGATGGCTGCCCACACCCGCAGTCGGGCGCGGTGCAGCAGCACTCGTGCATTGGACGCGCTGATGTCCAGCGCGTTACAGATTTCATCCAGCGGCTGGCCGGCCAGCTCGCGCAGCGTCAGCACGGCGCGCTGGGTGTGCGGCAGTTGGTCGATGGCGCGGGTGAGGGCGGCCTGCAGTTCGTCGTTGCCCAGCAGCGCATCGGGCGTGTCGGCATGCCAGGGGTGCGGTGGTTGATGCCAGTGACCGTTGTCGGCGAAGCGTCCCGCCAGCGCGGACATATCGTCCTCGTTGGAGAAATCACCGCTTGCCACTTCACGTCCCGCACGGCGCAGGCGCGAAATGGCCGTGTTCGTCAGGATGCGCAACACCCACGTCGACAGGCTGGCGCGTGCCTCGAAGCGCGGCAACGCCTTCAGTACCGCCTCCCAGGTGTCCTGGACCACGTCGTCGGCTGCGCCGGGGCCGACCAGTCCGCGCGCGACCCGCGACAGGCGGTCGTTCAGGGATTGCACCAGATGCTGGAAAGCCGCCTGGTCACCGGCACGCAGACGCGCCAGCAAGGCTGATTCATCCCAATCCTGCGCCAAGTTGCCCTCGTTGCGTGGGCGGCTTTGCGGTTCGCACGCCTCGGCGGTTGATTGTGGCACGCAAGACTACCGCGGAGCCTGCGCCGGTGGGGCGTTGGCGGCCTTGGTAACGACGTCGCTGGCATGGTGGCTATGGGTGGACTCGAACCACCGACCCCGGCATTATGAGTGCCGTGCTCTAACCGACTGAGCTACATAGCCATGTGATCGGAAGGGCGCATAGTTTAGCAGCAAAGCCGCGGTTGGCCGAAGTCGTTTTTCGGCGGCCAGTGGTAATCGCCTGCCTCAAGGAGCTTCTCGTGCACTGCCTGTTGCGTCACCCCGGCCGGCCGTTGGCTGCCGTGGGTCTTTTGCTGCTGTTGTCCGGCTGCGGCCAGACCGGTCCGTTGTATCTGCCGCCGCCGCAGGCGCCGGCCACGCCGGAGCAGGCGCAGACGCCTGCGCCCGAGGCGCCATGACGGCGCTGCGCTATGTGCGTGGTGCGTTGCAGATGGAGCAGGCGGACCTGGCGGCGGTGGCGGCGGAGTTCGGCACACCGTGCTACGTCTACTCGCGCGCCGTCATCGAGGCCGCCTACAACGCCTATGACGCGGCCTTCGGGCAGCGTCCGCACCGCATCTGTTATGCCGTCAAGGCCAATTCCAACCTTGCCGTCCTGAATCTGCTGGCGCGCCTGGGGGCGGGCTTCGATGTGGTGTCCGGCGGCGAGTTG
>NZ_JBFJTF010000094.1:0-9233 GCF_041625615.1 Immundisolibacter sp. | reverse complement strand
TGTCCGGGGTGGTACACGCTGGGCACGTCGCCGCGTCGGTACCGGTGCTGGCAGCGGCATGGCCACGGGCGGGTCGATCTGCTGGAGGCGGTGGCGCAGTCCTGCGACGTGTATTTCTACGACCTGGCCTTCAGGCTCGGCATCGACCGGATACACAAGGAGCTGGAGCCGTTCGGCTTCGGCCGGCGCACGGGCATCGACCTGCCAGGCGAGCTGCCGGGCATCCTGCCGTCGCGTGACTGGAAGCGCCGGGCACGCGGTGCGCCGTGGTATCCGGGAGAGACCCTGATCGCCGGCATCGGGCAGGGGTACAACACCGCGACCGCGTTGCAGTTGGCGTACGCAACGGCTCAGTTGGCCAGTCGCGGGTCGACGCCGCCGCCGCGATTGGTGGCCGCCCCGGTCGCGCTGGCCTTCGAGGATCGTGTGTCGGGCCCCGTGGCGGACGCCGGGCAGTGGCAGACCGTGATCGATTCCATGCGCGCCGTGGTGGCACCGGGCGGCACCGCTCACCGCGCCTTTGCCGATGCGCCGTACGTGACCGCCGGAAAGACCGGCACGGCACAGGTGTTTTCCTTGGCGCAGAACAGCGAGGATCGCGGTCGTGACGCGCCAAAGCACCTGCAGGATCACGCGCTGTTCATCGCCTTTGCGCCTGTCGAGGCCCCGCGCATCGCGGTGGCGGTCATCGTCGAAAACGGCGGCTCGGGCAGTGCCACGGCGGCGCCGGCGGCACGCCAGGTGCTGGATGCGTGGTTTCGGCAGCAGGAGGCGCCATGAGTGACTGGCTGGGCACGCTGCGACAGTTCCATGTCGACTGGCCGTTGCTCGTCGGGTTGCTTGGGCTGTGCGGGATCGGGTTGCTGCTGGCCTACAGTGCCGGCGGCGCGGCCATGGCGTCCCTGGAGAGCCAGGGTGTGCGCGTGGCCATCGGGCTTGCGCTGGCGCTGCTGGCGGCGCAGGTGCCGCTGGGCTGGTTGCAGCGCCTGGCCGCTCCCGTCTATCTGCTGACCGTGGTGCTGCTGGTGGTGGTGGATGCCATCGGCGCCATCGGTCATGGCGCCCAGCGCTGGCTGGACCTGGGGCTGCTGCGGTTCCAGCCGTCGGAGCTGGCCAAGCTGGCGGTGCCGCTGATGGTGGCGCGCTTTCTGAGCGATCGGGCCCTGCCGCCGGCGCCGCGCGACGTGGCCATTGCGGTTGCCCTGTTGATGGTGCCGACACTGCTGATCGCGGCGCAGCCGGACCTGGGTACGTCACTGCTGGTGGCGGCGGGTGGACTGTCGGTGCTGTTCCTTGCCGGGCTCAGCTGGCGGCTCATCGGCCTGTTCGGGGTGCTGGTGGCATCCGGCCTGCCGTTGCTGTGGCTGTTCGGAATGCACGACTACCAGCGCCAGCGGGTACTCACGCTGTTCGATCCCGAGCGCGACCCGCTGGGTACCGGCTATCACATCATCCAGTCAAAGATAGCCATCGGGTCCGGCGGCTTCTACGGCAAGGGCTGGCTGGAGGGGTCGCAGACGCGCCTGCACTTCCTTCCCGAGAGCGCCACCGATTTCGTGTTCGCCGTGTTCGGGGAGGAATTCGGCTTGCTCGGGGTCATCGGCCTGTTGCTGCTGTACGGCTTTATCATCGCCCGTGCCATGCACATCGCCATGCAGGCCAGCGATGGCTTCGGCCGGTTGTTGGGCGGTGGACTGGTGTGTACCTTTTTTGTTTATGTTCTGGTCAACATCGGCATGGTCAGCGGCTTGTTCCCGGTGGTCGGAGTGCCGTTGCCCCTGGTCAGTTACGGAGGCACGTCCATGGTTACCCTGATGCTCGGATTCGGCATGCTGATGGGCATTCGTGCCCATCGAAAACTGTGGCCCGCCTGATGCGCGGCCGCACGCTCGCGTTCGTGTTGATGCTGGGCGGCACGGGGCCGGCGGCGGCGGTGCCGCTGGCGGATCATCCGCCGCTGCAGGAGCTGGTCGCGACCCTGGTGCAGGAGGACGGCTTCGAACGCGAGGCCCTCGAACACCTGTTCGCGCAGGCCGAGTTCAAGCAGAGCATCATCGATGCCATTACCCGGCCGGCCGAGAAGATGCCCTGGTCGCGCTACCGGCCGATTTTTCTGACCGAGCAGCGTATCGACGGTGGCGTCGCGTTCTGGCGCCAGCATGCCGACCTGTTGGACAGGGCGCAGGCCGAGCACGGTGTGCCGGCGGAAGTGATCACGGCCATCATCGGTGTCGAAACCCGCTACGGCGCGGTGACCGGCAGCTACCGGGCGCTCGACGCGCTGACCACGCTGGCCGTGGCCGGCATGTCGCGCAGTGCGTTTTTCGGTCGCGAACTGCGCCACTTGTTGCTGCTCGGGCGCGAGGAGCGCATCGATCCGGTCACGGTCACCGGTTCCTACGCGGGGGCGCTCGGTTTGCCGCAATTCATTCCATCCAGTTACCGCGCCTACGCGGTGGACTTCGATCAGGACGGCCACCGTGACCTGCTCCACAGCACGGCCGATGCCATCGGCAGCGTGGCCAACTATCTGCGCCGTCATGGCTGGCAGCGCGGGCAGCCGATCAGTGTGCCGGCAACGGTCACGGCCGAGGCCGCCGGCTTGGCCGATGCCGGCCTGAAGCCGGCGTTGACCCTGCAAGAGCTGCGCGCGCGCGGGGTCAGTGCCGGACACGCCGCGGACGGCGCGACGCTGAAGGCCGCGGTGATTCGTCTGGAGGGCGACCAGGGGGACGAATACCACCTTGGTTTCGACAATTTCTATGCCATCACCCGCTACAACCACAGTGCGTTATACGCCATGGCGGTAACCCAACTGGCGGCGGCCATCGGTGAGCGGAAGTCGGCGGCTCGGTGAGTCGCCGCTGAGGGTGGTCGTGCCACGCAGGGACACCGGACGACCCTGGCGTGGGGTGCCGGGTTTCGGATGTGCCGCGCTGATACTGGTGCTGGCGGTGCTTGCGGGGTGTGCCGGCCCCGGGGCGCGACGGGGGCCGGATTACCGCCAGGATGGGCCGCCGCTGCGGCCGGTCGATGTCAGCAACATTCCGGACGCCGTGCCGCGCGACGAGCCGCTGTGCCGGCCGTGCCTGCGTCCGTACACGATCGATGGCGTCGAGTACCGCCCCTTGGCCAGCGCCGCCGGGTACCAGGCGCGCGGCACCGCCAGCTGGTACGGGCGGGAGTTTCACGGCCGGCCGACGGCCAACGGCGAGCGTTACGACATGCTGGCCATGACCGCCGCCCACCCGACGCTGCCCATTCCGAGTTACGTGCGGGTCACGCATCTGGGCAATGGCCGCAGTGTGGTCGTTAGAATTAACGATCGGGGCCCGTTTCGGCGCGGACGTGTGATCGACCTGTCCTATGCCGCGGCGGCCAAGCTTGGCCTGGTCGGGGACGGCAGTGGTCCGGTCCTTGTCCAGGCGCTCGTGCCAGGCGGTACGCCGGCACCGCCGCAGCGGGCCATGACCGGCGGGGTTTACCTGCAGGTTGGAGCCTTTGGCGACGCGGACGCCGCGCAGCGGGTGGCCAGTCGCCTGCGTGCCGAGGCGCTGACGCCCGTGCAGGTGCAGGTCGAGCGCAGTGGCGGTCGGTCGTTGCACAAGGTGCGCCTGGGTCCGGTGGCGCCGTCGATGGCCGATCAGCTGACGGCACGGTTGGCTGCGTTGGGCCTGCCGGCCCTTCGCCTGCCCTGAGTGTGCCGGGACCCACCGCGTAACCGGCCCTGTAATGTGTTCTCCGGATGTCGGTGAGGCATCCGCAATTCCTCAACCTGCGACGACCTTATGCAGTTCAAATTTTCTTTCAAGGCTCCGATTCTCGGCGTGTCGTTCCTGGTCTGCAGCGTCGCTGCGGCGACGCCGGTGCCCAGCGCCCCGCAGCTGGGCGCGCGCAGTTACGTGCTTTACGACTACCACACCGGTCAGGTGTTGGTGGACACGAACGGTGAGGTGCCGCAGCCGCCGGCCAGCCTGACCAAGATCATGACGGCCTACCTCGCTTTCGACGCCCTCAAGCAGGGCGACATCAAGCTTGAGGATGAGATCACCATCAGCACCGAGGCCTGGCGCACCGGTGGCTCGCGCAGCTTCATCGATCCGGCCAAGCCGGTGCCGGTGGAAGTGTTGGTTCACGGCGTGCTGACGCAATCCGGCAACGACGCGACGTTGGCGCTGGCCCAGCACATGGCGGGCACCGAGGCGGTGTTCGCCGATCTGATGAACGCCGAGGCGCAGCGCCTGGGCCTTACCAACACCCATTTCGTCAATTCGCACGGCCTGCCGGCGGAAAACCATTACTCGAGCGCGCTGGACATGGCGCGCCTGGCCGCGGCCACCATCCGCGACTTCCCCGACTATTACCCCTGGTATGCCTTCAAGTCGTTTACCTGGAACAACATCACCCAACCCAACCGCAACCGGCTGCTGTTCTGGGACAGCAAGGTGGACGGGCTGAAGACCGGCTACACGGAGGCTGCCGGTTACTGCCTGGTGGCGTCGCGGCAGGACGAGGACATGAGGCTGATCGCCGTCGTCATGGGCAGCGACAGCGACCGCTCGCGCTTTCGCGAGGCGCAGGCCTTGTTCAACTGGGGCTTTCGGTTCTATGAGACCCACCGCCTGTTCCCGGTCGGCGAGAAGCGCACCGATGCACCGGTGTTCGGTGGCGAGCAGCGGGCGGTGCCGCTCGGTCTTGCCGAGGACCTCTACATCACCGTGCCACGCGGCCAGTACGACGAGCTGACCGCCTCGGTCGAGGTGGCGCCGCGCCTGATGGCGCCGGTGGCGCAGGGCTCTTCGCAGGGGGTGCTGCGCGTCAAGCTGGGGGACGAGGTGCTGCTCGAGCGCCCGCTGGTCGCCCTGCAGGCGGTCGAGGAAGGCGGGCTGGTCCGGCGCGCCATCGACGCGGTGCGCCTGTGGTGGCAGGAATGACGTCATGAGGGCCGCCCTGCCGGACGAGGAGCAGATCACCGTCCTGCTCGATGGCGTTTTTTTGCCGTTGTCGCAGGCACGCGTGCACCCGCTCGATCGCGGGTTTGTATATGGCGACGGTGTCTACGAGGTGATCCCGGCCTATGGTGGGCGTTACCTGCGCCTGGAGGCCCACGTGGCGCGGCTCGAGCGCAGTCTGGCCGATGCCCGCATCAAGAATCCCCACGCGGCGCGTGAATGGGTCCAGCTGTTGACCGAACTGCTCGACCGTCACGGTGGCGGCGACGCGTCGGTGTATTTGCAGGTTACCCGTGGCGTGGCGCCGCGCGACCACGCCTTTCCCGACTGTCCACCGACGGTGTTCGCCATCCCGCGGCCACTGAAGCCGGTGCCGGCGGTGCAGCTGGATCAGGGGCTGAAGGCCATCAGCTGCGCTGATATGCGCTGGCAGTGGTGCCAGATCAAGTCGATCGCGCTGCAGGGCGCCGTGCTGCTGCGTCAGCAGGCCATCGACGTGGGCGCCGACGAGGCCATCCTGCACCGCGGCCGCTGGGTGACCGAGGGCGCGGCCAGCAACGTGTTTGCCGTGATCGAAGGCGCCGTCGTGACACCGCCGCCGAGCAACTGGCTGTTGCACGGCATCACGCGTGATCTGGTGCTGGAGCTGGCGGCGCAGGTCGACCTGCGGGTCGATGAACGCCCGCTGCGCCTGAAGGAACTGCTGGTGGCCGACGAGATCTGGCTGTCCAGTTCCACCAAGGAGGTGTTGCCGGTGACGCGGCTCGACGGCGTACCCGTGGGCGATGGCCTGCCGGGTGCGGTCTGGCGCCGCGTGTGGGATGCCTACCAGGCGCTCAAGGCCGAGCTGCGCGCCCAGTGAGCGTGCTTTGCCTGCGCCGGTTGGGGCAGGTGGCGTACGCCGACACCCTGGCTGCCATGCAGGCGTTCACCGACCGGCGTGACGCCACCACCGCCGACGAGCTGTGGCTGCTCGAGCACCCGCCCGTGTTCACCCTGGGGTTGGCCGGCAAGCCCGAGCACGTGCTCGACGCCGGCGCGGTGCCGGTGCTGCGCTGCGACCGGGGTGGCCAGGTGACGTATCACGGTCCCGGCCAGGTGGTGTTGTACACGCTGCTGGACCTGCAGCGGGCCGGCCTGGGCGTGAAGCGCCTGGTCGACACGCTCGAGCAGGCGGTGATCGATCTGCTGGCGAAGTGCGGCGTTGTCGCCGAGCGGCGCGCGGGCGCGCCCGGTGTGTACGTGGCCGATGCCAAGATCGCCGCGCTTGGTCTTCGCGTGCGGCGTGGCTGCTGTTACCACGGCCTGAGCTTCAACGTGGCGATGGACCTGGCGCCGTTCGCCCGCATCAACCCCTGCGGTTACGCGGGTCTGGCGGTGACGCAGTTGCGCGACCTGCAGCCGGCGGCGGCCGATCCGGTCGTCGTTGGCGAACGTCTGGCAGGTCAGCTGGCGGCGCGGCTGGGGCGCACGCTGGTGGCGTCTGACTGACGCGCGGGGTTCGCGAAGAACTACCCGGGTCCGTGCACTGCCTGCGTTGCCGGGCCGGCCACCCCGGGCCGGCCTTCGAGCGCGGAAATTCCCGGGCAATCAGTGGTCGAAGGCGGTGTCGTCCAGTCCGCAGGCGGCAGCGGTCAAGGCGCGTTTGAGCGGTGCGGCGTGGTCGGTCAGGCGCAGTCCGGCGCCGCGCAGTGCCCGCAGTGGCGCTGCCGTGGCGCCGAACAGGCGATGCAGCGCGCCGATGGCCTGCACCACCGGCAGGTTCTGGGCGCGCCGTGTCCGCTGGTAGCGCAGCAGGCCGTCCGCGGCGCCCGGGTCGCGTCCGGCACGCAGGGCGTCGCTGACGATGCGGGCCAGCTGCGCCGCGTCTCCCAGGCCCAGGTTGGCGCCGAGCCCGGCCATCGGGTGCACCACGTGCGCGGCGTCGCCCAGCAGCGCCAGGCGCGGGCCGACGTAGCGTTCCGCCAGGCGCCCGCGCAGCGGCAGCACGGCGCGTTCGCCGACGGTCGTCACGGCGCCCAGCCGTCCCTCGAAGGCCGCCTCCAGCTCCTGTGCGAACTGCGCTTCCGGCAAGGCCGCCAGGCGGGTCGCCGCGTCCGTGGTGGTCGACCAGACGACGGCGCTGCGGCCGTCGGCCAGCGGCAGGAAAGCCAGCGGTCCGGTCGCCAGGAAGCGTTGGCGGGCGATGGCGTCGTGTGGCCTTTCGGTGCCGACATTGCACACCACCGCGCACTGGCCGTACGGCGTGTCGTGACTGGCGATGCCGGCGCCAAGGCGCAGCGGCGAGTCGGCACCGTCGGCGCCGACCAGCAGCCGCGCGTGCAGGTGGCTGCCGTCCTCCAGCCGCAGGTGGACGCCGTGCTCATCGGTGCGCCAGTCCTCGAGCCGTGCCGGTGCCCGCAGCCGCGCCGTTGGCAGGGCGGCCAGGCGTGCGTGCAGGGCGGCCACCAGGGCGCGGTTCTCGACGATGTGGCCCAGCCACGGCTGGCCGAGGTCGGCACTGTCAAAGCCGATGCGGCCGCGCGAGCCGGCATCCCACACCTGGATGCTGCCGAACGGCGAGCGATGGCTGGCCGGCACGAGTGGCCAGGCGCCCAGGTGCGTGAGCCAAGCGGCGGCCGCGGCGTGGATGGCGCTGACGCGCAGGTCGAGCGGCGCGCCGCTGGCCGCCGGCGCGGGCGGCGCCTGCCGATCGAGCAGCGTCACACGCGCGCCGGCGCCGGCCAGCGCCACGGCGGCGGCGGCGCCGGTGATGCCGCCGCCGACGATGACGACGTCGCTGTCGGTCACGGCCAGCGCCCCCGCTGCAGGGGACCCTGCGGTCCGTGCAGGCCCATGGCGCGACGCATCAGGTGCCGCTTCAGCGGCCCGCACAGGTCCAGCGCTGCCAGGGCGAGGCTGCGGGCGGCCGCCTGTGGCGGTGCCGGGTTCTCGAACAGCCGCGGCAGCCAGCCGGTGGCCAGGCGCAGGCGTCGCCAGTCGGCCTCGCGCCGGCGCTGGTAGGCGGCCAGCAGCGTGTCGGACCCGGGGTCGTCATCCGCGCGGCGTGCCCCGGCCAGCAGTTCGGCGACGGTTGCCACGTCGCGCAGGCCGGAATTGAACCCCTGGGCGGCGATCGGGTGCAGCGTGTTGGCGGCGTTGCCGATGGCCAGCAGACGCGTGCCGGTGGCCTGCGTCAGCCACTGCTCGCGCAGCGGCACGCAGCGCATCTGGTCGAGCCGGCGCACGCGTCCGGCACGCCAGCCGAGGACGTCCTGCAGCATGGGCGCGACGATGGACGGTGGCAGCGCGGCCAGGTCGGCCGCGCGCGCGTGCGGCAGTGTCCAGACCAGGGTGTAGTCACAGGCGCCGGGGGCCGGCAGCAGGGCCAGCGCCCGGCCGTCGGCGAAGCGTTCATGCGCCACGCCGTGGTGCGGGCGGTCGGTGTGCAGGTGCGCCAGCAGCACGCTGTCCGGCAGCTCGCGCTGCTGCGTGGCCAGGCCGGCCAGGCGACAGACGGCCGACCCGCTGCCGTCGGCAGCCACCAGCAGACGCGTCGTCAGCCGCTGCGGGCTGCCGTTCGCGGTGGCCAGGGTGACCTCGAGCCGCTCGCCGTCCGGGGTGATGGCCCCGACCGCCGCCGGCAGGCGCTGCACCGGGCAGTCCGTCAGGCGCGCCAGCAGCGCCCGCTGCAGGGCGCGGTCGCCGACCACGTAACCGAGTGCCGGTTCCCGCACGGCGCGGGCGTCGAGGCGGGTGACGCCCGGCCAGCCGCGCTGGGTGACGGCGATGGCGCTGATCGGTGTCGCCAGTGGCACCAGCGCCGGCCAGGCGTCGAGGCCGGCCAGGATGCGCTGGCTGCCGAGCGCCAGCGCCAGGGCGCGTCGGTCGGGCGTGTCGGCAGTCGGGTCGGGCGCCGCGTCGGCCAGGCATACCCGCAGCGCCAGCGGGGACAGCGCCAGCGCCAGGGCGGCGCCGGCCGGTCCGGCACCGGCGATCAGCACATCGCAGTCGGTCGTCATGGGCCGGCCATCAGGGCCTCGACGTCGGCCACCGTCTTGGGCACGCCGCCGGTGGTGATCTCGTGCCCGCGCCGGGTCACCACGACGTTGTCCTCGATGCGGATGCCGATGTCCCACCACTGTTTGTCGACGCCGGGCGTGCCGGCGGCGATGTACAGGCCCGGCTCGATGGTGGTGACCATGCCGGGCTCGAACACCCGCCAGGCATCGCCGAGCTTGTATTCGCCGACGTCGTGTACGTCCATGCCCAGCCAGTGGCCGGTGCGGTGCATGTACATGG
>NZ_JBFJTF010000093.1:0-9276 GCF_041625615.1 Immundisolibacter sp. | reverse complement strand
GGCGGCAGTGGCGGCGGCGGACATTGCGCGCGCAGCAGGCTTGCCAGCTCCCGACAGGCATCGGTGACGGTGAACACGCCCGCCAGCCGCCCCTTGCGCGTGACCAGTGCCGAGCCGATGCGCCGCGTCACCAGTGCGTCCAGCACCTGATCCAGTGGTGTGTGCAGATCCACCACGTAGACATCGGCCGCCATCGCCTCACGCACGGTGAGCCCACTGGCCCCTGCGTAATCGGGATCAATGCCGAGCAGCAACTTGATGTCGCGGTCGCTGATCACACCCGCCAAACGGGCACCGTCGAGCACCGGCAGATGGTGCAGGCGATGGTGGTTCATGAACTCGCGTGCCTGGGACAGCGGTGCATCGGCCGCTATGGCGTGCGGAAACGGGGTCATGAAACTGCGAACTTCTGGCATCCGTTTCATCACGGAACCCTGTAACGGACACGTGCGGCCAGCATGCCACAGGACGCCCGCTATCCGGTTGGCGCCACCGCCTGCGGCAGCCCCCGCTCATACCAGGCGCGCGTGCGATTGACCAACGCCACCAGCGCCAGCATGACCGGCACCTCGACCAGCACACCGACCACGGTCGCCAGCGCGGCGCCCGAGTGCAACCCGAACAGGCTGATCGCCACTGCCACCGCCAGCTCGAAGAAATTGGAGGTACCGATCAACGCCGCCGGCGCGGCGACCGCCAGCGGCACCCGCCAGGCCCGCGCCCACAAGAAACCGATGCCAAAGATCAGCGCCGTCTGCAGCAACAGGGGAACGGCAATCAACCCAATGTCGAGCGGACGCTGACTGAGCGTTGGCCCCTGAAAGGCGAACAGCAGGCCAACCGTCAGCACCAACGCGGCCACGGTCAACGGCTTGATGCGCGCGGTGAACGCCTGCACCGCCGCCGCGCCGCCGCGACGCAACAACCGGCGTCGCATCAGGTTGCCGGCCAGCAACGGAATCACCACGTACAGGAGCACCGACAGCAGCAGCGTTGTCCACGGCACCGTTACCTGGGTGACCCCAAGCAGCAGCGCCACGATGGGCGCGAAGGCGAACACCATGATCAGGTCGTTCACGGCCACCTGCGCCAGGGTGTAGTTGGGATCGCCACGGGTCAGGTTGCTCCACACGAACACCATGGCCGTGCAGGGCGCCGCGCCGAGCAGAATCATGCCCGCGATGTAGGACTGCGCCAGCTCTGGGCCGACCCAGTCACCCCACAGCGGCCCGAAAAACAGCCAGGCCAGGGCGGCCATGGTGAACGGCTTGATCAGCCAGTTGACGGTCAATGTGATCAGCAGGCCCCGCGGCCGCTCGCCGACGCGCCGCACGGCGGCGAAATCGACGCTGACCATCATTGGGAAAATCATGGCCCAGATGAGCACCGCCACCGGCAGGTTGACGTACGCGTACTCGAGGCGTGCCAGCGCGACGAACGGCGCCGGGAGCACATTGCCGAGCAGCGCGCCGGCCAGCATGGCGGCGGCCACCCAGACGCTCAGATAGCGCTCGAAGATGCCCAACGGGGAACGGTTGACGGCAGAGGATGCCTGCGACATGACGAACTCCGGGATTCCCTGCACCGAGCCGGGCTTCCCCGGCAAACCCGTGAGTTTACCGGCCGCGTGCGGCAGAAACGTGACGCTACGGCGCCGCACCACCCGCCAGGTACACGTCGAAGCGCACCGCCCGGCCCTTGAACACGAGGTCCGCATCCGGCGCCAGCGCCGGCGCGTGCAACGGCCGCTTGACCACCACCCGTCGCGTGGCCCGTGAGCGGGCACGTGCCAGCAGCTCGACGCCGGTATCGTCGTCACCGGTCAGTTCGCGCACCAGTTGCAGCTCCCGCCGCGGCAGGGCGGTGCGCCCCTCGCCGGGGAACATGGGGTCGATGTAAACGACATCCGGCGCCGGCAGCGCCGGCTCGGCCAGCACGGCACGCGCATCGGCGAGCCGCAGCTCAATACAACCGGGCCCCGGCAGGGTCGGCGCACGGCCGAGCGCGTCCTCGACCAGGGCGTGGATCACCGGCTCACGCTCACAGGCCATCACCTCGAAACCGGCCCGCGCCAGCCGAAAGGCGTCCGTGGCAAGTCCCGCTGTGAGATCAAGCAGGCGCGCCGGGCGCCGCTTGACGCGCGTCGCGCGCAGCAACTCGCCGCCGCCATGGTGGCCGATCTGCGCGAAATCGACCCGCAGCGGCTTCAGGCGGCGCCCGGGCGCGCGCAACTCCAGGCCTTGCTCGCCGTAGGCCAGCAACAGGCCGGCGCCGGACGCGGCATCGACCAGCGGCAGGCCAAGACGGCCGGCCAGTGCCTTCGGGCGGCGATCGCCCGGCGCGGCGAGCACCGCCACCGGGTGCTCAGGACTTGCGCCTGTCACCGGGCCAGGCGTCGGACTGCATTTCGATGAGCCGGCTCACCGTGCGCTGGAACTCGAACCCCATCCGTTCGCCCGGGTACAGCTCGGTCGGCGGCGCGGCGGCCGACACCACGAGATTCACGCCCTGGTCGTACAGCACGTCGACCAGGTTCATGAACCGGTGCGCCACGTCGTACTCGTCGGCCGTCAGCTGTGGCACGCCGGACAGCAACACGGTGTGAAAGCGTTCGGCCAGTTCCAGGTAATCAGCCGCGCTGCGCGCCGTGCGGCACAGGGCATCGAACTCGAACCAGGCCACGTCGCTGCCGCGCCGATGCACCGCCACCATCCGCCCGTTCACCTGCAGCGGCGCGGTCTTGTCGTGCTCGGGCACCAGATGCCTGAACGCCTGTTCCATGCCAGCACGCGCCGCCGGGCCGAGCGGGGTCAGATAGCGCGTCACGTCCTGCAGCGCGCGGTGCCGGTAATCGGTGGGGCCGTTGAGCTCGATGACATCGAGCCGTTCCTTGAGCAGCGCGATGGTCGGCAGAAACCGCGCCCGCTGCAGACCGTGCAGGTAAAGGTCATCGGGCCGCCGGTTGGACGTGACCACCAGGAACACGCCGCGTTCCAGCAGCCCCTGCAGCAGGCCGCCGAGCAGCATGGCGTCGGCCACGTCGTGCACCTGGAACTCGTCGAAGCACAGCACCCGCGCCTGCTGCGCCCAGCCGTCCGCAATGCGTGGCAGCGGGTCCGGCACGTCGCCCAGGCGACGACGCTCGGCATGCACCGCCTGCATGAACTGATGGAAGTGGAGCCGGCGCTTGCGCTCGCCGGGCACGCAATCGAAGAACAGGTCGAGCAGGTAACTCTTGCCGCGGCCGACGCCACCCCACAGGTAGGCACCGGCACAGGAAGGCGTCTGCGCGCGGCCGGTGAGCCGCGCCAGCCAGGACACGCGCCGCGGCGCCTGCTCGATACGCGCCAGCAGCGCGTCCAGGCGACCGGCCGCGGCATCCTGCTGCGGGTCGGCGACGAAGTCCGGCTGCGTGGTCTCCCAGCGGTAGCGCGCCAGCGGCGTGGCCGGTGCAGCCTGCGGCATGGGGGCGGGCGGCGGCTTAGCTTACAGGTGGCGCTGCACCAGCCGCTTCTTGATGTCGGCGATGGCCTTGGCCGGATTCAGGCCCTTCGGACAGGCGCTGGTGCAGTTCATGATGGTGTGACAGCGGTACAGCCGGAACGGATCCTCGAGCTGGTCGAGCCGTTCACCCTGCGCCTCGTCACGGCTGTCGATGATCCAGCGGTGCGCCGCCAGCAGGCTGGCCGGGCCGAAGAAACGGTCCGAGTTCCACCAGTAGGACGGGCACGATGTCGAGCAGCAGGCGCACAGGATGCACTCGTAATGGCCGTCGAGCTCGCTGCGATCCTCGCGCGACTGGCGATGTTCACGCCCGGACGGCGGCGGGGTTTCGCTCTTCAGCCACGGCTCGAGCGCCGCGTACTGGGCATAGAAATGCGTCAGATCCGGCACCAGGTCCTTGATGACCTCCTGATGCGGCAGCGGGAACACGCGCACGTGCGTGCTGCGACAGTCGGCCGTGGCCTTGGTGCAGGCCAGCGTGTTGACGCCGTCGATGTTCATGGCACACGACCCGCACACGCCCTCGCGGCAGGAACGACGCAGGGTAAGGCTGCCGTCCTGGCGGTTCTTGATGTGCAGCAGGGCGTCCAGCACCATCGGCCCGCACTCGTCGAGGTCGACCTCGTACTGCTGCGTGCGCGGCGCCTGATCCGACTCGGGGTCGTAGCGGTAGATCTCGAACACCACCTTGCCGGCGGCCGGGGCCTGCCCCGGCTGCGCCGCCAGCTGCTCGCGTTCGACGCGGGCTTTTTCCGCCATCTTGTCGGTCCTCAGCGCTCAGTACACCCGCTTCATGGGCGGGATGGGGGAGACTTCATCGGTCAGGGTGCTGGCGGTCACGGCGCGGTAGCCCAGGCGCACCTGGCCTCCGACCACGTCCGGCACCCAGGCCAGCGAATGCTTCATCCAGTTGGCATCGTCACGCTCCGGGTAATCGTCGCGTGCGTGGGCACCGCGCGACTCCTTGCGCGCCGCGGCGCAATCCATGGTGGCCAGCGAGACGGTCAGCAGGTTTTCCAGCTCCAGCGCCTCCACCAGGTCGGTGTTGAACACCAGGCCGTGATCGGTCAGTCCGATTTCCGGCAGCATGGCCGCCGCCTCACGAATTTCCGTGACACCGGCCTGCAGCGTATCTTCCTTGCGGAACACCGCGCAGCGCTGCTGCATGGTGCGCTGCATGCGGTCGCGGATCTCGGCCGGCGAATGACGGCCTTTGGCGCTGCGCATGCGCTCGAAGCGCTCGATGCCCACCTGGCCGGCGTCCGGAGTGATCTTCGGCTCCGGCAGGGTCGGCAGCGTGTCCTTCAGACGCAGCGCGGCGGCCCGGCCGAACACGATGATGTCCAGCAGGCTGTTGGCCCCCAGGCGATTGGCGCCGTGCACCGACACGCAGGCGGCCTCGCCGATGGCGAACAGGCCGGGCACCACCACGTCGTTGCCGTTGCCGTCCTGGTTGATGACCTCGCCGTGGTAATTGGTCGGTATGCCGCCCATGTTGTAGTGCACGGTCGGCAGCACCGGAATCGGCTCGCGCGTGACGTCCACGTTGGCGAAGATGCGCGCCGTCTCGGAGATGCCCGGCAGGCGCTCGTGCAGCGTTTCGGCACCCAGATGCTCCAGGTGCAGCATGATGTGGTCCTTGTCGGGACCGCAGCCGCGACCCTCGAGGATTTCCACCGTCATGGCGCGCGACACCACGTCGCGCGAGGCCAGATCCTTGGCGCTCGGCGCGTAGCGCTCCATGAACCGCTCGCCGTTGGCGTTGGTCAGGTAGCCGCCCTCACCGCGTGCGCCCTCGGTAATCAGGCATCCGGCCGGGTAAATGCCGGTCGGATGGAACTGCACCATCTCCATGTCCTGCAGCGGCACGCCGATGCGCGCCGCCAGCGCCAGACCGTCACCGGTACAGATGTGCGCCGCGGTGCAGGACTGGTACGCCCGCCCGTAGCCGCCGGTGGCCAGCACCACGGCACGGGCGAAAAAGCGGTGCAGGCGCCCCTCGATCATGTCGTAGGCAACGACGCCGATGACCCGCCCGGAGTCGTCGGTCATCAGGTCGACGGCGAAGAATTCGACGAAGAACTGTGCCTTGTGCTTGAGCGACTGCTGGTACAGCGTGTGCAGCATGGCATGACCGGTACGGTCGGCGGCGGCGCAGGTGCGCTGCGCCGGCGTCTTGTGATCCGCCTGGTACTGGCCACCGAACGGGCGCTGGTAGATCTTGCCGTCCTCGGTGCGCGAGAACGGCATGCCCGCGTTCTCGAGTTCGATCACCGCCGGGATGGCGTGCTGGCACATGTACTGGATGGCGTCCTGGTCGCCCAGCCAGTCCGAGCCCTTGACCGTGTCGTAGAAATGGTCGCGCCAGTCGTCCTCGACCATGTTGCCGAGCGCTGCGTTGATGCCGCCTTGCGCCGCCACGGTATGCGAGCGGGTGGGGAAGACCTTGGACAGACAGGCCACCGACATGTTCTCGGCTGCCATGCCGAAGGTGGCACGAAGGCCGGCGCCGCCGGCGCCGACGACCACCACATCGAAGCGATGGTCGGTGAGGGTGTAGTCGCTGCTCATTCCGTTACTCACTGTCCGAACATCACGCGCAGCACCGACACCACTGCCACGGCACCGAGCCCCACTGTCAGCACCAGCAGGCCGATCAGCGCCAGCAGGTTCAGCGCCGGCACGTGGACGTAGTCCTCGATCAGCACCCGGCTGCACAGGTAGGCGTTGATCATGGCAATTAAAAAGAACAGCAGCAGAAGGCCGCCGCTGAACGGCGCCGCCACCCAGGCGCGCGCCTCGACCAGGGTCACGCCACCCGCGCTCAGGCACAACAACTGCACCAGCAACACGGCGCCGAGCACGACCAGCGCCGCGGCAGTCAGACGCTCCCAGAAAAACGCGCCGGTACCCGCGCCGGCCGCACCAGCGCCATGCGCCAACGAGCGCGCGGAACGAAACTGCGTCATCAGCCGGCCCTCATGGCAATGTACAGCCACACCAACACGGTCGCGGCGGCGGAACCGGCCACCGCCAGATGGCCGGTCAGGCGCGCCGTGTCCAGCTCGAAGCCGTAACCGAGATCCCAGGCGAAATGGCGAATCCACTGCGCGGCGTAGAAAAAGGCGCAGAAGGTCCAGCCAAACAGCATGACCTTGCCCACCACGCTGCCCCACAGTGCCGACAGCACGTCGAACAGCGCACCGCCCTGGGCGACGGCCAACAACCAGGCAGCCATGAAGACCAAACCGCCGAGCAATGCCGCGCTGCTGGCGCGGTGGAGAATGGAGGTATAGCTACCGATCAGCGGCCGGTAGACCGTCAAATGGGGCGACAACGGCCGCGATTTGCCCATGGGGCAGCTCCCTTTACGCTGTGTTGAAACAGGGTTCATGCGCACGCGCAGCCGGGCAACCCAGCCCTCTGGCCGACCGCCCAAAACTGGCTGCGCCGCGTCGCGTAGCCGGGCAGTTTATCATGCCGCCGTCGGTCGAACTGCCCCAGCCATCTTGGTGGGCCGCCCGGTATGCTTTAGAATCGCGCGCCCTCTGAAAGAAACCCCCTGCACCCTGACCGGCGCCGGGCTGCACATCTGGAGTCCCAACATGGGGATGACCGAGTCTCCGAAAACCGGCTTCGCGCCCTACCAGCCCAAGAAGGGCGAAGCCTATATGAGCGAGCCGCAGAAGGAGCATTTCCGGCAAATCCTGCGGGCCTGGCGCGACGAGCTGACCGCCGAAATGGACCGTGCCCGTCACCGCATGCAGGACGAGACCATCAATTACCCGGACCCGACCGACCGTGCCACGCAGGAGTCTGAGATGACCCTGGAGCTGCGCACCCGCGACCGCGAGCGCAAACTGATCCGCAAGATCGAGGAAGCGCTGGACGAGGTCGACACCGGCGAGTACGGGTATTGCGAATCGTGTGGCGCCGAGATCGGCCTTCGCCGCCTGGAAGCGCGGCCCACCGCCACGCTGTGCATCGACTGCAAGTCGCTGGCCGAGATTCGCGAACGCCAGATGGGCTGAACGCCCACCAGGCGTTCAGCCCTCGTAGAAACCTTCGATAGCGGCCCGATAGCGCGCCAGGCACTGCGACCGCCGCAACTTGTGGGTGGCGGTCAGCAGGCCGTTGGCCTCGGTCCACTCTTCCAGCGTCAAGTGCACGCGACGCAGCCGCGCATACCCGGGAAACGCGTGCAGGGCCGCCTCGGCGCGCGCCAGCACCGCCTTTTCCGCCTGCGGCTCGGCGAGCGCCGCCTCGTCCCGCGGATCAAGACCGAGTTCGCACGCCAGAAGCGCCCATGACTCGGCCTGCAGCACCAGCACCGCCGCCAGCCACGGCCGCCCTTCACCGACCAGCATCGCCTGGTGAATCAGCGGATCCCGCATCAGCGCATGCTCGATGTCCACCGGCGGCACCTTCTCGCCGTTGGCGAGCACGATGATGTCCTTCAGCCGGCCGGTGATGTACCAGTGCCTGCCGCGTTGCGCGGCCAGGTCGCCGGTGTGCAGCCAGCCATCGGCATCCAGCGCCGTCGCGCTGGCGTCGGCATCGCGCCAGTAACCGGCCATTAGGCCAGGGCTTCGCGCCAGCAACTCTCCCTCGCCGGACAAGCGCAGCTCCACGTCCGGCAGTGCCAGACCGACGCTGTCCGGCCGGTTGGCGTCCAGTGTGTTGACGGTCAGCACCGGGCTCGCCTCGGTCAGACCGTAACCCTGCAGCAGCGGCAGCCCGAGACCGATGAACAACCTTGAAACGGTTGGCGGCAAGGCAGCCCCGCCACAGATGGCCAACCGCAGACGCCCACCCAACCGCTCGAGTACCGGCCTGGCCAGCACCCGCCGCAACAGCGGCAACAGCATCAACAGCGGTGTGCCGGCGGCGCGCCCCTGCTGGCGCTCGAAATCGCGCCAGCCCAGGGCGACGGTGGCCTCGAAGGCCCAGCGCAGCGGCGCCGGACGGCCTGCCAGCGCGCCACGCACGGCGCTGGCGGTACGCTCGAACACGCGCGGCACGCTCACCAGCAGCGTCGGCCGCACGGCCTTCAGATCATCGGCCAGGTGTTCGATGCCACGAGAGAACGCCACCGTGGCGCCGGCCAGCATCGGCAGGTAATACCCGACCGTGCGCTCGAGCGTGTGCGACAACGGCAAGAAGGACAGAAACAGATCGTCAGGCGCCACCGGCGACATGCACTCGGCCGCCGCCGCGTTCCACAACAGGTTGTGATGGCTCAGCATCACCCCCTTGGGACGCCCGGTGGTACCGGACGTGTAGACAATGCTGGCCAGCGCGTCGCCGTCGCTGCATTCCACCCTGAACTCGCCGTGCGCCGGCAACCAGCGATCCAGCCGCTGCACACGCCCCCCATCCACGTCGCCGTCAGTCAGCACCACCCGCCGAAGGCCAGCCAGCCCACCATGCCGGACCAACCCCTCCCAGCATTCGGCGGCATCGGCCAGCAGCAGGCAGGCGCCGGCATGCTCGAGCACATACGCAGCATTGTCGGGACGATCGCCACGGTACAGCGGCACCACCACCAGACCGAGTGACAACGCGGCCAGGTCGAAGCACACCCAGTCCGGCCCATTCGGCAGCATCACCGCCACCCGGCTGCCGGGGGCCAGCCCCTCGGCCCGCAGAGCCGCCTGGAAGCGCCCCACCCGGGCCGCCAGCTGTTTCCACGTCAGCGCCTGCCAGGCAACGCCTTCATGGAACCGGTAGGCGATGGCCTCCGGACTGCGGGCGACACGCTCGCGCAGCAGG
>NZ_JBFJTF010000092.1:0-9343 GCF_041625615.1 Immundisolibacter sp. | reverse complement strand
GCGCCCGGCTCATTCCAGGGTGTCGGCCAGGCTCAGCCGGTAACCGCCGGCCACGTCGATGTTGGCACCGGTGATGTAACCGCCGGCCGTCGACAGCAGGAACAACACCGCACCCGCGATATCGGCCACCTGCGCCGGGCGCGCCAGCGGCACGTGGGCGCCGATGTCGTCCGGAATATCCACCGAGTAGTCCAGGTGTCCGGGCGAGATCATGTTGACGCGAACGCCCTGCGGCCCCAGCGCCTGCGCCAGGCTACGCGTGAGCACCAGCAGGCCGGCCTTGGAAACCTGGTAGGCCATGGCGCGGGTGTTGGCGACCAGGTGCTCGACCCCGGCGTAACCGAGGTTGATGACGTGACCCTGGCCACTGGCGGCCAGGGCGGCGCGGGCACTGCGGATCAGCGCATAGGGCGCGGTGAGGTTGGTCTCGAGCGTGGCGCGGAACGCGTCCGGCTCCAGCCCCAGCGGATCGCCCAGCGGGTAATTGCCGACATTGTTGACCAGAATGTCCAGCCGTCCGGCCGCGGCCAGCGTTGCCTCGACCAGCGCCTCGGCGGCGTCCGGCCGGGCCAGGTCGGCGGCGATGGCCCAGGCCCTGCGGCCGTCGGCGACGATCTGTGCCACCACCTGCTCGGCCTCGCGCTGCGAGCGACCGTAGTGCACCACCACGTCGGCGCCGGCCCGCGCCAGGGCCAGGGCCAGCCCGCGGCCGGTGCGGCGGGCGGCGCCGGTTACCAGCGCCACCCGGCCGGTCAGGTCGGCCGTCATCGCCGCCGCTCCAGGCTGACCCCGACGCTGCGCGCCGCCGGCAGGATGTCCGGCTTGCGCACGCCCACGCGCACGCGCGTCACCTGCGGGTAACGCTCGAGCAGCATTGCCGTGGCGTGACTGACGTAGGCCTCGACCAGGTAGTAGCGGCCTTCCACCGCCAGCTGCGTGAGCTGCTCGGCCACCACCGCGTAGTTGATGGTGTCCTCGATGCTGTCGGAGGCGGCGGCGGCGGAAAAATCCGTGTCCAGCTCGGCGTCGATGAAGATGCGCTGGTCGCGCAGGCGCTCGGACTCGATGATGCCGATCACGCAGTGGACGGTCAGTTCGTCGATACGGATGGTGCCGGTGCTCATGGGAATGGGACTCTCTCAGGGTGGCGCGACGCCGGCCAGCCGCCGGGCCGACGTGTCGGATGCGCCATTGTCCGGCATCAGGCGGCCACCCCGTAACGGCCACTCCTGAGGAAGGCGATGTACTCGCGCAGCCCCCGCTCGAGGTCGTACTCGGGCAGGTACCCGAAGTCGGCCTGCGCCCGCGGGTCGGGGGTTATGGGCCCGGCCCTGAACGGCCCGGCCTCGGTCGGCGCCGGCGGAACGTCGATGTCGGCACCGGGAATCAGCGTCTTGATCACCTCCACCACCTGATACAGCGTGCTGGCGATGGGCGCGTTGATGTCGTACACCACATGCGGCAGGTCACCGGCCAGGGTGGCCGCCATGCAGCCGCGCCCGGCATCGGCCCCGTACAGCATGGGGATGATCGGCGCCGAATGGGCGAGGACCGGCTGGTCGTAGCGTACCGGCTCGCCGTTGAGCGGCTTCTCGATGAACGGCTGCAGCCCCTGGCCGATGGCGCCGGCGAAAGCGTAGCCCGGCCCGTAGACCTGCCCCCCCAGGCGCAGGATCCGCACGTCGAGGTCGTACAGCTGGCGGTAGTCGTTGGCCAGCAGTTCGGCGCCAACCTTGGCGCTGGCGTACGGATCGGCGGCAATATCGAACCTGCCGCTGTCCAGCGTCTTCGAGAATGCCGCGCCGGTCCAGCCGGTCTTGCCGGTGGATACGTAGCTGACGCGCTCGATGCCCATGGCGCGGGCGCACTCGAGCACGTTCAGCGTGCCCATGAGGGTCAGCTCGGCGTTGGCGTACGGCCGCGCATAGGCGCCGGGGGTGAGAAAACTCGCCGTGTGCAGGATGCGCGTGACCTTCAGCTCGCGCGCCGCCCGGAACAGGTCCGGCGCGTGCAGCACGTTGCCCTGCACCAGGGTCACCTTGTCGCGCACGTCGGCCAGCAGTTCGGTCTTCAGCGCCAGGTCGAAGGCCGCCACCGCGGCGCCGCGGGCCACCGCCTCACGCACCGCGAACGAGCCGACCAGGCCGCAGCCGCCGGTTACCAAAATGGTCATGTCGTCTCCTCCTGGGCTTTGCTTTCTTTAGGTTTTCGTCAGTTGCCGCGCCGGGCCCCGGTCTTGCGCTCCTCTGTCGGGCAGGTGCGGTGCCCGGCGTCAGCTGCTGGCGAGTTCGAACTCGCTGACGGCGGACGGCGGCAACGGCTGCGGCAACGCCGGCACGGTGATGGCCATGCGCTGCAGCGGCACGCCATTTTGCGCCAGCACGGCGCGGATCGCCTCGCCGCGGGCACGCGCCAGTGCCTGCATGGCGTTCTCGTCGGGGGCCATGGCCGCCAGCAGACGCTCGCGCCCGGCGCGCGCCGCCGCCGCGCGCTGCGCCTGCGCACTCGGCTGGGTGCCCTCCGGCGCGGGTACCGGTGGCGGCTCGCTGCCGAAACGCGCCTGGTACAGGGCAACCAGACGCTCGGTCTGTTCCTCGTCATCGTCCGCGTCGACACCGGACTGGGCCAGCGCCTGCTGCAGGACCTGCTGCGCCAGCGCGCGGCTGTCGGCCTGGTCGACCTGCGGCCGGATGTCGAGCGTGAGCTGCGGGCGGGCGATCAGTGCCTGCGCCAGCTGCTGCAATTGGCCGCGTTGCACGTCCGGCAGCGTGGCGGCGCCGGGCGGGAAGGCCACCGTGCGCAGGTCGGCCGTGTCGCCACCCACCAGGCGTGCCAGAAACGTGAACGGCGCGGTGGCCGCCTTGACGATGAGCTGGCGCACCGCCTTGCCGATGAGGGCGCCATAGTCGAACTGCGGGTTCGACAGGTCGCCGCGCACCGGCAGGTCGACATCGATCACGCCGGCGGAGTCCTTGAGTACGGACAGCGCCAGCGTCAGCGGCAGGTCAAGCGCTTCGGGGCTGTCCACCCGCTCACCGAGTTCCAGGCGGTCGAGCACGATCTGGTTCTCGCCCTCGATACGCGGCCCATCCACCGTGTAATCGAGTTCGACGTTGAGCGTGCCGCGGTCGATGCGGTAGCCGGCGAACTTGGTCACATACGGCGCGAAGGTGGCCATCTCCACCCCGCGCAGACTGACCTGAAACTGCGCCTGCAGGGAGGGTTGCAGCGAAAACGTGCCGGTCACCGAGGCCGGCGCGTACTCGTCCACCCGACCGCTCAGCGACATCCGACTCGGGACCGTGGCGGCACTGGAAAGCCCGTCCACGTCGCCGCGCAGCTGCTGCACGCTGACCGCGAAATGCGGATCCAGGCTGTGGTCCTCCAGGCGCAGCGTGCCGCGACTGATGCGCACCGTGTCGACCGCAAACTGCATGGCGGGCGACGGGGCTGCGGAGGCATCGGCCGGTGCCTGTCCGGCGACCGGCGCGGGGGTCCGGGCCGGCGGACCGTAGCGCGCCAGGTTGCTTTGCCGGTTTTCGGTAATGACCAGACGCAGGGTCGGCCGGTTGATCCAGAACTTGCTGGCACTGACGCGCTCGGCACTGGCCGCCAGGTTGTCGATGCGCAGCGTGCGCAGGCTCAGCGGCACGTCTTCACGCTCGGTGTCCCACAACTCGACCCGCGACAGCTTGGCCTGCCCCTCGAAACGCGGCCCCGCGTCGTCCACCTGCAACCGGCCCTCCGCCGCCAGCGTGCCGCTGCGCAGGATGACCGGACCGAGATCCGGCAGGTAACGCGCCAGCAGCGGCAACGGCAGCTTGTTGGCATCGATGTCCAGCTGCGCCGGGCCAGCCGGCAGTTGGCCCTCGCCATGCACGGCCAGTTCGGCGCCATCGGGCAGACTGGCGGCAAGCGCCAGCGACGTCGGCTGGCCGAGTGTCAGGCTGCCGATTTCCAGCTGGGCAACCGTCACGTCCTGTGTCAGTGGCGGCGACAGCGTGGCATCGGTGACGGCGATACGGGTGTCGGCAAGCGCCAGCTTGCCCAGTTCGATCTGCCACGGCGACGGACCGGTGTCGGCCGCCGCCGTCTGGCCGCCCGCAGCGCCGGCATCCACCAACGCGGCGAGGTTCAGCGTGCCGTCGGCCCGGCGACCGAGGGCCAGCCAGTTGTCGCGGCCGCCGAGGCGTGTCAGCGCCAGACGCTGCGCCGCCAGATCCAGGTCGATCCCCTCTGCCACCACTTCGCCCAGGGTCATCACGGGCGTGTCGGCGGTGTCGGTGATGCGCGTGCCGCGCAGGGCGACGCGTGCATCGGTCAGGCGCACGGCGCCGCCGTCCAGGTGCACGGCGGCGGCGGCGTCGATTCGCCCGCCGCGCGCACGCAGTGGCAAGGCCCGCTCCACGTAGGCCAGCGCCGGCCCGGCGGCCACACCGGTCGCGCTGAGGGTGCCGGTGAAGGCCAGCGACGCCGGCGTCAGGTCACCCTCGATCCGCAGCCGGCCTGCCCCGACGCGCCCGCGCACCGTCACGGCAACCGGTGTGTCGGCCCGGGAATCGAAGCCGTCCAGTGCAAGCGACAGGTCGGTCAGGCGCAACGCGCTCGTGGGCGCGGCGCTTTCGTCACGAATGACCAGCGCACTGCCGGCCAGCTCGACACGGTCGATGCGCACACGCGGCGGCGGCCCGCCGGCGGCGGCGTCGCCGGCCGGCAGCTGCGGGAACACACCGCCATCCGCCAGCAGGCCAAGGGCGCCGCGCACCCCGTCAAGGCGCAGGGCGTCCAGGTGCACGCTACGCGTCCACAGGGAGTCGACCGCCAGATCGACCCTGAGCGCCTGCAGGTCGACCAGCAACGCACCGTGAGCATCGTCCACCCGCATACCCCGCACGGTGACCGCCAGGCGCAACGGGTTGAACGCCACCTGCCCCACCTGCGCCCGGCCACCGGTCGCCTCCGCCAGCGCCTGCTCCAAGCGCTGACGCGCCAGTTCGGGCAACTGCAACACCCCGGCCAGCAGCAGCGCCAGCACGGCGAGAATGACCAGGTAGCGCCAGCGCCACGTTGCCAGGACAGTTCGCATCGTCCGATCTTAGCAACTGCGCCCGCCGGCCCGGCGCCGGCCGCCCCCCGACGGCTCGTTCATAATGACTGTTCGGTCATCCCGCCGACCGCCCCCATGTTGTCGTCACGGAGCACATGACATGACCTTACGCGACGCCGCCACCGTGGTGCTGGTGCGTGACACCACCGAGACCGGCACGGGCTTCGAGGTGTTCATGCTGTTGCGCACCGTCAAGAGCGATTTCAACGCCGGCGCCTACGTGTTCCCCGGCGGTGCGGTGGACCGCGCCGACGGCGGCGAACGTGCACAGCGGCTGTGCAGCGGCCTGGACGCAGCCCAGGCCAACGCGCGCCTGGGCATCGACGGTGGTGCGCTGGCCTTTTATCTGGCGGCCGTTCGCGAGTGCTTCGAGGAAGCCGGTGTACTGCTGGCCGCCAGCGCCGATGGCCGGATTCTCAGCCTGCACGAGGCGGCCACGCAGCAACGCTTTACCGATTACCGCGCCGCCCTGAACGCCGGCACGCTCGACCTGGCGGACATCTGCGAGCGTGAACACCTGTGCCTGCCCCTGGACCAAGTGCACTATTACAGTCACTGGATCACCCCCGAAGGCATGCCGCGCCGCTACGACACGCGCTTTTTCCTGTGCCGCGCCCCGGCCGGACAGGAGCCGCTGCACGACGGCCAGGAAACCGTGGATCACTGCTGGGTCCGCCCTGCCGACGCCCTGGCACGGCACGCCGCCGGCAGCTTCAACCTGGTGCCTGCCACGCGAAAGCAGCTGGAATTCCTGGCGCGCTTCGCCGACAGCGACAGCCTGCTACGACACGTGGCGGCCATCGAGCGGGTGCCGGCCATCCTGCCGATCCTGATCATGGGGTCCGACGGCCGGCCGGAGCGCGTGCGCCTGCCGCTGCCGGAAGGCGACGAGGAAATCGACCTGCGCGGCGTGCCGCTGTGAGCGGCAACCCCTTCGACACGCCGCAGATCCGCGCCGAGTTTCCGTTCGCGCGGGCGGTTGAACTCGGCCCCGGCGTGCGGCGCATCACGGCCCCCAACCCGGGCATGATGACCGGCCCCGGCACCAACACCTACCTGGTTGGCAAGCAGCACGTGCTGGTGATCGATCCGGCCAGCGACGCGCCGGAGCACCTGGCAGCGATCCGGCAGGCCGCCGGTGACGCCATCAGCGCCGTGCTGGTGACCCACGCCCATCCCGACCATGCGCCCGGCGCGCGCCACCTGGCGGACGAACTCGGCGTGTCGGTATACGGCAGCGGGATTCCCCTGGCCGGCGTTACAACCCCCGGCTTCGCGCCGGACCGCGTGCTGTCCGATGGCGATACGCTGACGACCGATGCAGGACCGCTGCGCGCGCTGCGCACACCGGGCCACGCGGCCGATCACATCTGCTACCTGCTGGAAAGCCAGGGCCTGCTGTTCGCCGGTGATCACCTGATGGACGGCACCACGGTGGTGATTGCGCCACCGGACGGTGACATGGCGGCGTACCTGGCTTCGTTGCGCCGGTTGCTGGACGAGCCGGTGACGTGCATCGCCCCAGGACACGGCCGCCTGATGGCGCATGCCCACACCGTCATCGGGCAGGTGATCGAACACCGCCTGGCCCGCGAAGCGGCCATCCTGGAAGCCCTGACAAGCGGCCCGCAGACCATCGTGCAGCTGGTAGGCGAGCTCTATGCGGCCGTACCCGAGTCCCTGCATGGCCTGGCGGCACGCTCCGTGCACGCACACCTGCTCAAACTCGCCGACGAGCAGCGGGTAGCCGGGAACGCGCCGGAGGATGTCTGGCGCCTGACCTGACGACAGGCGCTCAGGAAGCGGTCAGTTCCCGCAACCAGCGTTCGAGGTCGGCCTCGTCGGCCTTGCCCGCCAGACGGGCACGCACCGTACCGTCTCGACCGATCAGCACGGTGTAGGGCAATACCCCGGCGGTGTTGCCAAGATCACGGGCGATGTCCATCGCCTCCAGATCCCCCACCAGGCTCGGGTAATTGAGACCGAGCCGCTCGGCCAGGGCCTGCGCCGCCTCCGGCTCGTCGACCGCCACGCCCAGGAACTGCACACCGCGATCCTGAAAACGTCGCTGCAGCTCAATGAACGCCGGCATTTCCTCCAGGCAGGGGCCGCACCAGCTGGCCCAGAAATTGAGCACCACCGTGCTGCCGGCGAATTCGGACAGTCGACGCGGCTGACCGTGCAGGTCGGGCAGGCCGAAATCCTGCACCTGCCCACCGTCTACCACCGCCTGTACCGTCGGCCCGGAGTGCACCATCACGCGCAGCATCAGGCCACCGGCAAAGGCCGCCAACAGGACGATCGCGACCACCAGTCTGGAACGCATTCCCTTCCCTTTCACTGTTGTGGCACCTGCAAACGCAGCTGCACCGGCGCGTAGCACAGCCGGCCCTCGGCGCAGCCCTGGTAACGGACGTCCAACGACGCGCCGGGCCCAACCGTTGCCGGCAGGTCGATCCGCAGCTCGCCGCGCAACACCGTCACGGCGCCGAATTCGGGATCCTGGTATGGCTCCCCGGCCGGCAAGGTGACCGGCAGTGCCTGGCCGTCGCTGCCGGTGACGCGCAGGCGATCGCGGTACAGGTAATACCCGGGCGCGATGCTGAACCGAAGCTGCGCGCGTCCGTCGCCCACCGCCTGCAACTGCGGCCCGAAGGCCTGTTGTGGGTGCAGCACGGGCGCCGGCGCGCCCAGCCAATCGGCCAGACCGCCGGCGGCAACCGGCGTCGCCAACACCGCGCCCAACACGAGCGTTGCCACCCGCCGTCTAGTCATCGACGGCCTCGAGCCACCGCAGATACTCCAGGTGCCCGCCGTGAACCGGCAACACCAGCAGTTCCGGCACGTCATACGGGTGCAGCTCCAGCAGGCGACGCTCCAGCATCGGATACGTGGCTGCCGGTGCCTTGATCAGCAACACATGTTCGGCCGCCCGTTCCACCTGACCACGCCAGCGGTACACCGACTGTGCCCCGGGCAGGATGGTGACACACGCGGCCAGGCGCTCCGCCACCAGCGCGTCGGCGATGCCCCGAGCGGTTTGCTCGTCCGGGCACGACGACAGCAGTACCTGCACAGCGGAAGCGACGGTAGTCATGGCAACCCGGAAGTTTCGAACACGCCGGCCTTGAAACGACCGCCACCGCCCCCATCTGCCGCGGCATGATCGGCAACCCCTTGACGCAAGGGGGGTGGCGCCTATCATTTAGCACTCTTATCAATAGAGTGCTAACCCATCCCGGCAACCGCGCCTGAACAACGCGGACCCGGCTGTTTTTTGCAGTTCATTACTGGAGGCTTGGAATGAACATTCGTCCCCTTCACGACCGCGTCGTGATCCGTCGCATGGAAGAGGAGCGTAAGAGCCCGGGCGGGATTGTACTGCCCGACTCGGCTACCGAAAAACCCATTCAGGGCGAGGTGCTGGCGGTTGGTCCCGGCAAGATGCTCGACAACGGCGAGGTGCGCCACCTGCAGGTGAAGGTTGGCGATCGCGTGCTGTTCGGCAAGTACTCCGGAACCGAGGTGAAGCTCGGCGACCAGGACGTGCTGGTCATGCGCGAGGACGACCTGATGGGCGTCATCGAGAACTGAGCCGTCTTTCCCTAACTCACACGATCTGACGAGGAAGCAAGCAATGGCAGCCAAACAGGTACATTTCGGCGTCGATGCCCGTACCGCCATGATGAAAGGCGTCAACACCCTGGCCAACGCGGTCAAGGTGACGCTGGGCCCGAAGGGCCGCAACGCGGTGCTGGAGAAGTCGTTCGGCGCTCCGACCATCACCAAAGACGGCGTGTCCGTGGCCAAGGAAATCGAACTGGCCGACAAGCTCGAGAACATGGGCGCGCAGATGGTCAAGGAAGTGGCCTCGCACACCTCCGACGAGGCCGGTGACGGCACCACCACCGCCACCGTACTGGCGCAGGCCATCGCCGTCGAGGGCATGAAGGCGGTTGCCGCCGGCATGAACCCGATGGATCTGAAGCGGGGCCTGGACAAGGCCGTCATCGCCGCCGTCGAGGAGCTCAAGAAGCTTTCCAAGCCGTGCACCGACCGCAAGTCGATCGCCCAGGTCGGCACCATTTCGGCTAACGCCGACAGCTCCGTCGGTGACATCATCGCCGAAGCAATGGACAAGGTCGGCAAGGAAGGCGTGATCACCGTCGAGGAAGGCCAGGGCCTGGAAAACCAGCTGGAGCTGGTCGAGGGCATGCAGTTCGACCGCGGTTACCT
>NZ_JBFJTF010000091.1:0-9576 GCF_041625615.1 Immundisolibacter sp. | reverse complement strand
CGCCGGCACCGACGGCCGGCGGCTCCGTGAACGGCCTGCTAACGCGTCGTCGTGTCAGAAGTCCTCGCCCTTGAAGTGGTTGATGCCAAACCCGAACATGGCAACGATAAGCCAGTAGGCGACCAGAAAGCCCAGCCAATCGGGGGTCGGTGAACGCCACAGCACCAGTGCGGTACCGAGCACAAAATTGATCAAGCCCCACACCAGATTGACACGCGCCGACGAATTCGCACCCAGCGGCGAGCGAAACCGCTTGCCGGCAACGCCGGCGATGAAGTGTGGCAGGCCGTTACTGAAGAAAAAGCCGATCACGACGTGCCAGATAGAAATGCTCATGCGAGACCTCCTACTTTCGATGTTATCCGGAGGCCGAGCGTCGACATCCCCGGGCGCCTTGTTTGAGGGCGGCGCGGCGCCTATAATGCCGGCCGTTTTTTGACTCCAGCAAGCGCTGGTCGCTGGATCACCATCGCGCCCTCGGGCGTGTCTGGTTGGGTCAGTCTGTGGCCGGATGCAGTCCAGCCATGTCCGAACGTTCCAACAGTGCCGCGTGGGCGGATGACGAGGCAGCGCAGGCGGCCGAAGAGTTTGGGCCGCCGCTGACGGCTGAGCAGGCGCAGGCGTTGCGTGACGCTCAGCCCATGCCTGGGCCGGGGCGCATCGTGCTGGCGCAAGCGGCGGTTGGCGCGCTGCTGGCCTTGCTGGCGCTGGCCGTGTTCGGGCGCACCGGGGTGGCCTGGTCGGTCCTGTACGGCGCGGGTGCCGTGGTGCTCCCGTCTGCCCTGATGGCGTACGGCATCGGGCGTCCGCTGCCGGAAGGCGCTTCGCCGTCGTTCGGCGTGGTGCGTGTGTTGGTGTGGGAGGTGGTCAAGCTCGCGCTGACGGTTTTGTTGCTGGCGTTGGCGCCGCGGGTCGTTGCGGCGCTGAGCTGGCCGGCTTTGTTGCTCGCCCTGGTGGCGTGCCTCAAGGTTTACTGGCTGGCGCTGTTGTGGCGTGGCCGTTGGAATAGATCAGAGAAGCGAGCAGAGGCTTACCAAACCTATGGCAGCTGAAAGCCATGCACCGACCGCGGGCGAGTACATCGTCCACCACTTGCAGCACCTGAGTTCCGGGCTGCAGGAATCGCTGGTTGATTTCTCGGTCGTCAATATCGACTCGGTGGTGTTGTCGGCCATCCTGGGTGCCGCGGCGTGCCTGGTGATGTGGCTGGCGGCGCGTGGCGCCACGGCGGGTGTGCCGGGCCGCTTCCAGGGCGCGCTGGAAATGCTCGTCGACCTGGTGGATGGCCAGGCCAAGGCGGTGATCCATGACGCGCGCAGCCGGCGCGTCGTCGGGCCGCTGGCGTTGACGGTGTTTATCTGGATCTTCCTGATGAACGCCATGGACCTGCTGCCGGTGGACCTGCTGCCGTGGGTCTGGACGGAGGTGTACGCGGCGGCGGGGCATGATCCGCATCACGCTTACCTGCGCGTGGTGCCCACGGCCGACCTGTCGACCACGCTGGGCCTGTCCGGCTCGGTGTTGCTGGTGTGCATCTACTACAACCTCAAGATCAAGGGGGCTGGCGGCTGGGTGCACGAGTTGTTCACGGCGCCGTTCGGCAGCCATCCGTTGCTGTATCCGGTCAATTTCCTGATGCAGATGATCGAGTTCGCGGCGAAAACGCTGTCGCACGGCATGCGGCTGTTCGGCAACATGTTCGCCGGCGAGCTCGTGTTCATGCTCATCGCCCTCATGGGCGGCGCCTGGGCATGGCAAATGAACCCCTTGTCCGGCGGCTTTTGGCTGGGCGTTGGGCATGTTGTGGCCGGGACCATCTGGGCCCTGTTCCACATTCTGGTGATCACGCTGCAGGCATTCATCTTCATGATGCTGACGCTGATCTACGTCGGTCAGGCGCACGAAGCGCACTGACCGGTTATTTAGTTTCGTTCCACCACGCAGACTCTCCTGAAGGAGCAACCATGGAAAATGTCCTCGGCCTCGTCGCGCTTGCTTGCGGTCTGATCGTCGGTCTTGGTGCTGTCGGCGCCTCGCTGGGTATCGCCTTGATGGGCGGCAAGTACCTCGAATCGTCGGCCCGTCAGCCCGAGCTGATGAACGAGCTGCAGACCAAGATGTTCATTCTGGCCGGCCTGATCGATGCGGCGTTCCTGATCGGTGTCGCCATTGCGCTGCTGTTCGCGTTCGCCAATCCGTTTCAGCTCGCTGCCTGATTCCGTCGTCTTGACTTCATTCACGAGCGCAAGGATCGAGTTGTGAATATCAACGCAACCCTGTTCCTGCAAGCGATCGTCTTCGCGGTCCTGGTGTGGTTCACCATGCGGTTTGTGTGGCCGCCGATCACCAAGGCCATCGACGAGCGTACGCAGAAGATCGCCGACGGATTGTCGGCAGCCGAGCGCGCCCGCTTGGAGCTGGCTACCGCCAACCGTCGCGTCGAGGAGCAGCTGTCTGCGGCGCGGGCCGACGCGGCCCAGCGGCTGGCCGACGCCGAGCGGCTGGCGCAGTCGATGATCGAAGAGGCGAAGGCGCGCGCCGCCGAGGAAGGCGGCAAGATCGTCGCCGCCGCCCGTGCCGAGGCGCAGCAGGAGCTGGTCAAGGCGCGTGAGGCGCTGCGTGGCCAGGTCGCCGATCTGGCGGTGCGTGGCGCCGAGCAGATCCTGCGTCGCGAGGTCGATGCCAACGCGCATGCGACCCTGTTGGCGCAGCTGCAGGCCGAGCTGTAAGTCATGGCCGAGCTTGCCACCGTAGCGCGTCCTTACGCCGAGGCGCTGTTCCGCACGGTCGACCCGGCACAGGCCGCGGAGCTGGTCGTTTCCCTGCAGCAGTTGGCGCAGGTGACGGCCGACACGCAGCTGCGCGCCTTTGCCGACAATCCGAAGGTGTCGGTCGAGCAGGTCACGCAAGTGGTGCTCGCGGCGTTGCCCGGCGACGTATCCCCAGTGCTGCAAGGCCTGCTGCAGACCGTGGTCGAGAACGACCGCCTGGCGGCGATGGGCGAGATCGCGCGGCAGTTTCAGGCGCTGGTGGACGAGCGCGCCGGAGTGGCGCGGGCCACCGTCTACAGTGCGTTCGAGCTGTCGTCCGAGCAGCTGCAGCAGATCGAGCAGACGCTGTCCGCGCGCTTCGGTCGTACGCTCGAAGCGCGGCCGGTGGTCGACCGTGACCTGATCGGTGGCGTGCGGGTGGTGGTGGGCGACCAGGTGCTCGACGCCTCGGTGCGGTCCCGTTTGGAACAGATGAGAACAGCCCTGACGGCCTGATCCCGGCCGCCCCGCGTGGCATCTCTGGAGCATGCAATGCAACTGAATCCTGCTGAAATTTCCGATCTGATCAAGAGCCGCATCGAGGGCCTTGGCGCGTCGGCCGACATCGTCAACCAGGGCACCGTGGTATCGGTCACCGACGGCATCGTGCGCGTGCACGGCCTGTCCGGCGCCATGGCCGGCGAAATGCTGGAGTTCCCGCCCACCGCGGCCGGCCTGCCGACCTATGGTCTGGCGCTGAACCTGGAGCGCGACTCGGTCGGTGCCGTGATCCTCGGCGAGTACGAGCACATTTCCGAGGGCGACACGGTCAAGTGCACCGGGCGCATCCTGGAGGTGCCGGTCGGCCCGGAACTGGTCGGCCGCGTCGTCAACGCGCTGGGCCAGCCCATCGACGGCAAGGGTCCGATCAATGCCAAGATGACGGACGTCATCGAGAAGGTGGCGCCGGGCGTGATCGCCCGTAAATCGGTGGACCAGCCGGTGCAGACCGGTCTGAAGGCCATCGACTCGATGGTGCCGATCGGTCGCGGCCAGCGCGAGTTGATCATCGGCGATCGCCAGACCGGCAAGACCGCGGTGGCGATCGACACGATCATCAACCAGAAAGGTCAGAACATGACCTGCGTCTACGTCGCCATCGGCCAGAAGGCGTCGTCGATCAAGAACGTGGTGCGGGCGCTCGAGCAGCACGGCGCCATGGACTACACCATCGTCGTGGCGGCATCGGCCTCCGAGTCGGCGGCCATGCAGTACGTGTCGGCCTACTCCGGCTGCACCATGGGCGAGTACTTCCGCGACCGTGGTCAGGATGCGCTGATCATCTACGACGACCTGTCCAAGCAGGCCGTGGCCTACCGTCAGGTGTCGCTGCTGCTGCGCCGTCCGCCGGGCCGCGAGGCGTTCCCGGGTGACGTGTTCTACCTGCACAGCCGCCTGCTCGAGCGTGCGGCGCGCGTGAACGCCGAGTACGTCGAGGCCTTCACCAACGGTGAGGTCAAGGGGCAGACCGGCTCGCTGACGGCGCTGCCGATCATCGAGACCCAGGCCGGCGACGTGTCGGCCTTCGTGCCGACCAACGTGATTTCCATCACCGACGGCCAGATCTTCCTCGAAACCAACCTGTTCAACAGCGGCATCCGCCCGGCCATCAACGCCGGTATCTCGGTGTCGCGTGTGGGTGGTTCGGCGCAGACCAAGCTGATCAAGAGCCTGTCCGGCGGCATTCGTACCGACCTGGCGCAGTACCGCGAGCTGGCGGCCTTCGCCCAGTTCGCATCGGATCTTGACGAGGCCACGCGCAAGCAGCTGGACCGTGGCGCGCGCGTCACCGAACTGCTCAAGCAGGCGCAGTACTCGCCGCTGTCGATCTCCCTGATGGCCGCTTCGCTGTTCGCGGTGAACAAGGGCTTCCTGGACGACGTGGACGTCAGCCGCGTGCTGGCCTTCGAGCACGGCCTGCACCAGCACCTGAAGTCCAGCCATGCTGCCCTGCTGCAGAAGCTGGAAACCGAAAAAGTGCTGGACAAGGCGGCCGAGGAAGAGCTGACCGGCGCCATCGAGGCGTTTGGCAAATCGTTCGCCTGAGACACCGGCAGCGCTAAAGGAGCACCGGCATGGCGGTCGGCAAGGAAATACGCGGCAAGATCAAGAGTATCGAGAACACGCGCAAGATCACCAAGGCGATGGAGATGGTGGCGGCGTCGAAGATGCGCCGTGCCCAGGAGCGCATGCGGGCGGCGCGGCCGTACAGCGACAAGGTGCGCAACATCACCGCCAACCTTGCGCGGGCCAACCCGGAGTACCGGTCGGCCTACATGCGCCCGGTCGACGAGGTGCGTTCGGTTGGCTTCATCGTGGTCACGACCGACAAGGGTCTGTGCGGCGGCCTGAACACCAACCTGCTGCGGGCGGTAAGCCTGCGCATGCGGGACGCCCAGGCCGCCGGCCAGTCGCTGCAGGTCACGACGCTCGGCGGCAAGGGGCAGAGCTTCATGACCCGTGCCGGCGCCAGGATCATCAGCCAGGCCGTGCAGCTGGGTGACGCGCCGCAGCTGGAAATGTTGATCGGGCCGGTCAAGGTGATGCTGGACGCGTTCGTGGCCGGCAAGCTCGACGCGGTGTACCTGTGCTACACGCGTTTCATCAACACCATGAAGCAGGAATCGGTGATCGAGCCGCTGCTGCCCCTGTCGGCCGACCGGTTGGAACAGACCGAGGCCGAGCGCCAGTCCCACAGCTGGGACTACATGTACGAGCCGAACGCGCCGACCGTCATCGAAGAGTTGCTCACGCGCTACATCGAGGCGCTGGTGCTGCAGGCGGTGGCCGAGAACATGGCCTCCGAGCAGTCGGCGCGCATGGTGGCCATGAAGGCGGCCAGCGACAACGCCGGCAACCTGATCGAAGAGCTCAAGCTCATCTACAACAAGACCCGACAGGCTGCGATTACGAAGGAGCTGTCGGAAATCGTCGGCGGCGCCGCCGCGGTATGACGCAAAACGGATTCTCGAAGGACCGGACAATGACAGAAGGCAAGATCGTTCAGTGCATCGGCGCCGTGGTGGACGTCGAGTTCCCGCGCGGGCAGATGCCCAAGGTCTACGACGCGCTGGTCATGGAAGGCTCGGACCTGACGCTCGAGGTGCAGCAGCAGCTCGGCGACGGCGTGGTGCGTGCCATCGCCCTGGGCTCCACCGACGGCCTGCGGCGCGGCCTGATGGTCACCGACACCGGCAAGCCCATCACGGTGCCGGTCGGCAAGGCCACGCTGGGCCGCATCATGGACGTGCTGGGCCGGCCCATCGACGAGCGCGGCCCGGTCGATCAGGCCGAGACCGCCGCCATCCATCGCAAGGCGCCGACCTACGACGAGTTGGCGCCGTCGCAGGAGCTGCTGGAAACCGGCATCAAGGTCATCGACCTCATCTGCCCGTTCGCCAAGGGCGGCAAGGTGGGCCTGTTCGGCGGTGCCGGCGTGGGCAAGACCGTCAACATGATGGAGCTGATCAACAACATCGCCAAGGCACACTCGGGCCTGTCGGTGTTCGCCGGTGTGGGTGAGCGTACCCGCGAGGGCAACGACTTCTACCACGAGATGGCCGAGTCCGGCGTGGTAAACCTCGAGAACCTGGACGAGTCCAAGGTGTCGATGGTGTACGGCCAGATGAACGAGCCGCCGGGCAACCGTCTGCGCGTGGCGCTGACGGGGCTGACCATCGCCGAATCGTTCCGCGACGAAGGGCGCGACGTGCTGTTCTTCGTCGACAACATCTACCGCTACACGCTGGCCGGTACCGAGGTGTCGGCACTGCTCGGCCGCATGCCGTCGGCGGTGGGTTACCAGCCGACGCTGGCCGAGGAGATGGGCCGCCTGCAGGAGCGCATCACCTCCACCAAGGTGGGTTCCATTACCTCCATCCAGGCCGTGTACGTGCCGGCGGACGATCTGACCGATCCGTCGCCGGCCACCACCTTCGCGCACTTGGACGCCACCGTGGTGCTGTCGCGCGACATCGCGGCGCTGGGTATCTACCCGGCGGTCGACCCGCTCGATTCCACCAGCCGTCAGGTCGACCCGAACGTGGTCGGCGACGAGCACTACAGCACCGCCCGCGCCGTGCAGGCGACGCTGCAGCGTTACAAGGAACTGCGCGACATCATCGCCATCCTTGGCATGGACGAGTTGTCGCCGGAGGACAAGCTGGCGGTGGCGCGGGCGCGTAAGATGCAGCGTTTCCTGTCGCAGCCGTTCCACGTTGCCGAAGTGTTCACCGGCGCTCCGGGCAAGTATGTGCCGCTGTCGGAAACCATCCGTGGCTTCAAGATGATCGTCAACGGTGAGTGCGACCACCTGCCCGAGCAGGCGTTCTACATGGTCGGCACCATCGACGAAGCGTTCGAGAAAGCCAAGAAAATCCAGTAAGCGAGGCCCCCGATGGCAAGCAGCAGCGCCACCGTGCAGGTCGAGGTGGTTTCGGCCGAGGCGTCGATATTCTCCGGCGAGGCGCGGTTCGTCGCCCTGCCGGGCGAGTCCGGCGAGCTGGGCATCCTGCCGCGCCACATACCGCTGATCACCCGGATCAAGCCGGGCGCGGTGCGTATCGAGCGCCCGGACGGCAGCGAGGAAATGGTGTTCGTGGCCGGCGGCCTCCTGGAGGTGCAGCCCGGTACCGTCACGGTGCTGGCCGACACCGCCGTGCGTGCGCACGACCTCGACGAGGCCGCGGCGCTGGAAGCCAAGCAGCGTGCCGAGGCGGCGATGGAAAACCGCCAGGGCGATTTCGAGTACGCCACTGCGAGCGCCGAGCTGGCGGAGGCGATGGCGCAGCTGCAGACCATTCAGCGCCTGCGTCGGCGCACGGGCCGCTGACGGCACATATCCGCCACCGGTGCCGTGACGTAAAGTCCGCACCATGAGCGCCGCACCGCTGCAGATCGTCATCCTCGCCGCGGGACAGGGCACGCGCATGCGCTCGTCCCTGCCCAAGGTGTTGTACGCGGTCGGTGGACGTCCCCTCCTCGGCCACGTGCTGGCCACCGCGCACGCCTTGTTGCGCGACACGGCCGCTGCCGAGCCCCCGGTAGTGGTCTATGGCCACGGCGGCGAGGCAATCCGCGCCGCCTTTGCGGATGTCGAGTGCCGCTGGGCGCATCAGGCCATCCAGCGCGGCACCGGCGATGCCGTGGCGGCGGCCGCCGACCAGCTGACGGCCCATGGCCGCGTTCTGGTGCTGTGCGGCGACGTCCCGCTGCTGCGTCCACAGACACTGGCGCGCTTGCTGGATACGCCGCCCGACAGTCTTGCCATCCTGACCGCTTCATTGGACGACCCGACCGGTTATGGACGCATCGTGCGCGATGCCGGCGGGGCGGTGCGCGGCATCGTCGAGCAGCGCGACGCCAGCGCCCAGGAGCAGGCGCTGCGCGAGGTGAACACCGGCACGCTGTTGATCCCGGCCGCGCGCCTGCACGACTGGCTCGGGCGGCTGCGGGCGGACAATGCGCAGGGCGAGTTGTACCTGACCGACGTCGTGGCCCAGGCAGTGGCGGACGGTGTGCCGGTGCATGGCGTGCCGGCGCCATCGGCCGCTGAGGTCATGGGCATCAACGACTGTGCCCAGCTGGCGCAGTGCGAGGCCGAGCACCGGCGCCGCCAGGCGCTGCGGTTGATGGAGGCCGGCGTCACGGTCCGCGATCCGGCGCGCCTCGACGTGCGCGGCGAAGTCAGCGTCGGGCGCGACGTGTGCATCGACGTCGGCGTCATTCTGGAAGGCACCGTGCACTTGGGTGACGGCGTACAGGTGGGGGCGCACTGCATCGTGCGCGACAGCGTCATCGGCGCTGGCGCGCGCGTCGAGCCGTTCAGCCTGATCGACGGCGCCCGGGTGGGCGATGGGGCCTGTGTCGGCCCGTATGCGCGGCTGCGCCCGGGCACCGAGCTGGCCGAGCAGGTGCACGTCGGCAATTTCGTGGAAGTTAAAAACGCCCGCCTCGGGCCGGGTGCAAAGGCCAATCACCTCAGCTATCTGGGCGATGCCCAGGTGGGCGCCCGCGTCAACGTGGGTGCCGGCACCATCACCTGCAACTACGACGGCGCCAACAAGCACGTGACCCGCATCGGAGACGATGCCTTCATTGGCTCGAACAGCGCACTGGTGGCGCCGGTCACGATCGGCGAAGGTGCCACCATCGGGGCGGGATCGGTGGTCGTGCGCCAGGCGCCAGCCGATGCCCTGACGGTGACGCGGGCGCCGCAGAAGAGCGTGCCCGGCTGGCGCCGGCCGCGCAAGAAGCCGGTGCCCTGACGGCCATGTGCGGCATCGTCTGCGCCATCGCCCGGCACGATGTGGTGCCCGATCTGCTCGAGGGTCTGCGCCGCCTGGAGTACCGCGGCTATGACTCGGCCGGCATTGCCGTGCGTCAGGATGACGGCCGCCTCAGGCGGGTGCGGGCCGTCGGCAAGGTCATGGAGCTGAGCCGCCGCCTGGCGGCCGAGCCGGTGACGGCGCATGCCGGCATCGGACACACGCGCTGGGCCACGCACGGCGCGCCGAGTGAGGCCAATGCCCATCCGCACATCTCGCGCGGCGAACTGGCGGTGGTCCACAACGGCATCATCGAGAACCATCACGCGCTGCGCGAGGCGCAGCGGGCGGCCGGCTTCGAGTTCACCTCGCAGACCGACACCGAGGTCATCGGACATCAGGTGCGCCTGCACCTGGACGGGGAAGGGGATCTTTTCGCGGCGGTGCGAGCGGCGGCGCTGGAGCTCGAGGGCGCGTTCGCCATCGGCGTGCTCAGCGGT
>NZ_JBFJTF010000090.1:0-9580 GCF_041625615.1 Immundisolibacter sp. | reverse complement strand
GGAGGCACAGATCGCGGCCTGCGCGCCGCTGGCGCCGCTGCACAATCCACCGGCACTGGCCATGATCCGCGCCTGTCGCCAGCGCTTTGGCCCCGACGTTCCGCAACTGGCGGTGTTCGACACCGCCTTTTTCGCCGACCTGCCACAGATGGCGCGCAGCTACGCCCTGCCACGCACCCTCACCGAGGCGCACGGCATCCGTCGCTACGGCTTTCACGGCATCGCCCACCAGGCGCTGTGGCGGGCCTGGCAGGCACACACCGGCCGCGGCGGACGGGTGGTCACGCTGCAACTGGGCGCCGGCTGCTCGGCAGCCGCCATCGCCGACGGCCGGCCGCTGGACACCTCGATGGGCTATACCCCGCTGGAGGGCCTTGTGATGGCCAGCCGCAGCGGCGACGTCGACCCCGGCCTGCTGCTGCATCTGCAACAGACCGCCGGCCTGGACGCCGCCCGGCTGCAGGACACGCTCACCCACCACAGCGGCCTGCTGGGCATGGCCGGCAGCGCCGACATGGCAACCGTGCTGGCCGACCCGTCGCCGGCGGCGAAGCTGGCCGTCGATGTCTACTGCCAACGTATACGCAAGTACATCGGCGCCTACGCGGCGGTAATGGGCGGCCTCGACGGCATCGTGTTCGGCGGCGGCGTCGGCGAGCATGCGCCGGCCGTGCGGGCGCGCGTGCTGGCCAACATGCAGTGGCTGGGCGTGCGCCTGGACGGGGCGGCCAACGCCGACACCGACACCGACACCGACGCGCGCATCACCCACGCCGACTCTCCATGCAGTGCCTGGGTGGTCCGGGTCGATGAGGCCGGCGAACTGGCCCGCGCCGGGCAGCAACTGCTGGCCGGCATGGCCTGACACCCTGCGCACCTGCCCGGCGGGCGGCTGCCCCCCGGTAACCGATACCCGGCCACAGCGGCCACGGGCCACGCGCCGCTCAAGCGGGCGGCGGCAGCACCTTGCCCGGATTGCACCGGTCGGCAGGATCCAGCGCCGCCTTGATGCGGCGCATCAGGTCGATGGCGACCGCCGGCTCATGGTCGGCCAGTGCCTCGCGCTTGAGCAGGCCGATGCCGTGCTCGGCGGACACCGAGCCGCGATGTGCCGCCACCTGCGCGTTGACGATGCCGGCCAGCTCCTCCCAGCGGGCGAGAAACTGCGCCGCCGGCATGTCTGGCGGTTGCGACAGGTTGAAATGGATGTTGCCGTCACCGATGTGGCCGAAGGCACACACCCGCAGGCCCGGGCATGCCGCCTGCACGGCGGCGCTGGCCGCACCGACGAAGGCCGGCACGGCCGACACCGGCACCGCCACGTCGTTCTTGATGCTGGCGCCCTCGTGACGCTGCACCTCCGCCACCGCCTCGCGCAGGCGCCAGAAGTCGGCACCCTGCGCCAGGCTGTCCGCCAGGGCGGCGTCGGTGATGCTGCCGTGCTCCAGGCACTGCGCCAGCGTCTGTTCGAGCACCTGACGCAGGTTGCCCACCACGCCGCTACCGGTCAGCTCCACCAGCAGGTACCAGGGCGACGGCGTGCCGAGTGGATCACGCGCCTGTGGCAGGTGGCGCAGCACGAACTCGAGCGCCGTGCGCGACACCAGCTCGCAGCCGCTGACGGCATCGCCGCTGGCCTCGCGCAGGCGGCCGAACACGGACAGGCAGGCCTCCAGCGTCGGACAGGCCAGCCAGGCGGTGACCGTCTCGCGCGGCGCCGGAAACAGCTTGACCACCGCCGCCGTGATGATGCCGAGCGTGCCCTCGGCGCCGATGAACAGGTGCTTGAGGTCGTAGCCGGTGTTGTCCTTGCGCAGCGCCGTGAGGCCGTCCCACACCTGGCCGTCCGGCAGCACCACTTCCAGGCCCAGGGCCAGGTCGCGCGCATTGCCGTAGCGCAGCACGTTGGTGCCGCCGGCGTTGGTGCTCAGTGCGCCGCCCAGGCGGGCACTGCCATCGGCACCGAAGCTGAGCGGAAAAAGCCGCTGCTGCCCGGCCGCCGCCTCGCGCAGGCGCTGCACCACGCAGCCGGCCTCGGCGGTCAGGGTGAAATTGGCCGCATCCAGTGCCCGGATACGATCCAGCCGCTCCAGGCTGACCACCACCTGCCGCGCCGCATCCTGCGCCACCGCGCCCCCGCACAGCCCTGTGTTGCCCCCCTGAGGCACGACGGACAGGTCGAGCGCCGCGCAGGCTCGCATGAGCGCCGACACGGCGGCGGTATCCTGCGGCAACACCACCGCCAGCGCTTCACCGCGGTACAGGCCACGCTGCTCGGCCAGGTACGGCGCCAGGGCATCGGTGTCGTGCAGCACCTGGCAGCCGGGGACGGCAGCCAGCCGTGACAGGCACGCGGCGCGGTCCGGCGGGCTCATGGCACGCCCGGCTGTGGCAGCCGGCAGACGTCGATCTCGCCGCCGCAGAACAGGTTGAAGGCCATGGCGGCCGCACAGGCGCGCCGGGCCAGTGCCTCGGCATCGAGGTCGCTGTCGTACAGGGCGTGCAATGCGCCCAGCGCGAACTCGGCGCCGGAGCCGACGGCGTAGTACTGCTCGAAAGCCGTGACGGACGTGTCCGAGGACACGTAGAAGATGCCGCCGTCGTTCGCCAGCAGGAACGAGGCGTCCAGGTCACCGAACGGCGAACTCTCCTCCTCGCCCTGGCACTGGTCGTTGACCAGCGAGTAGCGCTCGTGCAGCGCCTTCCAGAAGTTCTGGAAAAAACGGAACACGTCACGCTCGCTGTCCAGCCGCGGGGCCCGCCGGCGATGCAGGAAATCATCCAGGATGTTGGCGTACACGCCCCAGCCGCTGGTCGCCACATAGGTGTCGCCGACGGAGAGAATCTTTTGCGTGCGGTGGTTGCCGATCGGCACCCGGTTGTGGCCGAAGTTGTTCTGGGTGTCGGCGGCGATCACGGTCACGCCGCCCTTGCGCACGGCAACGGCTATGGTCATTGGTGGTCTATGGCTCACGAGGGTCGTCGCATCATCCTATCAGCCCACCCGCGGCAGCCCGCCGCGCCCTCAAACGGAGGTCAAGACGATGCAGCAACTGTGTCCTGATCTGTGGCAAACCACCGCCGAACACCCCTTCGGCCCGGATGTGACCACGCACGCCTATCTGTGGCGTGGGCCGGCCGGCAACGTGCTGTTCTACAACACGGGGCTGGCGGAAGAAATCGAGGCCCTGGCACCGCTGGGCGGCGTCGCGTGGCAATACCTCAGCCACCGCGACGAGGTCTCGCCCAGCCTGGCGGCGATACATGCCCGCTTCGGCACCCGCCTGCGCTGCCACGCGCTGGAGGCACCCGCCGCGCAGGCCGTGACCCCGGTCGAGGCCACCTTCGACGCGACGCACGTGCCACTGCCTGGCCTGGAGGTGATTCCCACCCCCGGCCACACGGTCGGCAGCACCTGCTTTCGGGTGCAGGGGGCCGCCGGCATCTACCTGTTCACCGGCGACAGCCTGTTTCCGGACGGCGACGGCTGGAGCACCTATGTCGGTACCGATCAGCGCGCCACGCTGGCCGACAGCCTCGACCGTTTGCGCACACCGACCCCGGCGCTGGTACTGGCATCGGCCGCGCGTCACCCGCACGGCTACCGCGCTGTCGACGGACCGCAGTGGCAACGCATCCTCGACACCGCCATCGGCGACCTGCGCTGACGGCGCTGGCCGTATTCGGCCAGCGCCGTACACTGCGGCGGCAGAACAAACCCGAGGGAGGAGACGTCATGTCGATTCGGAAGGGCCTTTGGAGGGGCCTGGCACTGGCATTCGCTGTCGCCAGCGCGGGCGCAGCGCAGGCGGCCGGTGGCTACTTTGCGATGGGCTACGGGCCAGTGGCGCGGCAGATGGCCGGCGCCACCACCGCCGTCACCGGCGACGCCTTCGCCGGCGCCTCGAACCCCGGCAAGCTGGTGTTCGCCGGCGACCGGCTGGATCTTGGCGTGGAACTGTTCATGCCCAGCCGCCGCATCGAGCGCAGCGGCAGCGGCACGCCGTACGATTTTCACTCGGTCAGCCGCAACAGCCTGTTCCTGATTCCGGAAGGCGCCTACAGCCGGCAGCTCAACGACCGCCTCGCCTGGGGCATCACCGTATACGGCAACGGCGGCCTCAACACCGAATACACCGACACCACCGGCGTGCCGGGCAGCAACGGCAACCCGGCCGCCTGTGGCGCGGCAGCGGGCAATTTCCTGCTCGGCTGCGGCAAGCTCGGCTTCGACCTGACGCAGCTGGTGGTGGCCCCCACCCTGGCCTGGCGGCCGACGCCGCGCCAGGGCCTCGGCATTGCACCGCTGATCACCGCCCAGCGCTTCAAGGCCTACGGCCTGCAGGCGTTCGCGCCACTGTCCGAGCATCCGGGACGCGTCACCAATCGCGGTTACGACATCGCCTTCGGGCTTGGCCTGCGCATTGGCTGGTATGCGCAACCGACGCCCTGGCTGAGCCTTGGCGCCGCGTACGCCACGCGCACGTTCATGCAGAAATTCGACAAGTACGAGGGCCTGTTCGCGGAGGGCACCTTTGACGTACCGGAGAACTTCAACGTCGGGGTGGCGCTGCGTCCGACGGCCGACTGGCTGGTGTCGCTGGACGTGCAGCGGATCAACTTCGCCGGCGTCAACTCGCTTGGCAACGGCGTGCTGAACACGCTGACCGACCCCGCCGGCCGCCCCCTCGGCAGCGCCCAGGGCAGCGGCTTCAACTGGCGCGACGCCAACACCTACCGGATCGGCATCGCCTACAGCTGGTCACCGCGCCTGACCCTGCGGGCCGGCTACGGCTACGGCGCCCGTCCCAACGACGACGACATCAACACCGTCAGCTTCAACATGCTCACACCCAACCAGCTGCGCCAGGCCAGCGTCGGCTTCAGCTGGCAGCTGTCCGAGGATCACGAACTGCACGGCTCGGCCGGGCATTACTTCGAGAGCACCTACCGCGGTCCGTCGGCGGCGCTGCCCGGCGCCACCGAAAAGATCCGTCCGCACGTGGAAATGCTGATGCTGGCCTGGAGCTGGCGCCTGTAGCGGCGCTTCAGGCCCCGGCCGCCAGCACCTGTCGCGCCACCGGCAAACCCGCGTCGTCCATCGCCCGCGCCAGCAGCCGCGCGTGGCGGTGAGCCGGCACGGGCGCGGTGTTCGCCGGCAGGGCCGCCACCACTTCGCGCACGGCCTGGGGTTCGTTGCACAGCAGCACGTAGTCGCAACCGGCCGCCAGCGCCGCGCGTACCCGCTCGGCAGGCCCGCCGGCCACCACCGCCCCGGCCATGCCGAGGTCGTCGCTGAACACCGCGCCGTCGAACCCCAGCTCGCCGCGCAGGATGTCCTGCACCCAGCGGCGCGAGAAACCGGCCGGTTGACCGTCCACCGCCGGAAACACCACGTGCGCCATCATCACCGACGCCATGCCGGCCGCGAACAGGCGCCGGTACGGCAACAGATCGCCCTCCAGCGCGGCGCGCGGGCGCGCGTCCACCACCTGTGTCAGATGCGTGTCGGCCGCCACCGCGCCATGTCCCGGAAAGTGCTTGCCGCAGGCCGCCATGCCGGCATCGGCCATGCCGGCCATGAAGGCGCCGGCCAGTGCCGCGGCGGTCTCGGCGTCGGCGTGAAAGGCCCGCGCACCGATGATCTCGCTCACGCCGTAGTCAAGGTCGAGTACCGGAGCGAAGCTCAGGTCCACGTCCAGCGCCACCAGTTCACCGGCCATCACCCGTCCGCCGGCGCGGGCCCGTTCAAGGCCGCGCTCGGGGTCGCGGTCAAAGGCGTGGCCATAGTCGGCCGCCGCCGGCAGTCGCGTGAACCCGGGCCGCAGACGCTGGATGCGCCCACCCTCCTGGTCGACGGTGATCAACAGCCGCGGTTCGCGCAGGCCGTGAATGCGCTGGCACAGCGCCCGCAGCTGCGCGGCGTCGGTGAAGTTGCGCTCGAACAGAATCACCCCACCGATCAGCGGGTGCTGCAGCAACGCGGTTTCCTCGGCGCTCAGCTGCGGGCCGGCGAGCCCGATCACCAGCGGACCGGGCGGCAAAGACACGGGCATGGTCAATCCTTTGCTGATCAGGGCGCTGCGTGGCGGTCGGCGGCAGCGATGCGCTCGCCCCAGTCGGCGGCGCGATCGACGATGGCGTCGACATCGAGTGTGGTCAGGCGCCGCGCCTGGAGCAACGGCCGCCCGGCCACCCACACGTCGGTGACTGCCTGGCGGCCGGCGGCGTAGATGAGCTGCGAGATCGGGTCGTGCACGGGCTGGCAATGCGGCGCCGACAGGTCGAGCGCCACCAGATCGGCCGCCTTGCCCGGCTGCAGCGAGCCGATTTCCTCATCCAGACCCAGCGCCCGGGCACCGCCCAGGGTGGCCATGTGCAACAGCGCCGGTGCCGGCACGGCGGCGGCATCGCCGGCGGCCAGCTTGGCCAGAAGACCGGCCGACTTGAGCTCCCCCAGCAGGTCGAGATCGTTGTTGCTGGCGGCGCCGTCGGTGCCGATGGCCACGTTCACTCCGGCCGCCAGCAGGGCCGGCAGCGGACAGGTGCCGGACGCCAGCTTCATGTTCGACTCCGGGCAATGGACCACGCTGGCGCCGGCCGTACCCAGGCTGGCCATCTCGCCGCCCAGCAGCTGCGTGGCATGCACGCCGATCAGCCGCGGCGACAGCAGCCCCAGACCCGCCAGCCGCTCCAGCGGACGCACGCCAAAGCGCGCCTCGCTCTCGGCCACCTCATGCGCGGTCTCGTGCAGGTGGATGTGCAGCGGCAGGTCGAGTTCATCCGCCAATGTGGCCAGCTGGCGCAGCGGCGCGTCGCTGACCGTGTAGGGCGCGTGTGGCGCAAAGGCCGTGCGCACGAGCGGATGGTCGCGCCAGGCGTCGTGCAGGGCCAGGCCACGGCGCAGGTAATCGTCGGCGTCGCTGGCGTAGGCGCTCGGGAAATCGATGGCGATCAGGCCGATCACCGCCCGCTGTCCGGCGCTGGCCGCCACCTGCGCCGTCTCCTCGCCGAAGAAGTACATGTCCGAGAAACAGGTGATGCCGGCCTGCAGCATCTCCGCCACCGCCAGCGCGCTGCCGTCACGCACGAACTGCGGCCCGACGAAGCGCTGCTCCGCCGGCCAGATGTGCTGCTGCAGCCACGGCATCAGCGGCAGGTCGTCGGCCAGGCCGCGCAGCAGCGTCATCGCGGCATGGGTATGGGCATTGACCAGACCCGGGATCAGCGCGTGCCCCGGCCGCTCGATCTGCGTCAGGTCGGGGAAGGCCTCACGCGCCTGGTCACTGGGCAGTACGGCGGTGATACGGCCGCCGTGCACGACCACCGCATGGTGCTCCAGGACACAGTCGGCCGGCTGCACGGGGATCACCCAGCGAGCGTGAATCACGAAGCATGCTGTGTCGGTCATCCGGCGGTCCGCCAGGGCTGGGGCTGCATTGCAGGCTGAAAAATCGGGGTGCTATAGTGCCCAGCATTCACGCAATTGCAACCGACATGCGCCACGACCGCCAGCCAATCACCGCCTTGCCTGCCCGCGCCGCGCGCGGCACGCGGCTGTGCGCGTCCGTCTCCCTGCCCCGCCGGCCGCTCGGCCTGCTGCTACTGACGCTGCGACTGCCGTAAGGCAGACATACGCACGCATGCCCTGGCGAGGGCCCCAAAACGCCAATCCAACACCTTACCCAAGCCGCGCGGCCCACCGCCGTGCGGCCGCCCGTAACCGTTTCGGAGACCGGCCGTGAGCAAAGACAAACTCATCATTTTCGACACCACCATGCGCGACGGCGAGCAGAGCCCCGGCGCCGCCATGAGCCGCGAGGAGAAGCTGCGCATCGCCAAGGCGCTGGAGCGGCTCAAGGTGGACGTGATCGAGGCCGGCTTTCCGGCGTCGAGCCCCGGCGACTTCGCGGCCGTCAAAGGGGTGGCCGAGATCGTCAAGGAATCGCGCGTGTGTGCGCTGGCGCGCACCGGCGATGCCGACATCGACCGTGCCGGCGAGGCGCTCAGGCCCGCGGCCGCGTCGCGCATCCATACCTTCATCGCGACCTCGCCGCTGCACATGGAGAAGAAGCTGCGCATGACGCCCGACCAGGTGGTCGAGGCCGCCGTGCGGGCGGTCAAGCGCGCGCGGCAGTACACCGACGACGTCGAGTTCTCGGCCGAGGACGCCGGACGCTCGGAAATGGACTTCCTGTGCCGCATCTTCGAGGCGGTGATCGACGCCGGCGCCACCACCATCAATGTGCCGGACACGGTCGGCTACAACCTGCCGCAGGCGTTCGGCGAGAAGTTCCGCCACCTGATCGAGAACATCCCCAACTCGGACAAGGCCGTGTTCTCGGCCCACTGCCACAACGACCTGGGCCTGGCCGTGGCCAACTCACTGGCCGCCGTGCTGGCCGGCGCCCGGCAGGTGGAGTGCGCCGTCAACGGCCTTGGCGAGCGCGCCGGCAACGCGGCGCTGGAAGAAGTGGTCATGGCGGTACGCACCCGTCAGGACGTGTTCCCCTGCGACGTCGGCATCGACACGCGGCACCTGCTCGCCTGCTCGAAGCTGGTGGCGGCCGTGACCGGTTTCCACGTGCAGCCGAACAAGGCCATCGTCGGTCTGAACGCCTTCGCCCACGAGTCCGGCATCCACCAGGACGGCGTGCTCAAGAGCCGTGAGACCTACGAGATCATGCGCGCGCAGGACGTCGGCTGGCAAGACAACCGCCTCACGCTGGGCAAGCTGTCCGGACGCAACGCCTTCAAGCAGCGCATGGCGACGCTCGGCTTCGAGTTCGCCACCCAGGAGGAGCTGACCGAGGCCTTCCGTCGTTTCAAGGAACTGGCCGACAAGAAGCGCGACATCTACGACGAGGACCTCATGGCCCTGGTCACCGACATGGACCTGACCCAGGCCAACGAGCGCATCCGTCTGGTCGACATGAAGGCCACCGCCGAAATGGGCGAGACGCCGCAGGCCACGGTGACACTGACCATCGACGGCACCGAACGCACCGCCAGCGCCGACGGCGACGGCTCGGTGGATGCCACCTTCAAGGCCATCGAGGCGATCGTGAATTCTGGAGCGCAGCTGCAGCTTTACTCGGTGCAGAGCATCACCGGCGGCACCGACGCCCAGGGCGAGGTCAGCGTGCGCCTGGCGCGCGACGGCATGGCGGTCAACGGCCAGGGCGCCGACACCGACATCGTGATCGCCTCGGCCAAGGCCTACGTCAACTGTCTGAACCTGGTGCTCGCCGCGCGCGAGCGTGCCGCCGCCGGGGTCTAGAGGCTGGCATCACGGCCATGGCGCACGCATGCGCCATGGCCGCGGGGCTTGCTGCGAAGAACCGGCCGCTGCGCGTCAGGCGGCGGTCTGTTCGAGTTCCATCAGCACCCCGCCGCAGTCCTTGGGGTGCAGAAAAACCACCGGCAGACCGTGGGCGCCGATGCGCGGCTCACCCAGCACGCGAATGCCCGCGGCCTTGACCGTGGCGATCGCCGCCGTCAGGTCCGGCACCTCGAAACACAGATGGTGCAGGCCGCCGTCGGGGTTCTTCTCAAGGAACCTGGCGATCGGCGACTGGTC
>NZ_JBFJTF010000089.1:0-9601 GCF_041625615.1 Immundisolibacter sp. | reverse complement strand
GATCTGCCATCGATTCATGGAGCACGGCGCGGGCTTGGCCCGCGTCGCTGCGAGCTGAAAAAGTCCAGGGATGGAGTGTTTCAGCATCTGTCAGAAGAAACCCAGCGCCTGCTCGCCGTAGCTGACCAGCACGTTCTTGGTCTGCTGGTAGTGGGCCAGCATCATCTTGTGGCATTCGCGGCCGATGCCGGACTGCTTGTAGCCGCCAAACGCCGCGTGCGCCGGGTACAGGTGGTAGGCGTTGACCCATACGCGGCCGGACTGGATGGCGCGCGCCATGCGGTGGCAGACGTTCTGCTCGCGCGACCACACGGCGGCGCCCAGGCCGTACAGCGTGTCGTTGGCGATGGACAGCGCTTCTTCCTCGTCCTTGAAGGTGGCGACGGACACCACCGGGCCGAAGATTTCCTCCTGGAAGATCCGCATGCGGTTGTGGCCCTGGAACACGGTCGGCTCCACGTAATAGCCGCCGGCGAGATCCCCGTCCAGCGCGCGCTGCGCGCCGCCGGCCAGCAGCTGCGCGCCCTCCTGTTTGCCGATGGCGATGTAGGAGAGGATCTTCTCCAGCTGCTCGGGCGAGGACTGGGCGCCGACCATGGTGTCGGTGTCCAGCGGGTCGCCGCCGCGGATGGCGGCCACGCGCTTCAGTGCCCGTTCCATGAAGCGGTCGTAGAGCGATTCCTGGATCAGCGCGCGCGACGGGCAGGTGCAGACCTCGCCCTGGTTGAGCGCGAACATGGCGAAGCCTTCGAGCGCCTTGTCGAAGAAGGCATCGTCGCGGGCGCCGACGTCGTCAAAGAAGATGTTGGGCGACTTGCCACCCAGCTCCAGCGTCACCGGAATCAGGTTGGCGGACGCGTACTGCATGATCAGCCGCCCGGTGGTGGTCTCGCCGGTAAAGGCGATCTTGGCGATGCGCGGGCTCGACGCCAGCGGCTTGCCGGCCTCCACGCCAAAGCCGTTGACCACGTTGATCACGCCCGGTGGCAGCAGGTCCTGCAGCAGTTCCATCAGCACCAGAATCGACACCGGCGTCTGTTCGGCGGGCTTGAGCACCACGCAGTTGCCGGCGGCCAGCGCCGGGGCCAGCTTCCACGTGGCCATCAGCAGCGGGAAGTTCCACGGGATGATCTGCCCCACCACGCCCAGCGGCTCGTGAAAGTGGTAGGCCACGGTGTCGGCGTCGATCTGCGACAGGGCGCCTTCCTGCGCGCGCAGCACGCCGGCGAAGTAGCGCCAGTGGTCCACCGCCAGCGGCAGGTCGGCGGCCAGGCTCTCGCGGATGGGCTTGCCGTTGTCCCAGGTCTCGGCCACCGCCAGCGCTTCGAGGTTCTGCTCCATGCGGTCGGCGATCTTCAGCAGCAGCGCCGCGCGCTCGGCGGGGGCGGTCTTGCCCCAGGCGGTCCTGGCGGCGTGGGCGGCGTCCAGCGCGCGCTCGATGTCCTGTGCGTTGGAGCGGGGAATTTCGCAGTAGGTCTTGCCGGTGACCGGCGTGATGTTGTCGAAGTACTCGCCCGACGCCGGCGGCAGCCACTGGCCACCGATGAAGTTGGCGTAACGGGACTTGAGGCTGACCTTGGCACCTTCGGTGCCGGGGGCGGCGTAACGCATGGCGGACTCCTCCTGCGCTGGGGGTATGCTGTGCCGGTCATCATAACCGGCCCCGCCACCCCCATCGGAGGCACCATGAAACGCCTGCTGACCGCCCTGTTTCTGCTTGTTGCGCCGGCCCTTGTCGCGGCCGCCGAGTCGCCCGAAATCGGCGCCCCGGCGCCGGCCTTCAGCCTGCCGGACCAGGCCGGCAAGACGCACGCCCTGGCCGACTACGCCGGCCGCTGGCTGGTGCTGTACTTCTACCCCAAGGACGACACGCCCGGCTGCACCACCGAGGCCTGCAATTTCCGCGACGACATCGTGCGCATCCGCGCGCTGGGTGCGGAGGTGGTCGGCGTCAGCGTGGACAGCGTCGCCTCGCATGCCGAGTTTGCCGAAAAGCACAGCCTGCCGTTCCCGCTGCTGGCGGACGTGGGCGGCGCCGTGGCGGCGTCCTACGGTGCGCTGCGCGACCTGATGGTGATGAAGCTGGCCAAGCGTCACACCTACATCATCGACCCCCAGGGGCGTGTCGCCCAGCGTTACCTGGACGTCGATCCCAAGACCCACGCGGCCGAGGTGGTGGCCGATCTCGAACGTCTGCAGAAGGCTGGCGGCTGACGCGTCTTGGCGGACACCTTACCGGCGGTTAAGCTTTGCCGGCCGTCCGCGGCACACCCGTCCCGACGACAAGGCCCGGCCAGAGGAGAAGACGATGCAAGGCCTGATGATGAACTACCCGCTGACGCTCACGTCAATTCTCAAGCGGGCGAAGGATCTGTTCGCCGACGGTGAGATCGTCACCCGCGAACCCGGGGGGGTGCACCGCTACACCTACGGCGAGTTCTACGACCGGGTGCTGCGCCTGATGGGGGCCCTGAAGGCCGCCGGCGTGAAGCCCGGCGACCGTGTCGCTACCTTCGCCTGGAACCGCTACCAGCACCTGGAGCTGTACTTCGCGGTGCCGTGCCTGGGCGCGGTGCTGCACACGCTGAACATCCGCCTGTCGACCGACCAGCTGACGTACCTGGTCAATCACGCCGAAGACCAGATGATCTTCGTCGACGAGTCGCTGGCCGACCAGCTGGTGCCGCTGCAGGAGCACTGCAAGGGGGTCGAGCGCTTCGTGGTGATGCGCGAGGGCGGCAATGAGACCTTCGGCCTGCGCGGCGAGACCGAGTACGAGGATTTCCTGGCTTCCGGCACGCCGGTGACCGAGCTGCCGGAGCTGGACGAGAACACCGCCTGCGCCATCTGCTACACCTCGGGCACCACCGGCAACCCCAAGGGCGCGCTCTACAGCCACCGCGGGTTGTACCTGCACACCATGGCCATCGGCATGGCCGACGTGATGGGCCTGTCGCAGCAGGACAGCGCGCTGGTGTTCGTGCCCATGTTCCACGTCAACGCCTGGGGGCTGCCGTTCGCCGGCGTCATGTTCGGTGGCAAGCTGGTGTTCCCGGGGCGCAACCCACAGGCCGCCGACGTGGTGGAGCTGATCCGCGGCGAGGGCGTGACCTTCGCCGCCGGCGTGCCGACCATCTGGATGATGGTGGACCAGTACCTGCAGGAGCACGGTGGCGACCTGGGCGCCCTGCAGCGCGTGGCCTGCGGCGGCTCGGCGGTGCCGGCGGCGCTGATGCGCGCCTTCGACGAGCGCTACGGCGTGCCCATCGTGCAGCTGTGGGGCATGACCGAGCTGTCGCCGCTGGGCACCGTGTCGCGCCTGAAGCGGAGCATGCGTGACGCCAGCGCCGAAGAGAAATACGCCGCGCGCCTGAAGGCCGGCATTCCGGTGCCGGGTATCGAGATGCGCATCGAGGGCCCGGACGGCGAAATCCTGCCCAACGACGGTCAAAGCGTCGGCGAGCTGGTGGTGCGCGGGCCGTGGGTGATCAGCAACTATTTCAAGATGGAAGGCTCGGGCAAGTCCTTCACGCCCGACGGCTGGTTCAAGACCGGCGATGTGGCGGCGCTGGACGCCGACGGCTACATGCGCATCGCCGACCGGGTGAAGGACCTGATCAAGTCCGGTGGCGAGTGGATCTCCAGCGTGGACATGGAAAACGCGCTGATGGCCCATCCGGCGGTGGCCGAGGCGGCCGTGGTGGCGCGCCCGGACCCGAAATGGGACGAGCGGCCGGTGGCCTTCCTGGTGCCGCGGCCGGGCCGCGAGGGCGAACTGGCCCCGGAGGCCGTGCAGACCTTCCTGGGCAGCAACGGCGATTTCGCCAAGTGGCAGATTCCGTATGCCGACGACATCCACCTGATCGACGCCATTCCGCGCACGTCGGTCGGCAAGTTCGACAAGAAGGTGCTGCGCCGGCGCTGGGAGTAGGCCGGCGTCAGCCGCCGCCGAGCAGGTAGGCGGCGGTCAGGTTGTCGTACAGCGCGCAGCCGGTGCTGATGAACAGGCGCCACGCGCCCGGCGCGGCGGCCGGTGGCTGCGCGAGCAGCGCCAGCAGGTCGGGCGGTGCGGTGCCGTCGATCAGCCCGCGCGCCCGCCAGGCGCGCAGGTCGCCGTAGTTCAGCGCATCGGCGGAATCCACCCACAGCGCGGCGCGGCCGGCCCACGCATCGGTGAGTTCCCGCTGGCCGGCGGCGTCGGCGCCAAGGCTCAGTACCACAGGCGGTGCGGACGGCGGCGGGGCGCAGAAGGCCCGCGCGCTGGTGGTGGCCAGCAGCCAGGCGTCGCAGGCCGGATCGGTCCGTGGCGCGACCCGGCACGGCAGCCCCGCGTCGCACAGTGCCCGCGCCGTTTCCGCAGCGCGCGCGGTGTTGGCATCGACCAGTTCGATGCGTTCCAGCGTCCGCGCGGCGGCGCAGTAAATCGCCGCGTAGTAACCCACCCGGCCGGTGCCGACGATGCCGATGCGGCGGGCCTGCGGCGCCAGTGCCGCCAGCGCCAGCGCGGCCACCAGGCCGGTGCGGGCGGACGACAGCAGGCAGGCCTCCAGGCGGTCGGTGACGTACTGTTCGGCGGCGTCGAGCACCAGCAGCTCGCCGACCGTGATCTGTCCCGGCAGCCGGCGTTGCGCGCGGTTGGTGCCGACGATCTTTACGGTCTTGAGCGCGTCCTGCCCGCGGCGCACCACGCACGGCATGAGCCGGAAGTCGCCACCGTCCGGATCGTCCAGCACCCGCTTGGGCGGCATCTGCAGCTGCGCCCGCCCGGCGGCGAGGTCCGCCAGATACCGACGCGCGAAGGCCAGGTAGCCGGCCGGGTCGGCCGTCAGGCGCCGATGAACGGTGGCTTCGTCCCAGTGCCGGCAGGGCAGGGCGTGCGCCTGTAACGCCGCCGGCAGCCGGACGCCTTCACCCATCCAGTTTCATCAACCGCCGGGCGTTGCCGGACAGCATCGCTTCCTTCTGTGCCGGCGGCACGGCCAGTGCGGCGATGCTGAACAGCGTGTCGCGGGTGAAATCCTCGCCGCCGCTGCCGTCGAACGGCGCGTCGGTGCCGAACAGCAGCCGCTCGGCACCAAGGAACTCGTACGCCGCCGCCAAGCCGCCGACCGCGCCCATCAGGGCCGTGTCGCCGTAGAAGAGACGAAAGTACTCGTTGGCCGGGCGCGCCAGCTTTTCGGCCGCGGCGCGGATTTCCGGCATGTTCGGCTTGCCGTAGATGGCGTCGATGCGGGCGGAGAAGGCGGGCGCCATGGCCGCCGCGTGGTGGGTGATGATCTTGATGTCCGGGTGGCGGTCGAACAGGCCGTCGAACACCAGGCGCGTCATGGCGGCGGTGGTCTCGTAGGGCCAGCCGAACACCTGCCAGATCCAGTACTTCGAGTGATCCTCGCCGCGGTAGTCGGGCTGGTTGCCGCCGCGCGCCGGGTGCAGCCAGACGGGGTAGTCGTGCCGCGCCATGACGGCGAAGAAATCCCGGAACTCCGGCCGGTCGAGCGGTACGCCGGCGGCCGAGGAATAGATGAGCACGCCCTTCATGCCCAGTTCGGTCAGGCAGCGCTCGGCCTCGCGGGCCATGTGTGCCGGGTCGTTCATGGCCACCGTGCCGACCGGGATGAAGCGCCCGGGATGCTGCGCCGCCATGGCAACGATCTCGTCGTTGGCCAGGCGCGCCAGGTCGGCCGCGGTGGGCGGGTCGCCCATGGCGATCTCGATCGGCGGCGAGGACAGCGTGATCACCTGCGCGTCCACGCCGTGACGGTCCATGACGGCCAGACGCGCCGGCAGATCGACCAGCTGCGGCATGGATTCGAGCAGGCCGCCGAGGTAGTCCGGCCCCGTCATCTTCTGCTTGAGCGCGGTGTAGAAACGCGTCGGCATGACGTGGGTGAAGCAATCGATCTTCATTTGGAAACTCCTCCTTCGGGTCGGCGCCAGACGGTGGCCAGCCACGGTTGCAGGTGGCGTGGCTGGCCGGCGGGTCGATAGTAGTGCTCGAGTTCCTCGAAGCCGGCGGCGCTCACGTACGCCCGCCAGCTGTCCAGGGTGTGAAAAGCGCCGTAACGCTCGCCCTGCCAGCCTTCCTCGTCGTTACCGCGCGGGTTGCTGGCGAACAGCACGCCGCCCGGCTTGAGGGTGGCGAACAGGGCCTGCAGCACCGCCGGCAGGTCGGCGCTGGGTACGTGGAACAGCGACGCGTTGGCGAACACGCCGTCGAAATGTTCGGGCGGCAGTTCCAGGTGCAGAAAGTCCTGCTGCCACACCTCGCAGCCTGAGTGGGCCCGCGCCATGGCGCAGAACTGCGCCGATCCGTCCAGGCCGATCGCGTGGTGTCCGAGGGCGCGAAAGGCGATCAGGTCGCGGCCCGGCCCGCAGCCGAAATCCAGCACCGTGAACGGCGGTTCGCCCCGGATGTGCCGAAGCAGCGCGTCGCGGTTCTGGCTGACGTCGTGATCGCGCGTGCCTTCCCAGAACGCCTGCGCGTGGCGGTCGTAGTGGCCGAGCGTGCGCTCGCTGATGGGCGGTAGGGAACGGTGGGGCATGGATGTAGGGGCGGTAAGTGGCGACTGTGCAGGGTGTCCAGCATATCCCCGTGTCAGCCGCCCGGCGGTTTCACCAGCCGGGCCGGGTCGATGGGCGTGCCGCGGTAGCGGATCTCGAAATGCAGCATGCCGCGTCCGTCCCCGGGGCTGCCCATGCTGGCGATGGTCTGGCCGGCTGTCACGGTGCTGCCCTCGGTCACGTTGATCTGTTGCAGATGGCCGTAGGCGCTCAGGTAGTCGGCGTTGTGCTTGACGATCAGCAGGTTGCCGTACTGGCGCAGGCCGTTGCCGGCGTACACGACGGTGCCCGCCGCAGCGGCACGTACCGGCTGACCGATGCGCCCGGAGATGTCGAGGCCCTTGTTGCCGCCATGGGACGCCGAAAAGCCACGCACGGTTGTTCCTGCAGTGGGCCAGCGCCAGTCGGCGATGGGCGTGGCGGGCGGGGCAGCGGAGCCCCCGGGCAGGCGCAGCCGTTGGCCCGGGTAGATGGTGTAGGGCGGTCGCAGGCCGTTCAGGCGGGCCAGGGTGGGGTAGTCGGTGCCATGCCGGCGGGCGATGGAGGCCAGTGTGTCGCCACGCTGCACGCGGTATTCGCCGCTGGCTGCGGAGGACGCCGATACACCGCGCGCGGTGGCCGACGGCCGGCTGGCGCAGCCCGAGATGGCGAGCACCACCACCAGCAGGCCGATGAACAGCAAGCCGGGGAAGGACGCCTGGGCCGGCGCGCGGGCCTCAGCTGCGACCGTGTCGCAGCGGCACGAAATGCGCTGCACCCAGCAGTTCCTCGTGCACACCGGTGGCGGTGCGGGTAAAGCGCCGAAGCGCCTGTTCCTTGCTGCCGACCGGGGCGATCAGTCGTCCGCCGTCGGCCAGCTGCTCGAACAGCGCCGGCGACAGGGAGGCGGCGGCGGCCGTCATGAGGATGCCGTCGTAGGGACCTTTGTCGGCCAGGCCGCGGCTGCCGTCACCGACCACCAGCGCGACATTGCGGATGCGAAGGTCGCGCAATACGCGTCGCGCGTGGGCGGCCAGGGCGCCGATGCGTTCGATGCTGACCACTTCCGGTATCAGCGCTGCCAGCACGGCGGTCTGGTAGCCGCAGCCAGTGCCGATTTCCAGCACCCGCCGCATCGGCGGACCTTCCAGCAGGGCGCTGGTCATCTGCGCGACGGTCAGGGGCTGTGAGATGGTCTGACCGTGGCCGATGGGCAGGGACACGTTGTCGTAGGCGCGGCTGGAGAGTGCTTCATCCACGAACAGGTGCCGCGGCACGTGGCGCATGACGTCCAGTACACGCGGATCGAGGGGCGCCAGTTCGGCCAGCGTCTCGATCAGCCGGTCACGGGTGCGCTGCGAGGTCATGCCGATACCGGCAGCGCGTTGCGCCGCGCCGATATCGCCGCGGAACGGTGTGTTCATGGGTGCGCCTGGGCGCCGGGTCTACGGAAAAACGGGGCAATCTCCGATGGGAGATTGCCCCGCGTCGTATTGGTCGGGACGAGAGGATTTGAACCTCCGACCACTTGACCCCCAGTCAAGTGCGCTACCAGGCTGCGCCACGCCCCGAAATCATGTTTTGATGCGATTTTGCGCATCACGCTTTCAAAATGGCCAGGACCTCTTCCAGCTCCTGTCGCATCTGGCGCACCAGCTGCGTCGTGCGGTCGGCATCCTGACGCCCGGTTTCACCACCCAGTTGCTGGCGCGCGCCGCTGATGGTGAACCCCTGATCGTACAACAGGCTGCGAATCTGGCGGATCAGGATTACGTCCTGGCGCTGATAATACCGCCGATTGCCGGTGCGTTTTGCCGGCGCCAGCTCCGGGAATTCCTGTTCCCAATAGCGCAGCACGTGCGGTTTGACGCCGCACAACTCGCTGACCTCGCCGATCCCGAAATAGCGTTTTCCGGGTATCGGCGGCAGCTGGTCATTCTGTGACGGCTCCAGCATGTGTGTCGACGCGGCGTTTGAGCTGTTGGCCGGGTTTGAACGTTACCACACGGCGCGCCGTGATAGGTATTTCCTCGCCGGTCTTTGGATTGCGGCCTGGGCGCTGGTTCTTTTGACGCAGGTTGAAGTTGCCGAAACCGGACAGCTTGACGCCCTCGCCGCGCCCCAGCGCCGCGCGCATGTGATCGAAAAACGACTCGACGATCTGTCGCGCCTCGCGCTTGTTGACCCCCAGTTCGCTGCACAGCAACTGCGCCATCTCGGCCTTGGTCAGGGTGCCGTTCATGTCAACCTCGCAACTGTGCCTGGTGGGTATCGACCAGTGCCTGCAGCAGACGCGCCATCAGCTGGTCCACCTCGGCATCGGTCAGGGTGCGCTCGGTGGCCGACAGGGTAAGGCCAAGGGCAATGCTTTTGTAGCCTGCCGGCACGCCCGCGCCCAGGTAAACGTCAAACAGCAGCAGATCCTGAACCGGCGCCTGGGTACACGCGCCGCGCGCGGTGGCCAGCAGATCGGCGCCGCTGACGTCCTGCGGTACCAGCACCGCCAGGTCGCGCCGCACGGTCGGGAACCGCGATACCTCGCGGTAGACCGGCGTGTCGGCGTCGGTCAGGGCGGTCAGCTCGATTTCGAACACCAGCGCCGGCATGAGCTTCAGGTCGGCTTCGATCTTGGGATGCAGGCGTCCGAGCCAGCCCACCGGCTGGCCGTCGCGCAGCAGGCGGGCGCTCTGGCCGGGGTGCAGTGCCGGGTGCTCGGCGGCGACAAAGCTGAAGGCGTCCGCGCAGCCGGTCAAAGTCAGCAGTGCCTCGACGTCGCCCTTGAGATCGAAGAAATCGACGGACTCCTCGGTCAGTGCCCACTGCTCGGGATGGCGCAGGCCACCGATCAGGCCGGCCAGCATCATGTCCTGGCGCAGGCCGTCGTCAGCGTTCAGGAAACGCAGGCCGGTCTCGAACAGTCGCACCCGCGTCGCCTGACGGTTGACGTTGTGGGCGTAGGCATGCAGCAGGCCTGGCCACAGGCTGGTACGCATGACGGCCAGTTCGGCCGACAGCGGGTTGGCCAGTTCGAGCGGCGGCGTGTGCGGGTCGATCAGCGCCT
>NZ_JBFJTF010000088.1:0-9629 GCF_041625615.1 Immundisolibacter sp. | reverse complement strand
GGCCATGATCCGTGAGGAACTGGGGCTGCTGCGCGTCAGCGAACTGGGCCTGGTGCAGGCGGTCGGGCCGGCCGACCCGGACAACTACTCCGCCACCGTGGCGCTGCGCGACTCGGGACTGGTGCTGGACGCGGTGCCGCTGCTGGCGCCCAGCAAGGGAGTGGCCTGTGTGCCGGACGTGGGTGATCTGGTGCTGGTCGGGTTCGTCGGCGGCGACCTGAACCGCCCGGTGGTGCTCGGCAGCCTCTACAACGACGAGGACCGGCCGCCGGCCAACGACCGCGGGCAGTTCGTCATCCACCTGCCGGCCGGCGCGGACGCCGGCCGTGCGGTGCGCCTCGAGCTGAACGAGGACGGCCCGCCGCGCGCGGTGCTGACGGTCGGCGACGCCTGCACCGTCACCGTACAGGACGACGACCCGGTCCTTGCCGTGGACGTGGGCGGCCAGGCGACGGTCGAGATCAGCAGTGCCGGCCACGTGTCGCTGCAGGGCAGCGGCAACCTCACGCTCAAGGGCTCGGGCAATGTGACGCTGGAAGCCGGCGGCACGCTCGCGCTCAAGGGCGCCGTCATCAACCTCAACTAGGGCAACACCATGGGCATGCCAGCGGCCAAGCAGGGTGACCGGGTAGTGGCCACCGATATCCACATTCAGATGGTGCCGAGTCCGGGTGGGCCGGTACCGACGCCGGTGCCGGGGCCGTTCAGCGGTGTGCTGGAGGGTGGGCTGTCGACGGACGTGAACATCGAGGGCAAGCCCGCTGCCGTCATCGGGTCCACCGCCAGCAACACGCCGGCGCACGTGCCGGCCGCCGGACCGTTCCAGAAGCCGCCGTTGAACCGCGCCACGGTGATCGCCGGTTCGGCCACGGTGCTGATCAACGGCAAGCCGGCCGCCCGTCAGGGCGACACGGCGCTTACCTGTAACGACCCGGCCGACCTGCCGGCGGGCACGGTGCTGGCAGCCAGCACCGTGATGGTGGGCTGAGGCCATGCCGGTGCAGCAAAGACCCGTCGCCCACCTGCTGCGCGACATCGCGCTGCAGGCCGTTCACCGCGAACTGCGGGCGCATTACCGGCCGTCGGAGGCGCTCGGTGCCGGTCCCGGCGGGCACGGCCGGCAGTGGGATTTCGTGCTGCGTGACGGGCTCGACAACCTGGCTCAGGCGGTGATCGCCCGCGTGCTGACACCACGCGGCGAACTGGCGGCACTGGGCCATCCGGACTACGGCTCGCGCGTGCCGGAGCTGATCGGCACCGGCAACACCGCCAGCAGCCGCGCGCTGCTGCGCCTGCACCTGCTCGACGCGCTGGCGCGCGAGCCGCGCATCGCCGAGGTCAAGGCGCTCGACATCGGCCCTGCCGTTGGCCGTCGCGACAGCGTTCAGGTGCGCCTGGAAGTGCTGCCGGTACAGGCCAGCGCGACGCTGGTGATCGGCCCGTTCACGCTCGACCTCGGCCCCTGAGGCCGGCAAGGACAAGGCCATGAGCTTTCGCAGAAAAACCTACCCGGAAGTCTCCGAGCAGCTGCTGACCACCGTGCTGGGTGGCGTGGCCGGCGAGTTGCATCCGTATCCGCCGCCCGGGGGACGCGGCCCGGCCCGTTATCCGCTGCGCGCCGGGCCCGTGGCGCAGATCACTTCGGTGTACGGCCTGGTGCACGGTGTGTCACAGACCTTCGAGCGGGACAGCGATTACGTGCTGTCGGCCGATGGCACGGCGCTCGAGTGGAAGGACGGCACGCGCCCGGACCCCGGCAGCGTGTTCGAGGTCAATTACCTGCGCGCCGGCGCCAATGCCCGCGCCAACGACCTGTATCCGGGATCGGTGGTCCGTACGCTGCTCGAGGCGGTGGCGCTGGAGACCGCCGGCCTGTACGCGCAGATGCAGGCGGTCTACGACGCCGGTTTCCTGGCCACCGCCAGCGGCAGCGCGCTCGACCACGTGGTGTCGCTGCTCGGCATCAGCCGGGTGCGCGCCGGGCGCAACGCCGCCACCCTGGAATTCCATCGCCTGGCCAACGCGCGCGGCGAGATTGCCGTTGTCGCCGGTACCCGCGTGCTGACCGCGGACGGCGCCGTCGAGTACGAAACCCTCGATGAACTGCGCCTGGCCGATGGTCAGCCCTCCGGACGGGTGGCGGCACGTGATCTGGTGGCCGACAACGACGGCGTGCCGGCCGGCAGTCTGACGCTGCTGGCCCGGCCCATTGTCGGCATCGAGCGGGTCGCCAACCCGGCGCCGAGCAGCCGGCTGGATCAGGACGAGACCGATGCCGAGCTTCGCATCCGTGCCCGCAGCTTCCTGGCCGGCGCCGAGCGCGGTACGCCGGGGGCCATCAGCAACGCCATCGCCCGCCAGGGGTTGCGCGGTGAGGTGAGCGAGCCCGCGCCGGGCCGGATCGAAGTGCTGATCCACGACGCGGACCTCACGCCGGAACGCAAGGCCCGCCTTGAGTTCGAGATCGACGCGGCGCGCCCGGCCGGGGTCGAAAGGCAGGTCGTCTACGGTCCGGCGCCGCTGTCGGTGGACCTCGAAGTGCGCCTGAGCACGGCGCCGGGGCTGATCGAAACCGACCTGCAGCGCGTGCATGCCGACGTGCGGGCCGGCATCGAGGACTATTTCGCCCGCCTGCCGCTGAAGTCGGACGGCAGCCTGGCCAAGCTCACCGGTCTGGCGCTGGGCGTACCCGGGACGGATGACCTCCGCTTCGTCGCCGCCACCGCCGGCGGCGCCGATGTGCTGGATGTCGCCGCCGGCAAGCTCGCGCTCAGCGGCCAGGTCACCCGTCTTGGCACGCTCACGCTGGTGGATCCGGCGCTGCCGGTGCAGCTGCACGTGACGGTGCGCTATCCGAACCCGGCCGACATTCCCGACCGTGCCGCCATCGAGGCCGCGCTCGAGCAGGCGGCGGTCTACCTGAACACGCTGACCACCGGGCAACCGCCGGCAGCCGAGGCGCTGCGCACGCTCGGTTGGGCACGTCTGGCGCAGGCGGTGCCGCTGCCCGGCCTGCCGGTGGCCACGCTGGAGGCGGTCGACGCCGTGCCGGCCGGCGCGCCGCCGGACATCGGCCCCTATACGCTGCAGCTGGCCTGGACCCGCCCCGGCGGCGTCACCCTGGTGCAGGACGGCCCGGCCAGTCCGGCGCTGGTGCTGGCGGCCGGCGAGCGGGTGTCGGTGGCCGGGGTGAACGTCGTCGTCAAACCGAAGGACGGCCCATGAGCGGGGCGCAGCGTCTGGCCGACCTGCTGCCGTCGCTGTGGCGGCCCGAGGCCGGCGAAACCCACCTGCTGGCACGGTTGCTGGAGGCCGTCGGCGGGCAACTCGACATGGCCGGCGCGCAGGCACAGCACGTCTTGCGTGCGCACTACGGCGACAGTGCCGATGCCGCGGTCAGTGACGTGCACTACCTGCACGATCGCAGCGCCCGCGGGCGGGCGCCGGTCAACGTGCGTGAGGCCAGGGACCGGCGCGAGCTGCTGACGTATCCGTACATCACCGACCTGGCGCGCCTGGCCGCGTTGCTGGACCTGCCGCCGTGGCGCGAGCCGGCCAGCATCGCCGAGTCCGTGGAGGAGTACCGCGAGCGGCTGCACGACGTGCTGGACGCCTACCGCCTGGGCCTGACCACGCGCGCGGCGCTGGCCGCGCTGACCGAGGCGGCACTGCCGGAGGACATGTCCGCCCCGCCCGCGGCCCGCCGCTGGCCGTTCCACATCGAGGAGCCGGCCGGTCTGACGCGCCGGCGCACGCCGGTCGGCGTGCCGCAGGCGGGCGATGCGCTGCCGCCGCTGTGGCGTTGGAGGCCGCAGCAGGTGACCGGCGCCCCGCAGGTGATCATGACCGGACTGCAGGCACAGGCGGGCGCCGCGGCGGCCACCGAGGGGCCATTGCTCGAGCGCTACACGCCGCACCAGATGCCGGTCGGCATCGGTGTCGGGGTGCGCGCCACGCTGGCGCCGGGCCACAGCGTGCGCCTGACGCCCGTGTGGCGCAGTGCGCTGGTACAGGACGGCGTGCTGCGGCTCAGCGACCCGACCGATGACGGCACCGACACGGCCGGCGAGGGACCCTGGACGGCCGTCACCGGCCTGCCGCCCGGTGCCGTGCGGGCGCTGGCCCACGCGCCGGATGGCACGCTGTGGCTGCTGCTGGACGACGCCGGCAGTCCCGCGCTCGTGCGCTGGGATGGCGCGACCGCCACCCACGTCAGCGCCGGCGCGCCGGCCGGCGCCTGGCATGCGCTGGCGGTGCGTGGGGGCAGCCTGTATCTGGCCACCGACGCCGGCCTGCATCGCTGCCCGCTGTGGCCGCAGGACGACGCGTTCGCGCTGGTGCCGGTGGCCGCCGTGCCGGAGGCGGTGCACGCGCTGCGGGTGACCGGTGACGGCCTGCTGGCGTGTGCCGGTGCCGATGGTCTAGCACTGCTGGACCCGTCGGATGCGCTGGCCGAACGGCTGCTGGCCGGGGTCGGGTTGCGCACGGCGTTGCCAGTCGCAGACCGCTGGTACCTGGCAACCGACCAGGCACTGCTGCTGCGTGACGGCCCGCGTGTGTATCGCTACGCCGGTGATGCGGTCGACGAGCGCCAGTCCGACTGGGACCCCATTACCGAGGATCAGGCCCCGGCGGCAGTCAGTCCGCTGCCGGCGGTACGGGCGCTGGCGGTAACGGCGGACGGTTGGTTGTGGCTGGGCACGGCCGCCGGCCTGGCCCGGTGGGGGGTTGCCGACGCCATCGGCACCGGCGCCGGGCGTGCCACGCGGCTGCATGCCTATCCGGACCTTGGCACCGGCGCCGTGCAGGCGCTGGCGGTGGATCGCCGCGGCGTGTTGATGGTCTGCGGGGAAGTGGGGGTGCTGCGCTGCACTGGCCGCGATCTGGCGCAGATGGATTTCGCCCAGGGTCGCTGGCTGCCCCTGGGGCAGGCGGCGTCGGAGTATCCGGACGCGCTCACCGAACAGCCACGCGCGCACTACCGCTGGAACCGCGAGCAGAGCCGCTGGGAGAGCTACCAGGCCCGTCGCGGCCGCTTTGCGCCGTCAGCGCCGGCGCAGCGAACGGTCGCCAGCGCGCGGTGCGGCGGATGGCTGGAACTGCCGGCGCTGGTGGGTCATTTCGGCACCGACGACGGCAGCGCCTTCACACCGACCGGGCCGGTTGCCGCCGCCGATCTGGTGTTGCGCGTGAAGCCGGACCAGACACGCATCCTCAGCGGCGGGCTGCCATACCTGCCATCGCATGCCGAGGGCGCCGACTGGCGCTACCTGCAGCTCGAACCGCAGCCGCTGGAGGTGCCCGACGGGCGCCCGTGGTGGAGCTGCGAGGGCCGTCTTTTTCCGCCGCCGCAGCAGGCGGCACCCTGGCCCGGCCACTTTCGTGACGGCACCGGCCCGTTTGCCCTGGACGGCCGTTACGCGGATGCGCTGTGGAGTTACCTGCCGTCGGCCCGCCTGGCGCTGGAGTGGGCCGCCGCGCCGGCGATCGGCGTGCGCGTGCACCTGCTGCGGCGCACGCCCGACGAACGCGTGCCGGATGCCGTCATCGCGCGGGTCTGGCAACTCATCGCCCGTACCCGCGCCGCCGGCGTTCCGCTGGCCGTCTGCGTGGACGGCGTCATCGTGCATCAGTCCTGAACGGGGGTCTTCACCATGAGCCTTGCCACAGCCATTACCGACATCGCCGCCCTGGCGCCCAAGGCGGCCGGCCACCTCATCCGTCCCCAGGACTGGAACAGCCTGATCGCGGCGCTGGGCGAGTTCGGTGCCACCCTGACCGCGCACGACACCGACGTCGCCGACCTGAAGGCGCGCGTCGACACGCTGGAGACCTCGCTTGCCTCCGTGCAGGCGCAGCTCGCCGCCGTGGACAGCCGCCTGGAGGCGCTCGACGAACAGGTCCAGCCGCTGCTGGGGCAGTACCTGGTCTCCCTGTCGTGCGCGCGTCAGCATTACGCCATGGGCGAGCTGTGCGAAATCACCGCCCACGTCACCGGGCTGGATGGCCAGCCGCTGGCGGCGCCCTTCCCGTGGGTGGATTTCGTCGCCGCCTGGGGCCGGCTGCGGGCCGGGGCGGGTTTCGTCAGCCGGGCCGGCGCCTCGGACAACTCGCTGTCGGTGCAGGTCAACGCCCAGGGCGTTGCCCGGGTGCTGGTGCGGGCCGAGCACAGCGAGGGTTTCAGTGACGACGAGGACCTGCAGATCGGCGCCGTGCTGGACATGCTGGTGCCGGCGCAGAGTTTCACCGTGGCACAGGCCATCATGGCGGCGCCGACGCCGACCGACAGCCGTGCCAAGGCGGCGTATCAGGTAATCAACGCACAGTACCGGCGCGCCGATTCGATCGCGCTGCGCAGTTTTGCGGACACGTATCACGCGCGCACGCCGGACTGGTCCCTGCAGCCGCTGAAGCCGAGCTTCACCACCCGCTGGCGTGATCACCGGGCCACGGTGCTGGCGTTCGCCAAGCCGGATGCCGATCCGACCACCGCCGACGGCAGCCGCGGTGCGGCGAGCATCCAGGTGAACTTCCGCGACTGGCTGGGGCCCTGGGTGTTCGATTTCGTCACCCCCACGCCGGAAGTCGTCAACCCGCAGATCGACGTGCTGCGCCCGGTGTTCGAGCTGGAGGAGCCACTGCTCGGGTTCCAGGACTATTTCGTCGCCGAGTACGGCAAGACCGGGCTGTTGGGCAAGAAGCAGCTGATCGGCGCACTGGAGCAGGCAATCGAGCGCATCAACCCTGGTCCCGGTCCGCAGCGTGCGGACGTGCGCGAGCAGATGCTGACCGGCCTGAAGGCACAGGCCGCCAGCGAGCTGTACGGCAGTGGCGGTGGCCAGCCCAGGGCGCTCGATGCCCAGCTCAGTCAGAGCCGCCACGCCGGCCGGGTGGAGCGTGAGATCGGCGGCGTGACCGAACAGGTGGCGCAGACCCAGGGCCTGGTCGAGTCGGTGAATGTGCTCGAAGGCCGCATGCAGGCGGCCGAGCGGGTCGGCCAGAGCATCCAGGCCGGCCTGACGCGCATCGACGACGGCGTGCGCGCCATCAACCCGCTGTCCGAGGACAGCCTGCGCATGAACATCGAGCGCATCGGCGCGGAAGTCGCGTCCATTCGCGCCCGCGTCGGCTGAGTCCCCGTGGCGCAGGTCTACCTGGAACCATCCGACCTGTCGCCGGCGCAGCGCGCGCGCGTGCTGGCGGCGCTGAACAGCGCCAGCAGTGCGCCGGCCCTGGCGGCGGCCATCGAGATTCCGGGAGAGCTGGACATCGGCGTGCGCCTGGCGCAGCGGCTGCTCGATGCGCGCGATGCGCTCGGCGGGCGCTTCGGCACCCTGCAGCAGGTGCGTGCGGTGCGCCTGATCGGTCCCGAGCGCTTCACCGAGATCTGCGCCGCCGTGCTGGGTCTGGACCCGCGGCGGTGGATCACCCGACTGGGTGACTTCACCGATCGGCAGGCACAGCTGGAGGGCCGCCTGGCCCGCCTGGCGGCGTTGGCCGATGGCATGCCTGCCCAGCGCGAGGGCGCGCGTGTGGAGCTGTCGATCAGTCCGCAGCCGCTGTGGCTGGGGCAGGCGCTCGACGTGCGCGTCAGCTGTGTCGATGCGTCTGGCCGGCCGCTGCCGGACCGGCGGCTGACCGTGACTACCAGCAACGGTGCGCTGGAAGCCGCCTTCGGCTATGCGGTGAGCCGTGCCGCCGGCCTGACCGTGCGCACCGGGGCGGATGGCAGTGCCCGCCTGACCCTGCGCCTGGCACCGCCACACGGGCTCACCGCCGAGCAGCAGGCGGTGCTCGAGGGCGCGCTCGACCTGTTCGACCCCCAGGCCGACAGCGCGGTGGATCTGAAACCGGCCCTGGCCGCCCTGGCGCAGCGATACAGCGCCGAGCGGGCAGGCACGCTGCGCGCAGCGCTGGACCTGTACGCCCGGCAGTACCGTGACGTGTTTCTGGATCGCCTCAACGCCGGCGGCGCGGGGGTGGGGTTTGCGCTCGAAACCAGTGTGCTGAGGGTCGACCTGCACGCAGCCGAGGGCAACGCCAGCCTGGCGCACGCCGTGGCAGTGGCGCACCACCGCAACTGGGTCGGGGCCTGGCTCGACGCGCTCGGTGCTCACGTGGCCGACCAGGCGACGCTCGAGGCCGCCTTTGCCGGCGCGGGGCAGCGCGGCAGCAGCGGGCAGCGTCTGGTCGACGACCTGGTGGCCGAGGCGCAGGTATTCGTCGCCCGCCTGCCCGGACTGGCGGCGCAGTGGGTGGCCCAGCAGCGGCTGGACGGCGCGATGCAGCGCTATCTGGCGCGCGAGACGGCGCAGCTGGACCTGCCCACGCGCCAGGCGCTGCATGCGCAGCTGGCCGGTGCGGCGGCGCAGATCACCCCGGAGCATCGGGGCACGCTGGCCGCCGTGGCGCAGGCCAGGGCGGAGTTGGCGGCGCGCATCGATCAGGTCGGTGACGTGAGCGGTGTCCTGGCGCAGGAGATGCGCGGACTGCACGGCGATGTCCTGGCGCGCGCCGAGGATGTGTCGCGCACCGCCGCGGCGGTCACCCAGCAGGCGGCTCAGGTGCAGGCGGACCGAGCCGCGGTCAGCGCCGACCGCCAGCACGTGGAGGCACGCAGCGCGCAGTTCGATGTGCAGTACGCCACCTTCACCACCCAGTACAACGATTTCTCCACCCGCTACGACGGGTTCGTGCTCGATTACGACAGCTTTCGCGCCGACTACGGCCGGTTCACCGCCGATTACGACCGGTTTCGCGCCGATGGCGCCGCGCTCGACGCCCGGCTGTCGGCGGCCGAGGCGGACATCGGCGGGCTGCGCACGCACACCAGCGCCCTGGATGGGCAGGTGAGTGCGCTCGGTACCAGCGCGGCGCGTCTGGACCGGCGCATCGCCACGCTCGACGCCCAACGCACCGACCTGTCGCGTGAGCTGGGCAGGCTGCGCACCGACGTGGACACCATCCGCCGGTGAACGGCCTGTTTCACACCGCGGCGGGTGGGCAGGCGCAGCGCGTGATGCCCGGCCAGACGCTGGACCTGACAGCGCCGCGGGCGGATCCCGCCGGCATCGTGTTTCAGCGCACCGTGTACCTGCGCATCGGGCTCGATGCCGCCTGTGACCGGCCGGCGCTGACCGCCGCCAGCGTGCTGGCGCTGCAGTTCCAGCCGTGCACGGTCACGGTCGACGCCAACAGCGACGACTGGGTGCAACGTTGGCAGGGCGGTGCGCGGACGCGGGTGGAACTGGCCTGGCCGGCGCCGGTGATCCGCGTCGACAGCGCGCTGTATGGCGTGGTCGCCCTGCACCGGGTGGACGGCGAGGCGGTGGCCGAGCAGCCCACGGCGTCCGCCAGTACCGGTGCCGCACTGTCCGAGCCGTTCGTCGCCGCTGCCTTCGAGGCGCGCCTGTCGGCTGACCGGCCGGGCGCGCGCCAGCGGCGCAAGGCGGAGCTGATCGCGCGGCGGCAGGCGCATCGCAGCCTTTCCGCGGCGGCGGTGGGGCGGACCGAGAAGGCGCTGGCACAGGCGGCACCGGAGCAAGCGGTGGAGTGGCTGTATGGCCTGTCGGCGCTGCATCTGGCCGGTGCGCCGTCGTCGCCCCGGTTGACACTGCGCAGCGCCGACG
>NZ_JBFJTF010000087.1:0-9903 GCF_041625615.1 Immundisolibacter sp. | reverse complement strand
TGGGAGCACCAGGCGCTGGTACGGGCGCGGCCGGTGGCCGGCGATGAGGGGTTGGCGCAGCGTTTCGAGGCGGTGCGCCGCCAGGTGCTGTGCCTGCCGCGCGATGTGGACCGCCTGCGCAAGGACGTCGCCGACATGCGCCAGCGCATACGGGAGGGCAAGGGCCTGCCGGCGCACGGCTTCGACCTGAAACTGAGTCCGGGCGGACGCGTGGACGTCGAGTTCATCGCGCAGTACCTGGTGTTGGCCCACGCGCATGCCGAGCCGGGCCTGACCGAACCGCGCGACACCGCGGACATCCTGCGCCTGGCCGGTGAACGCGGGCTGCTGGCGACGGACACCGCCGCCGCCCTGGCCGAGGCGTTCGTGGCGCTGTGCGCACTGGAACGCCGCCAGACCCTGGACGGTGCCGGCAGTGTGGTGGAGCCACAACGGGTAGCGCCGCAGCAGGCGGCGATCAGTGCCGCCTGGCGGGAGCTGATCGAGGGCTGAGTTACATCGCCTAGGCCGCGCGCTCCGGCCGGAAGCCGTCGCGGTCGTACACCAGATGCACCGGCTCGTCGTGCAGCACGGTGTCCAGCACCACGCCGCGACCCCACAGCTGATGCAGGTAGCCGAGTGTCTTCTCGGCCTGGCCCAGTTCCAGCTCGCGGCCGTCGTAGGCATGCGTCAGGTGCAGCTTGCGCGCGCCGTCGTAGTCCGCATCGTCGATGCGGATGACCGGGAACGCCGCCATGCCGACACTGCCGATGAGGGTGTCGCGGATGTGCTGCCAGTCGTCCTCGTCGGCGACGCGCTGCACCACGTATTCGTCGTCCTCCGGCGCGAACTCGTACATGTCCATCTCGCGCATCAGTCGACCGGTCAGGAACTGACGCAGGAACGAGGCATCGCGGTCCGCCTCGCGAATGCGAAACAGCAGGGCCATGCCGTCACAGGGCCCGCCGTAGCGCTCGCGCTCCTCGGGTGTCGGGTTCTCGCAGCGGCGCAGAATGTCGTGCCACAGCTTGAAACCGAGGTAATACGGGTTGATGCCGCCCGGGTGCGGGCGCACCACCTGCGCGTGGTGAACCATGAACTCCATCTGCAGGTCGGTGGGCAGATCCAGGCTCGTCACGATGCGGTGGTGCCAGAAACTGGCCCAGCCCTCGTTCATGATCTTGGTCTCGATCTGCGGGATGAAGTACTGCGCCTCCTCGTGAACGATGGTCAGCAGGTCCTGCTCCCAACTGGCCAGATACGGGTTGTGATCGCGAATGAACAGCAGGATGTCCTCTTCCGGTTCCAGCGGCACCCGGCGCAGGTCCGGCTCCGGCAACTGGGGTGCGCGGTGGATATCCGGGTACGGGTCGTGCCGGGGGACGGCGGCGTCGATGGCCCGGGCGCGCTGTTCCGCCTCGCCGAGCTTGCGCACGCCCAGGTTTCGCCGGCAGTTGAAGGACAGCGCGTGGGCAGCGTCCAGCAGCGCCTCCACCTTGTCGATGCCGATGGCCGGGTCCTCGATGTAACGCCGCACGCGGTCGGCGCGCGACTTGAAATTGGCGACCGTCAGTTCCGGGTGGGTGTGGCGGAAGGTGAAGTTGTTCTTGAAAAAGTCGTTGTGACCGTAAACGTGGGCAATGGTCAGCACCTGCAGGCACAGCGAGTTGTTGCGCATCAGGTACGCCACCGAGGCGTCGGAGTTGATGACCATCTCGTACGGCAGGCCGCTGACGCCGTAGTCGTAGGTGGTCTTGAGCTTCTCGAACGACTTGCCGTAGGACCAGTGCGGGTAATGCGCGGGCATGCCGTGATAGGCCATGTAGCCGAGCATCTGGTCCTCATCGCAGATCTCGAACACCTGCGGGAAGCAGTCCAGGCCGAACTGCGCCGCCTTCTCGCGGATGCGCTCGTCCCAGAGCATCAGGTCGTCGACATCCCAACTACGCATGCTCGGCCTCCGTTGCCTGTGCGGCACGGTCCTTTTTCAGGAAGGCCTTCAGGCCCGGCCAGATGTCGTCCTTGGCGTGAATCGTGAGTGCATGGAAGCAGTCCGAGTCGATGCGGGCGAAGGTTTCGAGCATCGAACTTTCGAAAATGCCCCGCCCGGGAGGCTTGATCTCACCGTAACCGAACAGGTTGGCCACCTCGCAGATGGCCTCTGCCGCCTGCACGGTGCGGTCGTTGTCTCCGGGAAAGTTGTCACCGTCCGAACAGTGGAAGGCATAGATGTTCCACAGGCTCGGGTGATAACGCTCGTTGATCACTTCCAGGCACTTCTGATACGCCGACGAGATCACCGTGCCGCCGGACTCACCCTTGTGGAAGAACTCTTCCTCGGTGACCTCGGCGGCGGCCGCGTGGTGGGCGATGAACACCAGCTCGACCTCCGCGTAGCGGCTGCGCACGAACTGGTACAGCAAAAAGAAGAACGAGCGCGCCAGGTATTTCTTGGTGGTGTCCATGGACCCCGAGGTGTCCATCATGCAGATCACCACCGCATTCGACTGCGGCCGGGTGTCCGGCATCAGTCGGCGATAGATCATGTCTTCGCGGCGAAACGGGAAGCGTTGCTCCGAATCGCTGGCATCGCCCTGGCCCTGGGCAATCTGGCGCCGGATGCGCTGCAGCGCCGTACGCTTCTTGTCCAGGTGCACACGGATGCCGGCGCGCCGAAAGCCCTTTCTGTGCAGGGCATGCTCGGATGGCACCTGGCGAAGTTTCTTGCGTTCCAGGTCCGGCAGCTGCAGGTCCTCGAACATGATGTCGATCAGCTCTTCGAGGCTGATCTCGGTCTCGTAGTAATCCTGCCCGGGCTCGTTGCCGCCCTGTCCCTTGCCGGCGCCGGACTGATCCCCCTGCCCGACGCTCTGGCCGACTTCGGTGTCGCCCTCGCCGGTGCCGACGCCCGGCTGGTTCTTGCCGTAGACGAAACGGTACTCGCGGATGCCACGGATCGGCACCTTCACCATGCGGTCACCGGAACGGCCGATGATCGCTTCCTCGGCCACGATGTCGCCGATGTTCTCGCGTATCGCCTGGCGCACCTTGTGCCGGTGGCGGGCCCGATCGCCCGCGCTGCGATCCGAGCGCAGCGAGTCGCCAGAAAATGGCCGAAACTGGGAATGCAGCATGGCTATCCCTCCTGGTGGTCGGTGGCGGGTGACCGGCGCACGCGCCGGCCTCCCGGTGTGCTGCGATCGAGCACCTCAGTCCTTCCACAGATTGTTGGCGGCGTACTTGAGCACCACCTCGGCCGAGTGCTCGGTATAACCAAGTTCGATCATGCGCTCGACCAGGGTGTCGTACTTGTCCTTCTGGTCCTCGTCGCGGGTACGTGACTTGGTGACGATGCGGCTCATGTCGCGCACCGAGTGCAGCAGCTTTTTCTCCAGCGCATCGCGCAGCGGCTCGTAGGCGCGGTAATCCACCTTCTCGCCGCGCCGCGTGGCGGCCCACAGATAGGACATCACTTCCTGGCGGAAACCCTCGGCGGCGGAGCCGACGATACCGATCTGCTCCTCCACCGATTTCAGGAAGCTTTCATCCGGACGCAACTCCTCGCCGGTGTTGCGATCCTTGACCTTGGACTTGTTCACGTAGGCCTCGGCATGATCCAGGTAGTTCTGGAACAGATCCTCGGCCTGCTGCTCGAACGAGTACACGAACGCGCGCGTGACCTCCTTTTCCAGGATGTCGAGGTAGGCCTTGTGCAGCGTGTCCTGCAGAAACTCCAGGTACAGCTTCTTGGTGTCCTCGGCCAGGTCAGCGCGCTTGACCATGTCGACCAGCGCCTCGCGCACGCTGATGGGGTTGATGCCGATGTCCGGGTTGTCGGCCAGCGCGTTGTCGAGCGCCTTCATGATGAAGCGGGTGGAGATGCCGAACAGGCCCTCGCGCTGTGTCTCTTCCTGCAGCGAGCGGGCTGACAGCTTCAGCGTGGTGCCCTTCTTGACCACCTCCTCGCCGTCGTACAGGCGCAGCTTGGTCATCAGGTCACACTTGGCACTCGGCTCCAGGCGCGACAGGATGGCGAACATGCTGGCGATCTCGAGCGTGTGCGGCGCGATGTGGGCGCGGAACTGCGACTCGCGCAGCATCTTCTCGTAGATCTTGATCTCCTCGGTCAGGCGCAGGTTGTACGGCACCTTGACCACCACGATGCGGTCCATGATCGCTTCGTTGGTGTGATCGGCCTTGAATTTCTGCCATTCGGCCTCGTTGGAGTGGGCGATGATGGCGCAGTCCACGTAGACGGTGCCGTGGCGGCCGGGTGCCGGCACGAACTTCTCCTGCGTGGCGGTGATCATGGTGTGCAGGTATTCGGGCTCGTTCTTGAACACCTCGATGAACTCGACGATGCCGCGATTGCCGACGTTGAAGGCGCCTGACAGATCCAGTGCCCGCGGGTCGGACTCCGAGAAACGGTCGAGCTTGGAGATATCCACCGACCCGATCAGGACCGACGTGTCCTGGTTGTTTGGATCGACCGGCGGCACCACGCCGATGCCCTGACGGCGGTGCCGGGAGAATGCCACCCGCACCACCGGCACATCCTCGTAGCGGCCGTTGAATTCGGTGTCCAGGCGGTGCCGGCACAGCGGGCACAGCTCACCCTCGATCGACACCCCCAGCACATCCGAGAAGCTGCGACGCAGGTGCACCGGCACCAGGTGCAGCGGTTCTTCGGCGATCGGGCAGCCGTCGATGGCGTACACCGGCTCCGCCTCCTCCAGCGCCCGCTGCAACTTGACCACCAGCGAGCTCTTGCCGGCACCGACCGGCCCCATCAGGTAGAGCACCTGACGGCTTTCCTCGCCACGCAGGGCGGCCGAGTGCAGGTAACGCACTATCTGCGCGAGCGAACGCTCTATGCCGAAAAAGTCCTTCTCGAAGTAACGGTAGACCTTCAGGCGCTCGTCGCCGAACAGCCGGTTCAGACGGGGGTCGTCGGTTTCGCCCAGTTCCGTCACGCCGGCCTTGGTCACCGCCTCGAAAAGACGGGCGTGGGCCAGCTTGGCGATGCTCGGGTCTTGGCGCACCAGTTCCAGGTAGTCCAGGAACGAGCCTGTCCAGCTGTGTTCCTGACGCGCCTTGCGGTCTTCACCGATGATGTCGGCGAAAGAGCCAATCGTCGTACCCATGTAACGACCTCCGTCGTGTGTTAGCGCTGTCTGAGCCTGTGTGTCTTCCCTTGATGTTGTTGGTTGCAGTGTGTGTGACACCTGTCCTGTCACGAACCCCGCGGCCCCGCGGTCAGTCCCGGTCCACAGACCGGACGCCGCCGGAAAGATGCCGCGGCCGGATGCCGCCCTTCGGAGTGAGGGGAATCAAAAGCCGTGCCAGATTGGCACCCCCACCTCCGGTGACGCGGGCCCGCATCCTGCCGGTCGCGCCGTCCCTGGGTTGGTTTGACCCGAGTCGGCGCAGCAAGTTACCGACAATTCGCACCGTTCGGGTGCAGCACGTCGTCGGTCCCTTGGTACCGCGTTTCGCTCCCGCAGGCAAACCGGGCATCGGCTGTTACCATGGACTCTTTGCTGCCGCACGCCCGACATGGCCGCTTCCCACCTGCCCCCCCCTGCCTTCGATCGCGAAAGCGACGTCGAGATACTGGCGCAGGAAACCGTGTTCCAGGGGTACTTCCGGGTCGACCGCTACCGCCTGCGACACAAGCTGTTCGCCGGCGGCTGGAGCCGCCCGTTCCAGCGGGAACTGTTCGAACGCGGCCATGCCGCGGCAGTGCTGCCCTACGACCCGCGACGCGACAGCGTGCTGTTGATCGAACAGTTCCGCATCGGCCCGTACGCACACGGCGGCTCGCCATGGCAGGTCGAGATCATCGCCGGCATCCTGCACGAGGGTGAAACCCCGGCCGAACTGGCGCGTCGCGAAGCACTGGAAGAAGCCGGGTGCGTACTGCAACCCACGCTTGTGCCGGTTGCCGCCTATTACATGAGTCCTGGCGCCGTCAGCGAACACATGACGCTGTTCTGCGCACTGACCGACCTCGACGACGCCGGCGGCATACACGGCGTCGACGACGAAGACGAAGACATCCGCGTGCACGTGCTGGAGTTCGAGCACGCCATGGCGTGGCTGCAGGCCGGGCGTATCCAGAACAGCCCCGCCATCATCGCGCTGCAGTGGCTGGCCCTCAATCGTGCCCGGCTGCGGGCGCTGCCCTGAACACGCCGCGACAACTGCCGCACCGGCGTCGATGACCACGGGCCCCGTATCGTCAAGGCACGCCCGAGCGTGCCCGCCAGACGCCGTGCTGTTCGACCTTGATGGCACCCTGGTCGACAGCGTGCCCGACCTGACGCGCTGCGTGAATGCTGCCCTGGCACACGCAGGCCAACCGGCGGTAACCCAGGCCCAGGTCCGCGGCTGGGTCGGCAACGGCGCCTCCCGCCTGCTGCACCGCGCGCTCACCGGCCGTCGCGACGGGCACGCCCCGGCGGCCGAACACACGGCAGCCCTCGCCGTGTTCAACGCGCACTACGCTGCCGACCCCTGTCGCGACAGCCGGCTGTATCCCGGTGTTCTGGAGACGGTGACCAGGCTGCGGCGAGCCGGCGTTCTGCTGGCGGTCGTCACCAATAAGCCGTCGCAGTTCGTGGCGCCCCTGCTGGACAAACTTGGCCTCGGAGACACCTTCGCCTGCCACGTCGGCGGCGACAGCACGCCGCGCCTGAAGCCCGACCCACTGCCCGTCCGCCACGCGCTGGGCCTTGTCGAGTGCGCGGCCGATCGCGCGTTCCTGGTGGGAGATTCGCATGTCGACATGATGGCTGGCCGGGCCGCTGGCGTGGCCACCGTGGCGGTGACCTACGGCTATGATCCGGCCTGCGACTTCCGGGCGCTGGGCGCGGTGGCGGTGCTGGACCGACTCACACAGCTGCCAACGCTGTGGGGTGTGGCGGCGCCGGTCTGAGCGTGCGGCCGTGTAGCATTGCAGCGGTGCCGTCCAGCCTGTTTACCGGTGCACGCCCATGCTGACGCCTGCTTCCACCCGTTCAGCCGATGTCCTCATGCCGCGGGCGACACTGCTGGTCACGCAGCGCCCCCGCCCAGGACTCGGACGGCTGCTACCGACGCTGGAAACCCTTGGCGCGCCGGCGTTGAGCGTACTGGCGGCGCAACTCGGCGACGGCCTGCCGCCACCGTTCCACCTGATGCCCCAACACGTTGTCGTGCTCGCCACGGATGCGGCGTCGGCAGCCGCAGGCTGGCGCGCCGGCGCTGGCCTGGTGGCCGGGCTCGGCAGCGGCGGACACGCCGTGGCGCAACTGGCCGCCGGGGCCGAACTGGTACTTCAGGCACCCTCGGAGATCGGCAGCGGCCGTTTGGTACAGGCGTACTCAGACAAGTTTCGCCAACTGCCGGAGGCGGAGCTGCCGGTACCGGACGACGGCGCGCTGGCGCTGCTCCTGAACCTTGATCATTTGCTGCTGCCGACCGCCGGCCGCCTCACCGAGGGACGGCTGCCGTCCGTCTGGCACGATCTGCTGGCCGCGCTGTCGGCGCGCTATCCGACCGCTGTGGTCAGCCAGCGCTCACTCGGCGAGCTGGCTGCGCGCATACCGGAACCGTCGGTATATCTGGCCGGCAACCACGGCCTGCAGCTACGCGGCCCGACATATGCACCCGCGAGCCTGGATGCCGCGCATGACTGGCGACCGCTGCTGGACACCGTCAGCGAACGACTGACCGCCGTGGCCGCCGATTTCCCCGGCTGTCAGGTCATCCACAAGGAAGCCGCGCTGTCCGTCTGCCTGGGCGAAACGCCGCCGGCCGCCATGGCGCAGTTGCGACGCGCGCTGCTGCGCGCCCTGAGTGCATTTGAAAACCTTCAGATAGACGGCGAGCCAACCCAACTGCACATCCGCCCCGCGCTGGATTGGGACGCGGGCTCGGCCGTGGATTGGCTGCTGGCGCGCATGCAACAGGCCGTGGGCCCGTGTCGCGCGGTGTACCTGGGCCGATCCGCTTACGACGAGCCGGCGTTCCGTGCCATGCGGCGAACCGGAGGGCTCGGCGTGCTGGTGGATGCCGACGGACAAGCCACGATCGCCAGCCGCCGACTCGACAGCGCGGCGCTGCCCGCGGTGCTGGAACGGCTATTGCACTGAGCGGCGCCGCTCACTGCCGATCGTCGTCGTCACGGCGCTGGAACTCGCCCTCGATCACCTGGGTGTCGGGCGCACCGTCACCGGCATCGCCAAGCAAACGCCTCACCACGGCACGCCGCACAAGGGCCAGCTGCAGACACAGGCCGGCGACGTCGGTAATGAAGCCCGGCACGATCAACAGAATGCCACCCAGCTGCGCCAGTGCGGTGTCGAGCATGGGCGCGGCCGGCAGACCGCCACTGCCCAGACCGGCGCGCAGGCGCTGCAGGCCCAGCAAACCGCGGTAGCGCACCACCGAAATGCCCACAAACACACCGAGCACCATCAGCAAAAGGGTGTTCAGTGCTCCGATGACGGTGGCGGCCCGCAGCAGGAGGTAGATCTCCAGTAGCGGCAGGCCGAGAAACACGAAAGGCAGGGCGGAACGAAACATTGGGTGGCTGCGGAAAACGGCACAGGTCGGTGTCAGGATACCGAACGCCGCCCTGTGCCGGGACAATCAGCAGTTGCCTTTCTTCGCCTGGCCCGGCGGGCAGAAATGCCCGTGAGGGTAACGGCCACCGTACCGCGGATACTCGACGTAGCGATGCCCGTGGTGGTCACGGTCACGGTCGGTGGCGATGGCGGCGCCCGCCGCAGCGCCCACCGCACCGCCTATGATGGCCCCGTCGCGCCCTCCCACCTCGTTGCCGATGGCAGCGCCGGCGGCGCCACCGAGACCACCGCCGATGGCGGCATCCACGGTGTCACTGGCCTGGACGCCGCCCACGGCGACCACGGTCAGCAGGGCGAAACAGCAGGTCTTGATGGTCTTCATCGGCAACGCTCCTGGTGGCGATCGAACTGCACGTTGTCGGCCACGGTTGATGGATTCTTCATGTGCCCCGTCGAACACGGCGCAGGCGCAGTATGCGGATCGCTGGCTGAACGGAAACTGAACAATCTCAGCGCGCGGCCGCCAGCGACGGGTAATAGCGTTCGTTCATGCGCTGGTAGTACGCCATCAGGTTGGCGGTGCGCTGGATGCGTTCGCGAATGGGGTTGTCGATCGGCGCCCCCAGAAAGCTCATGACGAACGCGTGTGCGGTGGCGTCGGCGCTGCTGGGGCTGTCGCCGAGCAGAAAGGCCTTGTCGCCGAGCAGCACCGACAGCGCGTCCATGTCGGCAAGGCCGAAGCCGAAGATCTCGTCGCGACTGTGCCGCCCCATGCCCTGGGCGACCATGCTGCGCCGCAGTCCACGCCGCACCAGCGGCGGCACGATGGCGCTCAGCGGCCAGGACAGGTCCCTGAACAGCGCCTCGCGCACGCGGTCGAACCCGTTGTCCTCCACCCAGCGACACTGCAGCAGCACCCAGTAGGTGCTGTCGTGCAGCATGCGGTCGATGGTGTGACCACGGGCCCGCTGCTCGGCGGTGAGCTTGCCGTCGACGCGGTCGCCGTAGGTGTCCTTCAGGTGCCGGATGACCAGCTCGGAGTCGCCGATGGTGCGGCCGCCGTCACGAATGAACGGAATCTTGCCCTTCGGGCCCTTGCGGGTGTCGTTCTCGGTGATCACCTCGAACGGCAGCCCGGCCATCTTCAGATACAGCTCGAGCTTGATGCAGAACGGGCTCGGGTTGGGCAGGCCCCAGGCGGGGGCAAACTGGTACAGCTCGATCATGCGCACTCCACGGCAAACGGGGGAATCACGCCGGCGGCCACCAAGGCGCCGACGGCGGCGGCATCGTAGCCGATGCCGGCCAGTTGCGCCGCCGTGTCGGCGCCGAGTGTCGGTGCCGCCGCGGCCGG
>NZ_JBFJTF010000086.1:0-9954 GCF_041625615.1 Immundisolibacter sp. | reverse complement strand
GCCACCAGGTCGCCACTGGCCCCGGCCAGGCGGTCGAGCTCGACCGCCTGTACCCGACCGAAACCGGCCGCGTCGAGCGGACCTACCGTCACCACGCTGGCTGCGTGCCCGACCCATCGAGCGACGTCGGCCGGCAGCCGCCAGCGCGGCGGCACCGCCAGCCGGGCGGCGGCATCACCATAGGCCGGGCTTGGCGCGGCGGCGCTGAAAATCTCGTAGCCGGCGGCGTCGGCTTCACGCTCGAGATCGCGCCACAGCTCGCCCAGCGGATGCGGGTGGTAGGAGTACTGCTCGGGTGTCGGATGCCACGGCTGCAGGTTCAGTGCCGTGTAATGCAGGCAGGTGGTGAAGCCGGGACGGTACTCGGTGTCCCGGGCATGCCACTGCGCCGGCAGCGGCGCCCACAGGCCGGGCTTCTCGGCGGCCAGTTCCAGCAGGGTCTTCTTGCCCAGGCGCTGCGCGCGCTCCAGTGTCCACACCTGCGCCATGCGCGCGCAGTCGAGCAACATCACCGCCGTGTCCGAGGGGGTCAGGGCCAGGTAACCCGCTTCGCCCATCGGCCGGTCGAACAGCTCGGCCGGATCGCCCAGATAGATTTCGTCGACGTCGTTGTACAGGGCGCGCCCGTGTCGCCCGGCGAGGTCCGGGATGGCGAAGCGGAAGTTCGTGAAACCGGTACGCCAGCGTCCCTGGGCGAAGCCCGGCAGGCGCAGCATGCGGTACACCTCGTACACGCGCGCCGGATTGCGCACCTTGCGCAGCGCATGGAAGAACACCCGCTCGGCGCGGTGCTGCACCGGCTCGGTGCCGACGAAGATCCGCACCGGCGGGCGCGGGTCGGGGGAGTGACCGGGCGCCACCTGCAGCCGCACCGGTGTGAGCAGGGCGGCCGGTGATACGGGTTCGGACCGCATGGCCGCGCGGCTCATGCCAGGGCGGCCTGCCCCGTGGCAGCGTGGCCGGCGCCCGGCAGGGCGCGAAAGGCGTTCAGGATCTGGTCGATCTGCGCGTCGGTATGCGCGGCGCTGATGCTGCAGCGCAGCAGGCTGATGCCGCCCGGCGTGGCCGGCGGCACCATCAGGTTGACGTACACGCCGGCGTCCAGCAGCGCCTGCCAGTCGGCCAGCGCCTGATCGCGGCTGTCGCGCAACACCGCCAGCACCGGGCTGGGCTCGGCCGCCGGCGGCAGGCCGAGCGCGGTCAACCCACCATGCAGGCGCGACACGTTGTGCCACAGGCGCTGACGCAGCTGCGACCGGCTGCGCAAGGCCGCCAGTGCGGCGCGGGTGGACGCGATGGTGGCGGGCGACGGCGAGGCAGTGAAGATGTAAGGCCGGCTGGCGTAGCGCACCAGACCCAGTTCGGCATGCGGACTGACGCAGAACCCACCGACCCCGCCCAGGCTCTTGCTGAACGTGCCGACCACGAAATCGACGTCGTCCATCACCCCGGCGGCCTCGCACAGGCCGCGACCGTTGGCACCCAGCACACCCAGCGAGTGCGCCTCGTCGACCATCAGCATGGCACCGTGGCGATTCTTGACGGCCACGATGTCGTGCAGCGGCGCCTGGTCGCCGAGCATGCTGTAGATGCCTTCCACGATGACCAGCGCATTTTGCGCCCGCTCGCCCAGACGGCCCAGGCGGCGATCGAGATCGGCCGCATTGTTGTGCCGAAAGCGGATCACCTCGGCCCCGGACAGGCGGCACCCATCGTAGATGCTGGCGTGGCAGTCACCGTCGATGACCAGGACGTCGCCCGGCCCGGTGAGCGCGCTGATCATGCCAAGGTTGGCCAGATAACCGGTCGAGAAGACGATCGCCTGCGACCAGCCGTAGAAATCCGCCAACTCGTGTTCCAGAGCCAGATGGCCGGCGTAGCTGCCGTTGGCCATGCGGGAGCCGGTGGTACCGGTGCCCTCACTGCGCAGCGCCACCACACCGGCCTCGATGCTGGTCTGGTCGAAGGTCAGGCCCAGATAGTTGTTGGTGCCGCCCAGGATCACCCGGCGGCCGGCCACCAGGCCCTCGGTGGGCGACAACAGGCGCTCGACGGTGACACCGAACGGCACCAGGCCGCCGCTGCTGACCACATCGCGCCGCACCGCGGCCGCATGGGCGAGTTTCTCGAACAACCTCACGAGGCAGGTCAGTTCAGCAGTGCCTGCACCGCGCCGGCCAGTTCGCCCACGGTGCGGACCTCGGCCATGACGTTGACCGGGATCGAGATGTCGAAGGCATCTTCCATTTCCATCAGCAGCTCCATGACCTGCAACGAGTCCAGCCCGAGGTCGCCGACCAGGTCGGTCTGTTCGGTTACGGCATCGTTGCCGGTGACGGCACTCAAACGGGACTTCAAGGTCTCAAGGATGCGCCCTGCGCCAACTGCCATGAAGTCCCTCCTGCTCACCTGATGTCCGGGCCGGTGTGGGCGGCAGTATAGCCGCCCGCACGACAGCGGTGCGCCCGCCTCAGCCCGTGAAGGTGTCGCGCAGACCCTGCTCGAGGCCGATGCGCGGCACCCAGCCGCTGCCCGAAACACCGGCATTGCCGGCCGCCACCCAGTCCAGCCAGCGCAGTTCCCGCGCCTTCCCCCGGCTGAGCATGGGCGAAGGTCCGAACAGGCGCGCACGCAACTCGTTGGCGGCGCCCAGCAAGGCCAGCAGCCCGCCCGGCACGGTCACCGTGCGCACGCGTCGCCCCGACACGTGCGCCACGGCAGCGGTCAACTGTTGCCAGTCGTAGCCGCCGGGATGGCCGTCGTCCGGCTCGTGAATGTCGCCCCACCCCACGGTACCGGCCAGCAGGGCGACGACCAGGGCGGCCAGGTCGTCGACGTGCAGCAACGAGAAGCGTCCCGTGCGTGGCGCCGGCAGCACCGCCAGTCCGCGTGCCATGCCATCGAGCAACGGACGCAGCTCGCGATCGCCCGGGCCATACACGGCCGGCGGACGAAGAATCAGGCGCCGCGCCGCCGGCAGGCGCTGCACCAGCAACCGCTCGCCGGCCCGCTTGCTGGCCGCGTAATGCGACAGCTCGGGATGGCGCGCCGCCAGGGAGGACAGATGCAGCAGCCGCGGCGCACCGGCCTGATCCATTGCGTCCAGCAGGGCAGCCAGCGCCGCGACGTTGACGCGCTCGAAATCGCCGGGCGTGGCGCCACGCACCGCACCCGCGCAGTGCACCACCGCCTGTGCCCCCTGCAGCAACCGCTGCAGCGTGGGCGGATCGGTCAACTCGCCGATCACCGGCTGGGCACCGGCCAACAGGGGCAGGCGACCCTGGGAACCGGGCCGGGCCAGCAGGCGCACCCGCCAACCGTCTCCGGCCAGCCGGCGCGCCACCGCGGCGCCGATGAAACCGGTGGCCCCGGTGACGGCTACCGTCGCGCCGCCGGCCTCAGTCAACGCCCTGTGTCAGGCGGCTCGGCTCCAGCGTCTCGCCGTTGCGGGCCAGAAAATCGCGCCGCGCGCCGGAGCGCGACAGCTTGCCGGACGAGGTGCGCGGCAGCGTGTGCGGGGGCACCAGCTCGATGAAACAGGGAATGCCCAGTTCGGCCTTGATCAGCGCCTGCAGGCGCGTCACCAGGTCGACCCGGCGCAGCGGATCCTGTTCGCGGCACTGCACCACCAGCACCGCCAGGTCTCCGCCGTCGCCACCGGGCACGGCAAAGGCCGACGCATCCTCCGGGCGCAGCTCGGGCTGCTGCTCGGCCAGGAACTCGAGATCCTGCGGCCAGATGTTGCGGCCGTTGATGATGAACAGATCCTTCTCGCGACCGGTGATGAACAGCCGGCCCTCTGCCAGGTAACCGACATCGCCGGTGTTCAGCCAGCCGTCCGCGGACAGCACGCGGGCGGTCTCCTGCGCGTCGCCGAAGTAGCCGGACATCACGCTCGGTCCGCGCACGAAAATGGTGCCGCAGCGCCGTTCCGGCAGGCGCCGGCCGGCCGCGTCGCGGATCTCGATGTCGTGACCCGGCAGCGCCGTACCGCAGTCGACGAAACGCGTCACACCGGCACTGGCCTCGTCCGCAGGCCGTGCAACGCGCTGGGCGGCCAGCGCCTCGGCGTCGATGGGGTCGGTATCCACACCCGCCGCCAGCGGCGCGAAGCTGACCGCCAGCGAGCACTCGGCCATGCCGTAACAGGGCAGGAAGGCCTGCGGTCGAAATCCGCTGCCCTCCAATGCCTCGGCAAAATGCTCCAGCGTTTCGGCGCGAATGGTCTCGGCACCGACGCCGGCGATGCGCCAGGCCGACAGGTCGTACTGCGCCACGTCCGACGCGCGCAGGCGCCGCCCGACCAGGGCGTAGCCGAACGGGGGGCTGAAGGCGATGCTGGCGCGATTGCGCGACATCAGCGTCAGCCACTGGCGCGGACGCATGGCGAAATCGCGCGTGCCCAGGTAGTCCACCGAGCGCTGCGCCGCCAGCGGCGAGAACACCAGACCGACCAGCCCCATGTCGTGGTAGAACGGCAGCCACGACATGAAGCGGTCATCCTCGCGGATGGCCAGGCCGTGACGCACGATGCCCCGCAGGTTCTGCATCACCGTGGCATGGGTGATCATCACCCCACGCGGGAAGCGGGTACTGCCGGAGGTGTACTGCAGGTAGGCCAGTTCATCGGGACCCGCCGCCTGCAGCGCCGTCGACACCGCTGGCAACTGCCGAAACTGCGCGGGCGTGCCGCAAAACGCCAGCTTGGCGCCCACGGCCGCGGTCTGCAGCATGTCGGCGAAGCTCTCCGGCGCCACCGCCACACTGGCCTGACAGTTGTCCAGCATGGCGCTCAACTGGCGCACATAGGCCTCGCGCCCGCCCAGGTGCACCGCCGCCGGCAGCGGCACCGGCACCAGCCCGGCATATTGGCAGGCGAAGAACAGGCGCACGAAATCGGGGTCGGTTTCGGCCACCAGGGCCACGCGCGCCTGCCGCGGCAGACCGAGACCCGCCAGGCGGCGCGCCATGTCCAGCGCATCCTCGCGCAGCTGCGCGTACGGCAGCGCCAGCACCAGCTCGCCGCGCGGGTCGTGGAAATTGCAGCCGGTGACGCCCTGGGCGGCGTAATCCAGCGCCTGGGTCAAGGTGTCGAAATCGGCGAAGCGCAGCGCCAGCGTATTCTGGGTCGGCGTGGGCTGCAGCAGGCCGGCACCCGCACCGCGGCGGGCCGACACCGGCGCGCCGCTCATGCCCAACGGCCCCGCAGATGGGCGACCAGGGACGCGGTCGCGGCGGCACCGAGGTCGAGGTCGTGCGCCAGGTCGGGCGGGCCGGGCCAGGCCGCATCAACGCAGCTGCGGCCGGCGAACTGCCGCGGCTGCGCATAACGCGGCAGCACGTGGAAATGCACGTCGGGGTCAACCATCATCAGCATCAGGTAATTGATCTTGTCGTAGGCGAACGCTTCGGCCAGCAGACGCTCGATACGCTGCGTGGCCTGGCGCAGATCGGCATACGCGCCGGCACTCACCTGCCCGAATGCGTTCACCGGCTCATCACACACCAGCACCAGCGACCCGAGGGTCGGCTGACGCGGCCGGACCAGCACGGTCCAGGCCCCGCATTGACCGATGCGTGTGCCGGGGTCACCGAATTTGGCCGCGGTCGCATTCACGGCGTAGAGCACCACGAGCTGCGGCTGCCACTGCGTGGCGGGTGGCGCGGACACGACGCTGGCACAATGCGCAAGGCGACTCCCTGCGTGAAGCCCGCGCCGGCTAAGGCGCAAGCAGTGTCATGAAATAATCGCGAAATATAGCGCATGTTGGTGCGCCGGCGCATACCACTAGACACCCTGCCAGGTGCGCCGCGCCACTTCCACGCACCGGTGTATCCCATTTTGAGCCAGCTGCAAGCACTCCGTATCGAACCGCTGTCGGGCCGACCCGGCCGACAGGCGTTTTGGGCCCTGCCGCAACGTCTGTACCAACACGATCCGCACTGGGTGCCACCGCTGCTGCTCGAGCGGCACGAGCTGTTGTCGCCGCGAAACCCGGTGTTCGAGCACCTGCGCCTTCAGGCCTGGCTGGCGAAACGCGGGGATACGGTGGTCGGGCGCATCAGCGCGCAGGTGGACACCCTGCACGCGACGACGCACGGCGAGCAGGTCGGCTACTTCGGCCTGCTCGAGGCCGAGGACGACGCCGAGGTGTTCGCCGCCCTGCTCGGCACCGCCGAGGGCTGGCTGCGCCAGCAGGGCGCGACCGAGGTGCGGGGCCCGTTCAACCTGTCCATCAACGAGGAATGCGGCCTGCTGGTGGACGGCTTCGACGCGCCACCGATGGTGATGATGGGGCATGCGCTGCCGTACTACGGCCCCCGCCTGGAGGCACTCGGCTACGCCAAGGCGAAGGATATGCTGGCCTACATCGTCGGCACCGACTTCGAGTTCCCCCCGGCCGCGCGGCGGGTCATCGCACGCGAGCGCGACAAGGTATCGCTGCGGCCGGTCGACTTCCGGCACCTCGACCGCGACATCGCCATCCTGCGCGACATCTTCAACGATGCCTGGGCCGGCAACTGGGGCTTCGTACCGTTCACCGAGGCCGAGTTCAAGCAGCTCGGCCAGCTGGTGCGCTGGCTGGTCGATCCCGGTTTCGTGCAGATCGCCGAGATCGACGGCGAGCCGGTGGCAATGATCGCCGTGCTGCCCAACCTCAACGAGGCGATCGCCGATCTCGACGGCCGCCTGGCACCGTTCGGCTGGGCCAAGCTGCTGTGGCGCCTCAAGGTGCGCCACCCCAAGGGGGTGCGCGTGGCGCTGATGGGCGTGCGCCCGCACCTGCAGCGCACACGCCTGGGCAGCGCACTGGCCATGCTGGTCATCGACGCCGCGCGTCAGACCGCCCTGCGCCGCGGCGCCACGCAGGCCGAAATGTCGTGGATCCTGGAAGACAACCGCGGCATGTGCAGCATCATCGAGTCCCTCGGCAGCCGCTGCTACAAGCGCTACCGCGTCTACGGCAAGGCGCTGTGAGCGGCACCTTTCACGCCATCGTGCTGGCCGGCGACCGCGGCCCGGACGACCCCCTGCTGCGCCACACCGGCGTGTCCGCCAAGGCGCTGCTGCCACTGGCCGGCCAACCCATGGTGCTGCGGGTACTCGACGCGCTCGGCGCCAGCACCGCGATAGGGGGCATGACGCTGGTCGGCCCGGATCAGGCGCTGCTGGCCGACTGCCCGGCGCTGTCGGCGCTGATCGCCACCGGGCGGCTGGCCTGGCTGCCGCCGCAGCCGTCGCCGAGTACCTCGGCACTGGCGGCGCTGGAGCGCCTGCCAAACGACCAGCCTGTGCTGCTGACCACCGCCGATCACGCCCTACTGCGCAGCGCCTGGGTCGACCGCTTCTGCGGCGCGGCGCTGGCCAGCGGCAACGATGCCGTGGTCGGCCTCACCGAACTGGCCGGCGTGCGAGCGGCGTTTCCACAGTCACGCCGCACGGCGCTGCGCTTTCGCGACGGCGCCTTTTGCGGCTGCAACCTGTTCGCCTTCCTGAACCCGGCCGGGCGCCGGGCACCGGCCTTCTGGCGTCAGCTCGAACAGCGGCGCAAACAGCCGCACCGGCTGGCGGCGGCACTTGGCCCTGGAACGCTGTTGAAATACCTGACGCACCAGCTGACGCTGGCCGACGGCTTCGGACGCCTGTCACAGCGCGTCGGCGCGCGCCTGGGCGCGGTGCTGCTGGACGACCCGCGCGCCGCCGTCGACGTCGACTCGGTGGCCGACCTCGAACTGGTGCAGGCGCTGCTGGCTGGCGACGCCTGAGCGGCCGTCAGGCGTCGGCCACCACCGCCCGGGCCGGTTCCAGATCACGCGGGAAGTCCACCTCGCCCCAGCGCAGCCCCCTGATCGAGCAGGTTTGCACCACCCCCTCGTCCGCCAGACGGTCGATCACCGACAGATACCACCAGCGCAGGCCGTCCGGTTCGCGCAACGCCAGTTCCACCGCCTGACGAAACCGCCGCGCCCCGGCGGCGTCGAAGCGCAGCAGGCCGATCGACTCGGCATCGACCGCATCCACCGGCAGGTGCTTGCCGATGCGCAGCAGCCGCTCGCCGTCGAGCACCACCTTCATGTCGTCGTCGTCGTAGCCGGCCTTGCTGTCCACCGTCAGGCGGATCGGCGCGGGCGGCGCCGCCAGCAACCGCTCGACCACGGGCGTCTCGAACACGGTGTCGCCGTTGAGCAGCAGCACGTCGCCCTCGAACGCGTCGCGGGCGATCCAGCAGCTGCCCAGGTTGTCCGCCACCTGAAAGAACGGATTGAACTGCGCGCGCACCACCCGGCTGTCGTAGTGGCGCTCCAGCAGGGCCTCGACGGCGGCGGCGGCATAGCCGGTAACCACCGTGATCGGCCCGACACCGGCGGCCAGCAGGGCATCGAGCTGCCATTGCAGCAGCGTCTTGCCGTGCAGGTCGATGAGGCACTTGGGACGATCGGCGGTAAGCGGCAACAAGCGCCGGCCCTGGCCGGCGCTCAGGATGACGGCCTGCATGACTGGGTTCGGGACTCCGCGACGACAGGGAAAACAACCGACCGCGACGCGGTCGCCGGGCCGGGCGGCCCGGTGGCTGGCCGGTGATACCGAATACCGGGCCGGCCATGCCGGCGCGAAGCCTAGCACACGGCGCCGCGGGGCCGACCCAAGGGCACCGCGCGGCCTGCTAGACTGCCCGCCCGCCTTCCGCCCCGAATCCGCCCGCCCCATGATTCTTCGACGCTACCTGCTGCGCGAGCTTACAAGCCCGTTTGCGGTGGTGTGTGGCAGCCTGCTGCTGGTGTTCACCGGCTACAGTTCGGCCCGCTTCCTGGGCGAAGCGGCCAGCGGTGCCCTGCCGGCCGGACTGGCCGCCATCCTGATCGGCCTCAAGCTGATCATCAGCCTGGATGCCATCGTGCCGATGGCGCTGCTGTTGTCGGTGGCACTGGGCCTGGGCCGCCTGCAACGCGACCAGGAAGCGACCGCCCTGGCCGCCTCGGGTCTGGGCGAGCGCTGGCTGATCAGCGCCGTGTTGTGGCTGGCGGTGCCGGTGGCGCTGGTGGTGGCCACCGCCTCGCTGGTGGTGCGCCCGCAGCTGTATCAGAACGTCTACCGGCTGGAGGCCGGCGCCGACAGCCGCTTCGACCTGACCCGCCTGCCGCCGGGTCGCTTCTACGCCGATTTCGCCGGCGGCCTGGTGATGTTCAGCGAAGCGGCCGACGGTGACGACCGACTGCAGGTGTTCACCCATGCCGACGCCGGCGCCCAGGGCGAGGCGGTGGTGTTTGCCGAGCGCGCGCGCCAGCTGACCGGCGACGACGGCCGTCAGGTGGTGGAGTTCCACAACGGCCGCTTCTACCAGCTCGACGCCGGCAGCGGCGACAGCCTCGGCAACGACATGGTGGTGCGCTACAAGACGCTGGCGCTGCGGCTGGACGAAGAACAGGTCACTGTCCGCAAGCGCCGCAAATCCACCAGTAACGGCGAACTGGCGGCCTCCGACAACCCGGAAGACACGGCCGAGCTGCAGTGGCGCATCGCCGCGCCACTGTCGACCGTGCTGCTGGGGCTGCTCGGCGTGCCCATCAGCCGCATGCCGCCACGACGCAGCCGGTCGAGCAAGCTGACCGCCGGACTGTTCGGCTGCATGGTCTACTACAACCTGCTGGCAGTGGCCATGGACGCGGTCGAAAACGGCGACCTGCCGCCATGGCCGGGTGTCCTGCTGGTGCCGCTGGCGGCCGGCGGGGTGCTGGCACTGTTGATGTGGATGCCGCGCTGGCGGCGACGCCGCACATGATCCTGGCCCGCTACCTGGCCCGCTCCATGGCCCAGGGCTACCTGCTGGTGGCACTGGTGTTCGTGGCGCTGTTCAGCTTCATCGAACTCGTCCAGCAACTGGACGACGTCGAGGGCACCTACACCCTGGTCGACGCCTTCCTGTACGTGCTGATGATGCTGCCGCGCCGGCT
>NZ_JBFJTF010000085.1:0-9995 GCF_041625615.1 Immundisolibacter sp. | reverse complement strand
GGGGCTGCTGTCGCTGCTGCTGTTCGTGGCGGTGATCGGCCTGCTCGGTTACCTGGCCCACAGCTACGATCAGCGCTTCGACTGGACCGCCAGCGGCCGCAACTCGCTGTCCGAGGCCAGCCGGCAGGTACTGGACACGCTGCCGGCGCCGGTTGCCGCCACCGTGTTCCTGCGCCCCAACCCGCCGCTGCGCGCCGACATCGACGACCTGCTGCAGCGCTACGCTGCCGCCTCGCCGCGGTTCACGGTCGAGTACGTCAACCCCGACCAGGCGCCGGCACGGGTCAAGGAACTGGGCATCCGCGCCGACGGCACGCTGCTGCTGGAACTCGACGGCCGGCGCGAGAAGCTCGAACAGCTGGACGAACAGGCCGTCACCAACGCCCTGATGCGCCTGTCGCGCAGCGGCGAACGCGCACTGGTATTCCTCACCGGCCACGGCGAGCGCAGCCCGGACGGCGAGGCCAACCACGACCTGTCCACGTTCGCGGCGGCCCTGCGCGATCAGGGTGTGCAGGCCCACCGCGCCGACCCGACCACCGGCAGCGACTTTCCGCCCGACGCCACGCTGGTGATCAGCGCCCCGCAGGTGGAACTCGGCAAGGGCGAGGTGGCCGCCATCGAGCGTTTCCTCGACGCCGGCGGCAATCTGCTGTGGCTGGCCGACCCCGGCCCGCTGCACGGTCTGGAACCGATTGCCGCACACCTGGGCCTGCGCCTGGTGCCGGGCACGCTCATCGACCCGGTCGGCCAGGTCATCGCCGGCAGCGCCCATTTCGCCGTCGCCAGTCCGGACAACTACCGTTTCCATCAGTCCCTGTCCGGCTTCGAGTTCACCACGCTGTTTCCGCTGGCCGCCGGCCTGGAACACGATGCCGGCGAGCCGTGGACCGCCACCGACCTGATCGACATCGCCGTGTCCGGCTGGTCGGAAACCGGACCGCTGACCGACACCGTCGATTTTGACGAAGGGCAGGATCGGCAGGGACCGGTCGTGCTGGCCACCGCCTTCACCCGGCCACACGGCGAACGGGAACAGCGGGTGGTGGTCATCGGCGACGGCGACTTCCTGTCCAATGCCTACATCGGCAACGGCGGCAACCTGAACCTGGGCCTGAACCTGGTGAACTGGCTGGCCGCCGACGACAGCTTCGTCAACATCCCGCCGCGCGTGGCGCCGGACACCGAACTTGCCCTGTCGCGGGACGACAGCCTGCTGATCGGCTTTGGCTTCCTGTTCGGCCTGCCGGCCGCCTTCGCCGCCGGCGGCGTCGGTGTGTGGCTGCGGCGCCGGGGGCGCTGATGCGCGGACGGCTGTGGCTCAACCTGGCGCTGGTGCTGATCGTCGCTCTCCTGGCGGCGATCGCCTGGCAGCAGCCCGGCAAGACACCACCGCCCCCGGCGACCAGGCTCACCGCGCTCGATCCCGGCAGCGTCGCGCACATCGCGTTCCATCCGCCGCGCGGCGAGCCGTTCGCCCTGCAGCGTGAGGGCGAGACCTGGTTCATCGAGCAACCCCGCCTGCGCGCGCAGCCCTTCCGGGTCCGGACACTGCTGGAGCTGCTGACCGCGCCCAGTGCCGCCCAGCTTGCGCCGGCCGACGACCAGGACAACGCCTTCGGCGTCGAGCCGCCGCAGACACGCGTGGTGTTCGACGACACCGAAATCGCCTTTGGCCTGACCAATCCGGTCGGGCTGCGCCGCTACGTGCGTGTCGGCGACACCGTGCACCTGATCGAGGACCGCTACTACCACCATGCCGCCTCGCAGTGGGTCGACTGGGTTGACCGCCGCCTGCTGCCCGAGGGCGTGACGCTGACCGGCCTGCAGTTGCCGGACCTCACCCTGAGCCGGGCCGACACCGGCTGGCAGCTCGACCCGCCGCCGCCGGCGATCGGCGCCGATGCCATCACTGCGCTGGTCGAGGAATGGCAGCGTGCCTACGCCATGGACGTGGAACCGGCCGGCGAGCTGCCGGGCGACGCCAAGCCGCTGCGCCTGGAGTGGGACGGCGGCGCGCTCGATCTGGGCATCGTCCGCGACGGCGACGAGTGGCTGCTGTACCGCCGTGACACGCCGGTGCGCTACCGCTTCAGCGACAACCAGGGACAACGCCTGCTGGAACTGCCGCAGCAAGCCCCGCAGCCGCCCGCCGCCGCCCCCCCGCACCACGACCACGACCACGCCGCACCCACGGCAGCGGACGACGCCGGCGCCTGATGCCGGAGCTGCCGGAGGTCGAGACCACCCGCCGCGGCCTGGAGCCGCTGCTGGTCGGCCGCCACATCACCCGGGCGGTGGTGCGCAACGCCGCGCTGCGCTGGCCGGTGGCGCCGGAACTGACCACGCACCTGCCCGGCGCGCGCATCGAGTCGGTACAGCGCCGCGCCAAGTACCTGCTGCTGGCCACCGATCGCGGGCACCTGCTGCTGCACCTGGGCATGTCCGGCAGCCTGCGCGTGCTGCCGGCCGGCACGCCGGCACTCAGGCACGACCATGTCGATATCCTGCTCGACGACGGCCAGTGTCTGCGCCTGCGCGACCCGCGCCGTTTCGGCAGCATCCTGTTCGCCGGCGACACGCCGGCCGCGCACGCGCTGCTGGCCCGGCTGGGCCCGGAGCCGCTGGAGCTGGATACCGAGGCGCTCGGTGCCCACCTGCATGCCGCCTCGCGCGGCCGCCGGGCGGCGGTCAAGCTGTTCCTGATGGACTCAGGCGTGGTGGTTGGCGTCGGCAACATCTACGCCAGCGAGGCGCTGTTTCGCGCCGGCATCCGCCCGAACAAGCCCGCATCTGCCCTCAGCCGCCCGGCCTGCCGGCGTGTGGCGGCCGCCATCCAGGCGGTGCTGACCGAGGCCATCACCGCCGGCGGCACCACGCTGCGAGACTTCTCCAACAGCGACGGCCTGCCCGGTTACTTTGCCCAGGAACTGTCTGTCTACGGCCGCGCCGGGGCACCATGCCGGGTCTGCGGCACGCCGATCCGCGAACAGCGGCTCGGCCAGCGCTCGACCTTCTGGTGCCCGGTATGTCAGCGCTGACAAGTCCGGCTCAGGCGCGCAGTCCCAGGTCCCTGAGCCGCGGCAACACCTGCTCGCCGAAATAGTCGAGTTCCGGCACATAGTCCAGCCAGGACAGCAGCAGGATGTCGACGCCGATGTCGGCCAGGCGTCCGATTTCCTCGGCCACCTGCTGCGGTGTACCGACCAACGGATAACCGCCCCAGCCGACGATGAAGCGCTCGGCAAGGGCCCGCGCCTGAGCCGGGTCCATGGACTGGCTGTGCACGCCGAACGTCGTCAGCAGGTTGTCCAGCGCGGCCCGGTCGCCGTGGGCGACGATGTGATCCCAGACCGCGCGGGCCTCGGCCTCGCTGCTGCGGCACACCACCGCGGCCGAGGTCATGATGCCCAGCTCACGGCCATAGCCGGCTGCCCGCTGGCGAATGCGGGCAATCGTTTCGCGGCCACGCGCCAGGTCGTCGATCAGGCAGAAACTGACGTCCATTTCCCGCGCGGCGTAATCGATTCCCGCCGGAGAAACACCGGCGTTGATCAGTAGCGGGTACGGCTGCTGAACCGGTTTGGGCCGCAAGTAGCCCGCCTTGATTCGGTAGTACCCGCCCGCATGATCGAAATCCTGTTCCTGCCACAGCCGCTTGCACACGTGAATCCACTCGGTGGCGCGGGCGTAGCGGTCGTCGTGTGGCAACTGCTGCACGCCGAACATCTCCATCTCCGGCGTGAACCAGCCGCACACCACGTTGATGCCGAAGCGGCCACCACTGATGTGATCGATGGTGGCGGCCTGCTTGGCGGCCACGATGGGATGCACGGTCGGCACATGCGACGTGGCGACGATGTGGATGCGCTCGGTCACGGCGGCCAGTGCCGCAGCCCAGGTGTAGACCTCCAGGCACTCGCCGTTGAAGTCGGTCGCGCCACCGAAGCCCTTCCAGCGCCCGACCGGCACCAGCAGGTCGAAGCCCAGGGCCTCGGCCCGCCGCGCGAGCGCGAGATTCTGCTCCCAGGTCGGTCGGAACGACGACTCGGCCGTACTGATGGTGCAGCCGTTGCTCACGTTGCTGCCGAAAATGCCCAGCTTGATGCGCTGGCCGGGATCGAACAAGGGATGGCCGCTGCGGCCGCTGGGAATGGCCATGCCGGGTGTCTCCTCCGTTTCGATGCGACTGCGCGTCGGCGCCCGGACGGCAGGCACAGCGCCGTGAGCGCCGGACTCAGGGTATAACGCGCCGCATGAACCTGCTCGCCGACCTGCCGCCCGGGCCCTTGGCTGCGGAACGGGTGGATGCCCTGCTCACCCGTCCGGGCCTGCGCGTCGAACGCATCGTATCCACCGGCCAGGCCAGTCCGCCGGGCTTCTGGTACGACCAGGCCGAACACGAACTGGTGGTGCTGCTGCACGGCCGGGCGGAGCTGACGCTGGACACCCCGGACGGCACGGTGACCCACTGCCTGCGTGCCGGCGACTGGCTGGAACTGCCCGCGCACTGCCGCCACCGGGTCGAGGCCACCGACACGCCGACGGTCTGGCTGGCCCTGTTCTGGCCCACCTGAGACGCCCGGTGCGGATCCTGCTGCTGGCCGACACCCACGGCGTGCTCGACGCGCGCATTGCCGAACTGGCGCGGGAGTGCCAGCTGGCGGTGCACGCCGGCGACATTGGCTCGGACGACGTGCTGGACCGGTTGGCGGCCGCCGCCGGCGGGGTGCTGGCCGTGCGCGGCAACAACGACGTGCCCGGCAAGTGGCTCGGCGCGGCCGCGACGCTCGCCGGCCTGCCCGATCAGCTGGCCGTGCCCCTGCCGGGTGGCCTGCTCACGGTCGAGCACGGCCACCGCCACGGCGCCGCCCGGCGCCACCCCCGGCTGCGGGCCAGCCACGGCAACGCCCGCGCCGTGCTGTACGGCCACAGCCATCGCCTGGTGCGGGACCAAGACACCCTGCCCTGGCTGCTGAATCCCGGCGCCGGCGGACGCGTGCGCACCGGCGGCGGGCCGTCCTGCCTGGTACTGGACGCCGGCCACGACTGGCAGATCACCGAACACCGTTTCCCCCCGCTCGCGCCGGCCAGGCGACGGCGGGCGGCAGGCCAGCGGCGCCGGACCGGCTGAGACCGGCCTCAGAGCGCCGCAAAAACGGCGCGGGCACGCGTCAGGGTGGTCTCGATCACCTGATCGTCATGGGCGGCGGTGACGAAACCGGCCTCGAAGGCCGACGGCGCCATGTACACACCCGCCTCCAGCAGCGCCCGGAACAGCCGCCCGAAACGTGCCACGTCCGCCTGCTGCGCCTGCGCCAGGTCCCGCGGTGGCGTCTCACGCAGGAAAAAACCGAACATGCCGCCCGCGTGCACGGTGGAAAACGGCACCCCGGCGGCATCGGCGGCCGCCTGAAGGCCCGCCATCAAGGTGCCGGAGATGGCCTCCAGGCGCTCGTAGAAACCCGGCTGCTGCACCACCGCCAGCGTGGCGAGGCCGGCCGCCGTGGCCAGCGGATTGCCGGACAGGGTGCCGGCCTGGTAGACCGGCCCGGCCGGTGCCATCTGCGCCATCAGGTCGGCGCGCCCGCCGTAGGCGCCGACCGGCATGCCGCCGCCGATCACCTTGCCCAGGGTGACCAGGTCCGCCGTCACGCCGCAACGTGCCTGGGCGCCACCGAGCGCCACCCGAAACCCGGTCATCACCTCGTCGAAGATCAGCACGCTGCCATGCCCGTCACACAGCCGCCGCAGTCCTTCCAGAAACCCCGGCTGCGGCAACACGCAGCCCATGTTGCCGGCAACCGGCTCGACGATGACGGCCGCGATGTCGGCACCCCGCGCCTGGAACAGCGCCTCGACGGCGGCCAGGTCGTTGTAGGGCGCAGTCAGCGTCAGCGCGGCAACGTCACTGGGCACCCCCGGCGAGCTGGGCACGCCGAAGGTAAGGGCGCCGGAACCGGCGTTCACCAGCAGGCTGTCGGCATGGCCGTGATAGCAACCGGCGAACTTCACCAGCAGCGGCCGTCCGGTGGCGGCGCGCGCCAGGCGAATGGCGCTCATGGTGGCCTCGGTGCCGGAATTGACCAGCCGCACCCGTTCGAGCCCCGGCACCAGTCGGCACAGCGTTTCGGCCAGCCCCACCTCGGCGGCGGTCGGCGCGCCGAAGGACAGCCCGCGCGCCGCCGCCTGCTGCACCGCCTGCACCACCGGCGCCGCCGCGTGGCCCAGGATCACCGCGCCCCAGGAACACACGTAGTCGATGTAGTCACGGCCGTCGACGTCGCGCACACGGGCCCCGGCCGCCTCGGCGATGAACGGCGGCTGGCCACCGACCGCACCGAAGGCACGCACGGGTGAGTTGACACCGCCGGGAATGACTTCCAGCGCGCGGGCGAGAAACTGATCGGACAGCTGCATGGGAGGGAATCCTCAGAATCGGTCAATCGAGGCCAGGGTCAGGCCGGTTCGCGCATCACGCCCACAGCGCGGCCAGGGCACGGGCCGCGCGCTCGCTGTCGACTCCCGGCGCGAACAGCGCATTACCGACCGCCAGCGCGTCGGCGCCGGCCGCCACCAGCGGCGCCGCGTTGTCGACGCCGATACCGCCGATGCACACCACCGGACAATCCAGCGTCGCGCGCGCCACGCGCAGCAGTTCGAGGCTGGCGTAAATCTCGCCGGGCTTGGTGCTGGACGGATAGAACCGGCCAAAGGCCACGTGATCGGCACCCGCGGCCAGCGCCGGCGCAGCCAGCTCCAGCCGGTTGTAACAGGTGGCGCCGATCAGCGCCGCCGGTCCCAGGCGCACCCGCGCCAGGGCCGGCGAGGCGTCGTCGCGGCCCAGGTGCACGCCGTCAGCACCCACCGCCAGCGCGAGGTCGACATCGTCATTGACGATCAGCGCCGCCGCGTGACGCCGACACATGCTCACCAGCGCCGATGCCTGGTGCTGGCGGCGGCTGGCATCGGTCGACTTGTCGCGGTACTGCACCACCGCCACACCGCCGCGCAGCGCCGCTTCCACCCGTTCCAGGAAGACGGCGTCCTCGAGCAGCGAAGTGTCGGCCAGCGCATAAACGCCGCGGATGGCCGTTGATGCGTTCATCGCCATCGCGCTCGGGGAGCCCTGGGCACACGTGTCGTAGTAAAAGGCATAAGCGGGACATTAAATCGCATTTGCTCTGTGCCGGCGGCCGTTCCTAGAATCGGGCTCCCAGTCCCGCATCCGGGCCGGCACGAGGAAGCCATCATGGCGCGTATTTTCGACGACATCACCCAGACCATCGGCAACACGCCGCTGGTGCGCATTCGCCGCATGATCAAAAGCGATGCCACGGTGCTGGCCAAGCTCGAGTTCTTCAATCCGCTGTCGTCGGTCAAGGACCGCATCGGCCTGTCCATGATCGAGGCCGCCGAACGCAGCGGCCGCCTGGCGCCCGGCGGCGAGATCATCGAACCCACCTCGGGCAACACCGGTATCGCGCTGGCCTTCGTCTGCGCCGCGCGCGGCTACCGGCTGACGCTGACCATGCCGGCCTCGATGAGCATCGAGCGGCGCAAGGTGCTGCGTGCGCTGGGCGCCGAAATCGTGCTCACCCCGGCCGAGAAAGGCATGACCGGTGCCATCGAGCGCGCCCGCGAACTGCTGGCCGAGCGGCCCGGCAGCCTCATGCCACAGCAGTTCGAGAACCCGGCCAACCCGGACGTGCACCGCCGGACCACGGCCGAGGAAATCTGGCGCGACACCGACGGCAACGTTGACTACCTGATCTCCGGCGTCGGCACCGGCGGCACCATCACCGGCGTGTCGGAAGTCATCAAATCGCGCCGGCCGTCGTTCAAGGCCATTGCCGTGGAGCCGTCGGCGTCGCCCGTGCTGTCCGGCGGCAAGCCCGCGCCGCACAAGATCCAGGGCATCGGCGCCGGCTTCGTGCCCGCCATCCTGAACACCGGCGTGATCGACGAGATCGTGCAGGTTTCCAACGAGGACGCGATGGCCTACGCGCGTCGCGCCGCGGTCGAGGAAGGGCTGTTCGTCGGCATCAGCTCTGGCGCCGCGCTGTGGGCGGCCGAGCAGATCGCCAAGCGCCCGGAGGCCGCGGGCAAGACCATCGTGGCCATCATCCCGTCGGCCGGCGAGCGCTACCTGTCCACGGCACTGTTTGCCGATATCGACGTCTGACGTCGGACACCCACCGACCTGACCGGGGGGCGCCAACCCTCCCGGCGGCCACCCCCGGTTTTCCGGCTGACGCCATGCTTGGCGGATAATCGGCGGTTGTCGGCCGGCCATCCGCCGGCCACTTCCGGTTCAGCCGCTTTCGTCAAGGAGTCCCCATGCGCACCTCGCGCTTTCTGCTGGCCACGCTGCGCGAAGACCCGGCCGACGCGGAGGTCATCAGCCAGCGCCTGATGCTGCGCGCCGGCCTGATCAGCCGGCTGGCCACAGGCATCTACAGCTGGTTACCGCTCGGACTGCGCGTGTTACGCAAGGCCGAGCGGGTGGTGCGTGAAGAGATGGACCGCGCCGGCGCCCAGGAACTGCTGATGCCGGCAGTGCAACCGGCCGAGCTGTGGCAGGAATCGGCCCGCTGGGAGAAATACGGCCCGGAACTGCTGCGCTTCAAGGACCGCCATCACCGCGAGTTCTGCTTCGGCCCCACGCACGAGGAGGTGATCACCGACATCGTGCGCCAGAAGGTCACCAGCTACCGCCAGCTGCCGGCCTGTTTCTACCAGATCCAGACCAAGTTCCGCGACGAGATCCGCCCCCGCTTCGGTGTGATGCGGGCGCGCGAGTTCCTGATGAAGGACGCCTACTCCTTCCACCGCGATGACGACAGCCTGGATGAAACCTACACGGCAATGTACGCCGCCTATGAAGCCATCTTCGGCCGCCTGGGGCTGACGTTTCGTGCCGTGGCCGCCGACACCGGCAGCATCGGCGGCGCCAGCTCGCACGAGTTCCACGTGCTGGCCGAATCCGGGGAAGACGCGATCGCGTATTCCGAGGGCGGCTACGCGGCCAACGTGGAACTGACCCAGGCGCCGCCGCCGCCAGAGCGCCCGCCGGCGACGGCTTCGCGGGAATCCGTGCATACCCCCGGCCAGCACACCATCGCCGAAGTCAGCGCCTTTCTGGGGGTGCCGGCGGAGCGCATCGTCAAGACACTCGTACTGCGTGGCGCCGACGGCGGCCTGGTGGCGCTGCTGCTGCGCGGCGACCACGAACTCAACGCCGTCAAGGCGCTGCGCCTGCCACAGCTGGCGCAACCGCTGCAGTTCGCCACCCCGGCCGAAGTCCAGGCGGCGCTTGGCTGCGACTTCGGCTCGGTGGGGCCGGTCGACTTCCCGGGGCCGGTGATCGCCGACCGCGACGCCGCCGCACTGGCGGATTTCGTGTGTGGCGCCAACGCCCACGGTTATCACCTGACAGGCGTCAACTTCGCCCGCGACCTGCCCGAGCCGGCAGTCGCCGACATCCGCAACGTCGTGGCCGGCGAACCGGCACCGGATGGCAGCGGGCCGCTGGCCATCGCGCGTGGCATTGAGGTCGGGCACGTGTTCAAGCTGGGCACCGTCTACAGCGAAAAACTCGCCTGCACCGTGCTGGACGAACACGGCCGCGAGGCGGTGATGACCATGGGCTGCTACGGCATCGGCGTGTCACGGGTGGTGGCGGCCGCCATCGAGCAGAACCACGACGCGCGCGGCATCGTATGGCCACAGGCGCTGGCACCGTTCGAAGTGGCGCTGGTGCCGATCAACCTGCACAAGTCGCCGGCGGTCGCCGAGGCCACCGACAAGCTCTACGCGGAACTGACCGCCGCGGGCGTCGATGTGCTGCTCGACGACCGTCCGGAACGACCCGGCGTCATGTTCGCCGACATGGACCTGATCGGCATTCCGCACCGGCTGGTGATTGGCGACCGTGGCCTCAAGGAAGGCCAGGTCGAATACAAGGCACGCCGCGCCGACACCGCCGAGAACAT
>NZ_JBFJTF010000084.1:0-10163 GCF_041625615.1 Immundisolibacter sp. | reverse complement strand
TGCCGGCACGCCGCCAAGGCCGTGTCGGCGGCAGGCGATGTCGAAGCGCTGGCCGAGCAGGGTGGCGTAGTCGCCGGCGCCGCGCTGGCGGTGACCGAAGGTGTTGCTGGAAAGGCGCTCGCCCCACAGGTCGCGCAGGGCGTTCAGCACGCGCCGGGCGCGTTCCGGCCGGTGGCGGTGCAGCCAGTCTTCGAACAGATCCGCCACCTCGCCCGGCAGGCGCAGCACGGTGTAGCCGGCAAAGCTGGCGCCGGCCTTGGCGGCAGCGCCGAGGATGGCTTCCAGCTCGTGGTCGGTGAGCGCCGGGATGATGGGCGCCACCAGCACGCCCACCGGCACGCCGGCATCGCGCAGACGGGCGACGGTGTCCAGCCGCGCCTGCGGCGCCGCGGCGCGCGGTTCCAGCGTGCGGGCGATGTCGCGGTCGAGCGTGGTGATGGACAGGAACACGCTGACCAGGTTGTGGCGGGCGAGCTGCGCCAGGATGTCCAGGTCGTGCGCGATACGGCCGGACTTGGTGACGATGCCGACCGGGTGGCGGCAATCCAGCAGCAGTTCCAGCACGCGGCGGGTGATGCGCCAGTGCCGCTCGGCCGGCTGGTAGGGATCGGTGTTGGTGCCCATGGCGAGCACCTGGCAGCGGTAGCCGGGCTTGCGCAGGGCGTCTGCCAGCAGTTCGGCGGCGCGCGGCTTGGCCAGGATGCGGGTTTCGAAATCCAGCCCCGGCGACAGGTCCAGGTACGCGTGGCTTGGCCGGGCAAAGCAGTAGATGCAGCCGTGCTCGCAGCCGCGGTAGGGATTCAGCGACTGGTTGAACGGCAGGTCCGGCGAGTCGTTGCGGGTAATGACCGAGCGCGTGGCATCCACGCTGACCACGGTGCGCGGGTCGGCGCCGGGTTCGTCCCCAAGTTCCTCAAGCGACTCGGCGTCGGGCGCCGCGGCGCGCTCCGTGCGGGCGTAGCGCGGCGTCGGGTTGTAGCCGGCGCCGCGGCCTTTGTGGGTGCGCCCCTCACTCATCGACCTTGATCGCCGCCGCAATGGCCCGCGTGCGCGCCTGCCGCAGCGCGCTGCGCATGGCCTCGCCGGTGAGGCCGCGTTCGACCAGCGGACGCACGTCCACGCCGCGCGCGGCCTCGAAGGCCTGCTGCAGCCGCACCGCCTGCGGGTAGGGGCGGTCCGCGTAGCCGGTGCGGCCACGGTGGTCGGCCTCGCAGGCCAGCAGGAACTGCGCGAAGCGCTGCGGCCGGCGCAGGGCGTCGGTGCGCTCGATGATTTCCAGCAGGGTGTCGGGACGCAGTTCCAGCGCCCGGTGCGCGTTGCCGTGGTCGCGCGCCACGGCCTGCGCCAGTTGCCGGTAGGCCACCGGCACCTTGAGCCGCGCGCACAGGCCACTGACCAGCTCCACGCTGCGCGCCTCGTGGCCGTGGTGGCTGGGCCACTCGCCGGGCGGCGTGGTGCCCTTGCCCAGGTCGTGCAGCAGGGCGGCAAAGCGCACCTGCGGGTCGTCACTCAGACGGGCGGCCTGCGCGAGCACCATCAGCACGTGCACGCCGGTGTCGATCTCCGGGTGCGGCCCGGCCGGCTGCGGCACGCCGAACAGGCGGTCGAGTTCCGGCAGCAGCTTTGCCAACGCGCCGCAGTCGCGCAGCACGCCGATGAAGCGCTGCGGGTCCGGCTCGCGCAGTGCCCGCTCGAACTCCTGCCACACCCGTTCGGGCACCAGCGCGTCCACTTCACCGGCCGCCACCATGCGCCGCATCAGCGCCTGCGTGTCGTCCGCCACGGTGAAACCCATGCGGTGAAAGCGCGCCGCGAAGCGCGCCAGGCGCAGGATGCGCACCGGGTCCTCCGCAAACGCGGGCGAGACATGGCGCAGGCGCCGGGCGGCCAGATCCGCCTGCCCGCCGTAGGGGTCGATGACGCTGCCGTCCGGTGCCTGCGCCATCGCGTTGATGGTCAGATCACGCCGCTGGAGGTCCTCTTCCAGCGTCACGTCCGGCGAGAAGTGGACGGCAAAGCCGTGGTAGCCGCGCGCGGTCTTGCGCTCGGTGCGGGCCAGCGCGTACTCGTCGCCGCTGTCCGGATGCAGGAACACCGGAAAGTCGGCGCCCACCTGCTTGAAACCGGCGCCGATCAGGTCGTCCGGCGTGGCGCCGACCACCACGTAGTCGCGGTCGGTCACCGGCAGGCCGAGCAGGCGATCGCGCACCGCGCCACCGACCAGATAGGTGCTGAACGGCAGCTTCACGGGCGCCACCAGTGGCCACGGGGCAAACGCCGGGCGCCGCGCAGCGGCCGGTTGTACCAGTACACCCACGCCTGCGCGCGGCCGCCGCGCCACTGCACCGGCACGCTCTCGCGCCGGTACTGGCCGGCCTGCGGGTCGGTCCGGTCGCAGGCTTCGTAGCGGTCCAGTGCCGCCAGGGCGGCCGGCCGGGTCAGGCGGTACAGCTCGCCGTGCACCCGCTCGCCGGGACGTCGCGCCGGCCGGGCCGCCGGATACGGCCCAAGGTCGTACAGACAACCGGCGACACTCGCCCGGCCAAGGCAGTACGCCACCGGCCGCAGCCGGCCGTGGGCACCGGCACCGCGGCGCAGGCTGCCGTAGACAAACAGGAGCGGCTTGATCATGGTCGCGCAGTCAGGCTCGCAAGGCTGGTTATTATCGAGCCAAAGCCGGTGCCGCCGGCGGCACGCCACCCGGAGCGGAGAAATTCGATGGCCGTAGCGCCACTGACGCCGCAGCAGCTCTACACGCCGTGCCCGATCGAGCTCATTCCGTACCAGACCACGGCGGACGTGACCGAGACGCTGGAGGTGGTCGGTCAGGAACGCGCCCTGGCGGCACTGGAGTTCGGCACCGGCATCCGTCACGACGGCTATAACCTGTTTGTCCTGGGCAGCCCCGGCGCCGGCCGGCATGGCGTGGTGCGCAGCTTCCTGCAGCAACGGTCGGCCCGTGAGGCCACGCCGCCGGACTGGTGCTACGTGCACAACTTCGAGCAACCGCACCGGCCGCGCGCCCTGCGCTTCGCGCCGGACCGGGGGCGGCACTTCTGCGACGCCATGACGCAGCTGGTCGAGGAGTTGCGCAGCACCCTGCCGGCGGCCTTCGAAAGCGACGAGTACCAGGCCCGGCGGCGTGTGGTGGAACAGGAATTCAAGGACCGCCACGAACAGGCGGTGGATGAAATCCGGGAACAGGCCCGCGCCAAGGACGTGGCCTTGATCTCCACGCCCGGCGGATTCGCCTTTGCGCCGCTGTCCGGCGGCGAGGCCATGTCGCCGGCGGCGTTCCACAAGCTGCCGGAGGAAACGCGCCAGCGTATCGAGGCCGACATCGAACAACTCGAACAGGAGCTGGGCGAGCGCCTGCGGCGCCTGCCGCAGTGGCAGAAGGACGCGCGCCGGCGCATCCGCGAGCTGGACCGCGACATCGCCACCGGCGTGGTGCAGCCGGCATTCGGTGAGCTGAAATCCACCTTCGGCGACACGCCGGGGGTGGCCGGCTATCTCGACGCCGCCTGCCAGGACGTGATCGACAACGTCGGCGATTTCGTCGCCTCGCACGAGGAAGCCGGCCCGCGGCTGCCGTTCGCGCCGGAGCCGACCTTTACCCGCTACGAAGTGAACGTGCTGATCCGCCACCCGGACGGGGGCGGCGCCCCGGTGGTCTACGCCGACCTGCCGAACTATCCGAACCTGGTCGGGCGGCTGGATCACCAGGCCCGTTTCGGCACGCTGTCCACGGACTTCACGCTCATCAAGCCGGGTGCCCTGCACGAGGCCAACGGCGGCTACCTGCTGCTGGACGCGCTGCGCCTGCTCAGCCAGCCCTACACCTGGGACGCGCTCAAGCGCGCGCTGCGCGCCAAGGAGCTGCGCATCGAGCCGCTGGAGCGGGCCATCGGCCTGCTGACCACGGTGTCACTGGACCCGGAACCGATCCCGCTCGACGTCACCGTGCTGCTGATCGGCGACCGGCGCCTGTACTACCTGCTGGTCGAACACGACCCCGAGTTCGCCGAACTGTTCAAGGTGGCGGCCGACTTCGAGGACGACCTGCGCCGCGACCCCGCCAGCACCGACGAGCTGGCCCGCCTGCTGGCCACCCAGGCCAACCGCCGGGGCCTGCTGCCGTTCGGCGCGCCGGCGGTGGCGCGGGTCATCGAGCACGCCTCGCGCAGCGCAGGGGACGCCCAGCGCGTCGACGTGCGCCTGAACCACCTCGCCGACCTGCTCACGCAGGCCGACTACTTCGCCCGCCGGTCGGAGGCCGCACAGGTAACGCCGGATCACGTGCAGCAGGCCATCGACGCCGCCGAGATGCGCGCCGGGCGCGTGCGTGAACGCCTGCAGGAGGCCATCCTGCGCGACACGCTGCTGATCGACACCCGCGGCGAGCGCATCGGCCAGATCAACGGCCTGGCGGTGCTGGGCCTGGGCGGCACCCTGTTCGGCCGGCCAAGCCGCATCACCGCCCGCGCCCGCCCCGGCCAGGGCCGCGTGCTGGACATCGAACGCGAGGTGGAACTCGGCGGGCCGCTGCATTCCAAGGGCGTGCTGATCCTGTCGAGCTTTCTGGCCGCCCGCTACGCCACCGGCGAGGCCCTGTCGCTGTCGGCCAGCCTGGTGTTCGAGCAGTCCTACGGCGGCGTCGACGGCGACAGCGCGTCGTGTGCCGAGCTGTACGCGCTGCTGTCGGCGCTGGCGGACGCGCCGCTCCGCCAGTCGCTGGCGGTGACCGGCTCGGTCAACCAGTTCGGCGAGGTGCAGGCCATCGGCGGCGTGAACGAGAAGATCGAGGGCTTTTTCGACATCTGCAACGCCCGTGGCCTCAGCGGCGACCAGGGCGTGCTGATCCCGGCCGCCAACGTTCAGCACCTGATGCTGCGCGGCGACGTGCGCGACGCGGTGGCCGCCGGCCGCTTCCACATCTATGCCGTGCGCACCGTGGACGAGGGCATCGAACTGCTGACCGGCCTGCCGGCCGGCGTGGCCGACGCCGAGGGGATCTACCCCGAAGGCAGCATCAACGGTCTGGTGTCCGACCGCCTGGCCGAGTACGCGCGCATCCGGGCGGCGCTGGCCCACGGTGGCGGGGAAAACGGCAATGGCGACGCCTGATCCGCCCGGCGAATCGCGGGTGCTGGTGGCCGTCGACGCGTCGGCCGCCAGCCTGCTGGCACTCGAACTGGCCGCCGACCTGGCCGCCGCCCTGCGCGCCAGCCTGACCGGGCTGTATGTCGAAGAGGAAGACCTGCTGCACGCCGCCGGCCTGCCGTTCGCGCGCCGGGTGCGCGCCCAGTCGGGGGAGCTGGCGCCGTTCAGCGCCAGCGAACTCGAACGCGAGTGGCGGGCCCTGGCCGGCGTCGCACGCGAGGCGCTGACGCGCGTCGCCCAGGCCCGCCGGCTGAGCTGGCACTTCGAAGTCGTGCGCGGCCGGGCGCTGCAGGTGGTGCCGCAAGCCAGCCACGGGGTACGCCTGGCCGGCCTGGGCGTCAGCAGCCGCGGCGAACGGCGCCTGGGCTCGCTGGCACAGGCGGCGCTCGGCGCGGCCGGCGCCTCGGTGCTGCTGGTCCCCCCGCAGCGTCGGCCCGGCACGCACTGGGTGGCGGTAGTCGACAGCGCCGCCAGCGCTGCGGCAGTGCTGGGCATGGTCGCCGCCCTGGTCGACAGCGGCGCCGCCGAGCTGCCGGTGCTGCTGGTGAAGTCGGACCTGGACGCGGCACTCGTGCTGCCGCCGGCGCTGACAACCGTGCCACGACTCATCCTGCCGGCAGACAGCACCGCGCATACAGTGGCAGCCCGCCTCAGATCGGCCCGCGCCCGCGGACTGATCGTCGGCGCCGACAGCCCGCTGGCCACGCCGGCCGCCGCGCAGGGCCTCCTCAACGACGGCTGGCCGCTGCTGCTGGTGCGCTGAGCCGCTCCCCACCGCGTCAATCGCTCCCCCCGCCACCACCGGGGGCGCCTCGGCTGGCGACACGCCGGCCAGCGCACTTCCGCGCCTCGCTATAATCCGCCCCTTTGTGCGGGCGAGCGCCCCGCCAGCCGCAACGAGGCCGCCGGTGACCTTCCAGGACCTGATTCTTCGCCTGCAAACCTACTGGGCACGCCAGGGCTGCGCGCTGATGCAGCCGCTCGACATGGAAGTCGGCGCGGGCACGTTTCACCCGGCCACCTTCCTGCGCGCGCTCGGGCCCGAACCGTGGGCGGCCGCCTACGTGCAGCCCTCGCGCCGCCCGACCGACGGCCGCTACGGCGACAATCCAAACCGCCTGCAGCACTACTTCCAGTTCCAGGTGGTCATCAAGCCGTCGCCGCTGGACATCCAGGACCTGTACCTGGCCTCGCTGCGGGAACTGGGCATCGACCCCACGGTGAACGACATCCGCTTCGTCGAGGACAACTGGGAGTCGCCCACACTCGGCGCCTGGGGCCTGGGCTGGGAGGTGTGGCTCAACGGCATGGAGGTGACGCAGTTCACCTACTTCCAGCAGGTCGGCGGCATCGAATGCCGACCGGTCACCGCCGAGATCACCTACGGCCTCGAACGCATTGCCATGTACCTGCAGGGCGTCGACAGCGTCTACGACCTGACCTGGGTGGACGGGCCGCAAGGCCGCATCACCTACCGCGACGTGTACCACCGCAACGAGGTCGAGCAGTCGCACTACAACTTCGACCATGCACCGGTGCCGGCGCTGCTGGCCGCCTTCGACGCCGCCGAAACCACCTGCCAGGCCCTGGTCGAGGCCGGCCTGCCGCTGCCGGCCTACGAGCAGGTGCTCAAGGCCTCGCACAGCTTCAACCTGCTCGATGCCCGCGGCGCCATCGGCGTGACCGAGCGCGCCCGCTACATCCTGCGCGTGCGCACCCTGGCGCGTGCCGTCGCGCAGGCCTACGCGGCACCGGCCACGGAGACCGCCTGATGGATGCCCTGCTGATCGAAATCGGCACCGAGGAACTGCCGCCGCGTTCGTTGCGCGCACTGGCGCAGGCCTTCGGCGAACACCTGCGCCGCGGCCTGGCCGACGCCGGCCTGACCGAAGCCGATGCGCCCCTGGCCGTGTTCGCCTCGCCGCGCCGCCTGGCGGCGCAGGTGGCCAACGTCCGCCCACAGGCAGCGGACCGGCCGGCCGAGCGACGCGGACCGGCCCTGAAAGCCGCCTACGACGCCGACGGACAGCCCACGCGCGCCCTGCTCGGTTTCGCGCAGTCCTGCGGCGTCGACGTGAGCGCGCTCGAAACACTCGAGACGAACAAGGGCGCCTGGCTGGTGTACCGCCACACCCAGGCCGGCGAGCGGCTGACCGACGCCCTGCCGCGGCTGTTCGACGCCGCCGTCAAGGCCCTGCCGATCGAGCGGCGCATGCGCTGGGGTGACGGCGAACATGGCGAGTTCGTGCGCCCGGTGCACTGGCTGCTGGCCCTGCACGGCGCCGACGTGGTCGACTTCACCCGTTTCGGCCTGTCCAGCGGACGGGCCACCCGCGGCCACCGCTTCCATCACCCGCAACCGCTCGACATCACGGATGCCGCGCGCTACGCGGAGCAGCTGATGGGCGCGCACGTGGTGGCCGACTTCGCCGCCCGCCGCCAGCGCGTGGCCGACTGCGTGCGTGAGGCCGCGGCGGCGCTCGGCGGCCAGGCGGTGCTGGAATCGGCGCTGCTGGACGAGGTCACCGCACTGGTGGAATGGCCGGTTGCGGTCAGCGGTGGTTTCGACGCCGATTTCCTGGCCGTGCCGGCGCCGGTCCTGATCGCGGCGATGGGCGCGCACCAGAAGTACTTCCACGTGGTGGACGACGAGCCGCGGCTGCTGGCGCATTTCATCACCGTCGCCAACATCGACAGCCCGGAACCGCAGCGCGTGCGCGCCGGCAACGAGCGCGTGCTGCGTGCCCGCCTGGCCGACGCCCGCTACTTCTGGGACACCGACCGCCAGCGCCCGCTGATCGAGCGCTCCGCCGCCCTCGACGGGGTGGTCTACGAGCAGCGCCTCGGCACACTGGCCGACAAGACCCTGCGCGTCGAGCGCCTGGCCGGCCTGCTGGCCGGCGAGCTGGGCGCCGACGCCGCGCACACCGTGCGCGCGGCGCGCCTGGCCAAGGCTGACCTGCTCACGCACATGGTCGGCGAATTCCCGGAGCTGCAGGGCGTGATGGGGGCCTACTACGCGCAGCACGACGGTGAGCCCGCGGCCGTGTGCGCCGCCATCCGCGAGCACTACCTGCCACGCCACGCCGGCGACGCCCTGCCGCCTTCCGCGGAAGGACAGGCGCTGGCCCTGGCCGACCGGCTGGACACCCTGGCCGGCATCATCGGCGTCAGCGGCACGCCGGGCGGCGACCGTGACCCGTTCGGCCTGCGCCGGGCGGCACTGGCGGTGGCGCGACTGCTGATCGAGGCGGAACTGCCACTGGACCTGCCGGCGCTGCTGGATGCCGCCGCCGAACCGTTCGACGCGCCGGCACTGGCGACACAGGTGTTCGACTTCGTCCTGGACCGCCTGCCGGCGTACTACGATGGCCAGGGTTTCAAAGCCGACGAGATCGATGCCGTGCTGAGCCTGAAGCCGGGCCGGCTGCTGGAGCTGGATCGCCGCCTGCGCGCGGTGGCCGGCTTCCGGACACTGGCCGCTGCCGACAGCCTCGTGGCGGCCAACAAGCGGATCGCCAACATCCTGGCCAAGGCCGGCGAGACAGCCGCTGAGGCCGCCATTGATCCGGCGCTGTTCGACGACGCCGCCGAAACCGACCTGGCGGCGGCCCTCGCCACCGCCGAGCAGCGTTGTGCGCCACTGCGCGAAGCCGGCGACTATGCCGGTGTCTGCCGCGAGCTGGCGACCCTGCGCGAGCCGGTGGACGCCTTTTTCGAGGCCGTCATGGTGATGGCGGACGACGACGCCGTGCGGCGCAACCGCCTGGCCCTGCTGACCCGTCTGCACCGGCTGTTCCTGGGCGTGGCCGACCTGTCACGCCTGCAGGCGTGAACGGCCCGGCGCGCGCGCCCGATGGGTCACGCCGCTGGGTGGTGCTCGACCGCGACGGCGTGATCAACCAGGACAGCCCCGACTACATCCGCAGCCTGGCCGACTGGCACCCGCTGCCGGGCGCCCTGCAGGCCATCGCCCGCCTGAGCGACGCCGGCTTCGGCCTGGCGGTGGCCACCAATCAGTCCGGTGTCGGCCGCGGCTACCTCGACCTGTCCACGCTGGAAGCCATCCACACCCGCCTGCGGGAGCAGGTGGCGGCCGCCGGCGGCCGGCTCGCCGCCATCGCATGGTGCCCACATACGCCCGATGACCACTGCGCCTGCCGCAAGCCCCAGCCCGGCCTTCTGAAGCAGTTGATGGCCGAGTGCGGCTTTGCCGCCATGGACGCGCTGATGATCGGCGACGCTGCGCGCGACATCGAGGCCGCCCGCGCCGCCGGCATGACGGCGCTGGCCGTGGGCACCGACGCACGGCGCCTGGGCGCGGACTTTGGCGTGCCGAGCTTCTGCGACCTGGCCCACGCCGCCGACTGGCTGCTCGAGGGAAACTGGCCATGCTGACCTTCCTGCGCTCGCTCACCTTCTCGGCCGGCATGCTGGCCACCATCATCGCCTACGGCGCCCTGGTGCCGCTGGTCGCCCTGCTGCCGTTCGCCCGCCGTTACGCGTTCACCCGCCACTGGGCCCGCACCAACCTGCGCTGGCTGGAGTGCACCTGCGGTGTGCGGTACCGCATGGTGGGCCGGGAAAACCTGCCGCAACAGCCGGTGGTGGTGCTGTCCAAGCACCAGTCCACCTGGGAAACCCTGGTGTTCCAGGAAATCTTCCCGCCGCTGGTGTGGGTGATGAAGCGCGAACTGCTGTGGCTGCCGCTGTTCGGCTGGGGCCTGGCCCTGGGGCGGCCGATCGCCATCGACCGCGGCGCCGGTCGACGCGCCATGGAACAGATGCTCAGCCAGGGCCAGCACCGCCTGGACGACGGCCTGTGGGTGGTGATCTTCCCGGAAGGCACGCGCATGCCGCCGGGCCAGCGCGGGCGGTATCGGCCGGGCGGCGCGCTGCTGGCCGCACGCGCCGGCGTGCCGGCGCTGCCAGTGGCACACAACGCCGGCGAGCTGTGGGGCAAGCGACGCTTCCTGAAACGCGCCGGCACCATCACGGTC
>NZ_JBFJTF010000083.1:0-10249 GCF_041625615.1 Immundisolibacter sp. | reverse complement strand
GGCCGCGCGCGTGGACTCGACCAGGGTGATGGCCTGTGCCAGCGCGCGGCGCTGTCCGGCGCGCAGCCCCTCGGCCAGCGCCTCGATGGACGCCGCGCTCAAGCGGCGGCGGGCGCCGGGCGCGCCGCGCGGATTGCGGCCAGGATGTCCCGCGCGGCACGCGGGATCACCGTGCCCGGTCCGAAGATGCCGGCAACGCCGGCTTCACGCAGGAAGTCGTAGTCCTGGGCCGGGATGACGCCGCCGACCACCACCAGAATGTCCTCGGCGCCCTCGGCCTTGAGCGCCTGGATGATCTGCGGCACCAGGGTCTTGTGGCCGGCCGCAAGGCTGGACACGCCCACCACGTGCACGTCGTTTTCCACCGACTGCCGCGCGGCTTCCTGCGGGGTCTGGAACAGCGGTCCGATGTCGACGTCGAAGCCGAGATCCGCAAACGCGGTGGCGATGACCTTGGCCCCGCGGTCGTGGCCGTCCTGGCCCAGCTTGGCCACCATGATGCGCGGCCGGCGGCCGTAGTCGCGCTCGAAGGCGTCGATATCCTGGCGCAGGGCCTGCCAATCGGCATCCTGCGCGTAGGCGGCACCGTAGACGCCCGACACGGACTGCGCCTGGGCACGGTGGCGGCCATAGACCGCTTCCAGTGCGTCGCTGATCTCGCCCACCGTGGCGCGCGCGCGGGTGGCGATCACGGCCAGTTCCAGCAGGTTGCCGGCACCGCTGCGCGCCGCCTCGGTCAGCCCTGACAGCGCTTCGCGAACGGCGGCTTCATCCCGCTGCCGGCGCAGGGTTGCCAGGCGTTCGAGCTGCTTCTGGCGCACGGTGGTGTTGTCGACTTCCAGGATTTCGACCCGGTCTTCCGTGTCGAGGCGGTATTTGTTGACGCCGACGATGGTGTCCTCGCCACGGTCGATGCGCGCCTGCTTGGCGGCGGCGCATTCCTCGATGCGCAGCTTGGGCATGCCGGTTTCGATGGCCTTGGTCATGCCGCCGAGGCTCTCGACCTCCTGGATGATCTCCCAGGCCTTGTCGGCCAGGTCCTGCGTCAGCTTCTCCATCAGGTAGGAGCCGCCCCAGGGATCGATCACGTTGGTGATGTGGCTTTCTTCCTGGATCACCAGCTGGGTGTTGCGGGCAATGCGCGCCGAGAACTCGGTCGGCAGGGCGATGGCCTCGTCGAGCGCGTTGGTGTGCAGGCTCTGCGTGCCGCCGAACACCGCCGCCATGGCTTCGATGGTGGTGCGGATGACGTTGTTGTACGGGTCCTGCTCGGTCAGCGACCAGCCGGAGGTCTGACAGTGCGTGCGCAGCATCAGCGAGCGCGGCTCCTTGGCGCCGAACTCCTTCATGATCCGCCACCACAGCAGGCGCGCCGCGCGCAGCTTGGCCACCTCCAGATAGAAGTTCATGCCGATGGCGAAGAAGAACGACAGCCGCGGCGCGAAGGCGTCGATGTCGAGCCCGCTGGCCTGCGCGGCGCGCACGTACTCCATGCCGTCGGCCAGGGTGAAGGCCAGCTCGAGCGCCTGCGTGGCCCCGGCTTCCTGGATGTGGTACCCGGAAATCGAGATGGAGTTGAAGCGCGGCATGTGCCGGGCGGTGTAGCCGATGATGTCGCCGACGATGCGCATCGACGGTTCCGGCGGGTAGATGTAGGTGTTGCGGACCATGAACTCCTTGAGGATGTCGTTCTGGATGGTCCCGGACAGCTGCTCCTGACCGACGCCCTGTTCCTCGGCCGCCACGATGTAGCCGGCAAGCACCGGCAGCACGGCGCCGTTCATGGTCATGGACACGCTGATCTGGTCGAGCGGAATGCCGTCGAACAGGATCTTCATGTCCTCCACCGAGTCGATGGCGACACCGGCCTTGCCGACGTCACCGACCACGCGCGGATGATCGGAGTCGTAGCCACGGTGGGTGGCCAGATCAAACGCCACCGACACGCCCTGGCCGCCGGCGGCCAGCGCCTTGCGATAGAAGGCGTTCGATTCCTCGGCGGTGGAGAAACCGGCGTACTGACGGATGGTCCACGGCCGCCCGGCGTACATGGTCGGCTGCGGCCCGCGCACGAACGGCTCCAGACCCGGCAGCGTATCGGCGAACGCCAGCCCGTCGAGGTCCGCGGCGGTGTACAGCGGCTTGACGTCGACGCCGTCCGGCGTGTGCCAGGTGAGGGACTCCAGCGGCTTCCCGCGCAGGGATTTCTCGGCAGCGGCCTGCCAGTGCTGCAGGGTCACGGGTGGGAACTTCGGGTAGGACATGGCGACTCTTCGGTGGCGTTCGGCACGGCGTGAGCGGGTCATTTTACTGTCAGCCACCAGCCAACTCCCGGCTGCCAGCGGGCGATGGTGTCTCGACGACATGGAGCGATTGGTTATATTGATAGTTCAATTCGGACTCATGGCCCGCATGGAGCGCCCTATGGCTGAGACGCCTCACTACGACGTGCTGATCATCGGCGGGGGTACCGGTGGCCTGGCAGTGGCTTCCGCCCTGGCCCGCGCACGCCCTGCGCTGCGTACCGCCGTGGTCGAACCGAAGGACACCCACGACTACCAACCCGGCTGGACCCTGGTCGGCGGCGGCACCATGAAAGCCGAACAGACGCGCAGACCGATGGCGCGTCTGATGCCCACCACATGGGTACGTGACGCGGTGGCCGAATTCCAGCCGGATGCCAACGAAGTGCTGCTGGCCTCCGGTGACCGACTGCGCTACGACCAGCTGGTGGTGGCGGCGGGGCTGCAACTGGACTGGCAGCGCATCGAGGGCCTGGACGACGCGCTCGGCCGCGACGGGGTTACCAGCAACTACCGTGGCGATCTCGCGCCCTACACCTGGCAGTGCGTCCAGAATTTCAGCGGTGGGCGGGCGTTGTTCACCCAGCCGCCGATGCCCATCAAGTGCGCAGGCGCGCCGCAGAAGGTGCTGTACCTGGCCGCCGATGCCTGGCGCCGGCGCGGTGTGCCGGCGGACGTGCATTTCTTCAACCAGGGCGGCGCGATGTTCGGGGTGCCGCTGTACGCCAGGTCACTCGATGGCGTGATGGCCGGTTACGGCGCCACGCCCCATTTCGGTCACAACCTGGTGGCGGTGGACGGCGCCCGGCGCGAAGCCACCTTCGAGCGGACCGACGGCAGCGGCCGGGTAACCGAGCACTACGACTTCCTGCACGTGACGCCCCCGCAGAGCGCCCCCGATTTCATCAAGTCGAGTCCGCTGGCGGACGCCGCCGGCTGGGTCGAGGTGGACCGCAACAGCCTGCGACACGTGCGCTACGACAACGTGTTCGCACTCGGTGACTGCGCCGGCACGCCCAACGCCAAGACCGCCGCCGCCGTCCGCAAGCAGTTCCCGGTGCTGGTGGCCAACCTGCTGGCCGCCCGCGACGGACGCGCGGCGAACGCCGGCTACGACGGCTACGGCGGTTGTCCGCTGACGGTGGAGCGGGGCAAGGTGCTGCTGGCCGAGTTCTGCTACGACGGCAAGGTGGTCTCTACGCTGCCGCTGGACCCGACCCGGTCACGCCGCCTGTACTGGTGGATGAAGACCGCGCTGTTTCCCTGGATGTACTGGCACGTGATCCTGCGCGGGCGCGACTGGCGGCATCCCGCGCACACCCCCCACGACGGTTGATGTCCCGGTAAGGCCATGCCCAGGGCCAACGGGACTCAGGCAGGCAATCGGCTGAGCGCCCGGTACAAGGCTTCGTAGCGGGCAGGCCGGCTGGTGGCATCCAGCGGGTCGTCCACCTCGCCGGCGGTCAGCGCGGCGCGGTCCCAGTCGGCCGTGTCCAGGGCCTGTTCGGCCATGGGCAGAAGCTTGGCTTCCTCCCGGGCCAGGTGGGCACGCTGGGCCTCGATAAAGGCACGTCCGTCGGTCACCAGTTGTTCGCGCGTGAGGGTTGCCTCGTCCATCTGGATGGCTTCCAGCAGGCCGTAGAAGGCGGCGCTGTCGTGGAACAGCCGCTCGTGTTCGGCGATCTGTTCCCGGCAGACGGTCGCGGCACTCGCATCCCGGTCGGCCAACTGCTCGAACAGCACGTCCTCGACCGGGTGATGCAGTCGGTTGGGAAACTCCGTGATGTAGGTCATGGCATCGAGCATCAGATCGAAGTCCACGTCCTCGGCACGACCCAGCGCCTCGAGCTGGGCCTCCAGGACCGCCAGCACTCGTAGCAGATGCCGGTGATCATCGCGTAGGCGTTTGGCTAGGGGATGCACGGGAAACCTCGCAAGCCGCAAGCGATGGGTTCGTTGTAACACCGCCGCACAGCCGCGCGGAAGGGCACCTGCGCACCAAACGCCGGTCACTTGCGCCCGATCACGGCGGTCGCCAATGCCCTGGCCACACAATGCCTCAACGACATGAGGCACGAGACCCGTGAAGTTCATCGATCTTGGTGGCTTGCAGGCTTTGCTGGCGGCGCTGCAGCAACGTGGTTACGAGACCATCGGCCCGGTGCGACGCGAGGGCGCCATCGTCTACGACCGCATCGACACGGTGGCCGACCTGCCGGCCGGCTGGACCGATCGCCAGGCACCGGGCCGTTACCGGCTGGAGCGGCGAACCGACGATGCGCTGTTCGGCTACGCCGTCGGCCCGCAGTCCTGGAAACGCTACCTGTTTCCGCCCAGGCAGACGCTGTTTTCGGTGCAGCGCACGGACGACGGCGGGCTGGTGTTCGACCCGCAGCCCATCGACGCGCCCAAGCGTGCCTTCATCGGTGTGCGCGCCTGCGAACTGGCGGCCCTGGGCGTGCAGGACCGGGTGTTCGCCGGCGGCGAGCACGTGGATGCCGCCTACGCCGCCCGCCGCGAGGCCGTGCTGCTGGTGGCGGTCAACTGCGCCGTCGCCGCCGACACCTGCTTTTGCGCGGCCATGGACACCGGCCCGGCGGTGCGCGGCGGGCACGACCTGGTGCTCACCGAGCGCATCGACGCCGCCGGACATCGCTTTCTGGTGGAGGCGGGCAGCGATGTCGGTGCGCAGTTGCTGGCGTCGCTGCCGGGCACGCCCGCGCGTGCCGGCGAGCGGGCCGCCGCGCGCGCCCAGACCGAACGCACCGCCGCCATGCAGACACGCGGCATCGACGCCACGGCCGTGCCGGCGCTGCTGATGGGCAACCTCGAACACCCGCGCTGGGATGCGGTGGCCGAGCGCTGTCTGTCCTGCGCCAACTGCACGCTGGCCTGCCCGACCTGTTTCTGTTCCACCGACCAGGAGGTCACGGACCTGGCCGGCGCCGCGCACCGCGAGCGCTCGTGGGACTCGTGCTTCAACGTCGAGTTCAGTCACCTCGGTCACGGCAGCGTGCGCGGCTCGGTGAAGTCGCGCTACCGGCAGTGGCTGACGCACAAGCTGGCCACCTGGCACGACCAGTTCGGCCAGAGCGGCTGCGTCGGTTGCGGGCGCTGCATCACCTGGTGCCCGGTCGGCATCGACATTACCGAGGAGGTGGCGGCCATCGCCGCCGACGATCGGAGGACTGCCCCGTGACACTGCGCGAGCTGGTGGAAAGCCAGCATTTCTGCCGGAGCCTGTCCCCCGGGCAGTGCGACGGCCTGGCGGCCAGTGCCCAGGAGCGTCACTACGCCCCCGGCGACTACCTGCTGAGCCAGCACGCGCCGGCGGACACGTTCTACCTGGTGCTGGAAGGGCAGGTGGAGGTCAAGCTGGCGCTGCCGGGACAGGGCATCGTCACGCTGGAGACGGTGGGCCCGGACGAGGCCGTCGGCTGGTCCTGGTTCCAGCCGCCGTACCGCTGCCAGTTCGATGCGCGCGCGGTGACGGCGGTACACGCGCTGGCCTTCGACGCCGAGCGGCTGCGCGCCCTGATGGAACGCGATCCGGTGGTCGGCTACGCCGTGCTCAAGACGCTGGTGGGTACGCTCAGCGAACGGGTGCAGTCCTGCCGCCTGCAGGTGCTGGACGTGTACGCGCCGCCTGGGGGAGCGCCATGAGTGCCGCTGCCGAGGCACAGCTGCCGGCGCCGTGGCGCATCACCCAGCGCCGGCAGGACACCCCCGATGTGTTCACCTGGGTCGTGACCCCGCTGGGGGATGGGGGCATCAGATGCGCGCCCGGGCAGTTCAACATGGTCTATGCCTACGGCATCGGCGAAGTGCCGATCTCCATCGCCGGCGTGGACGGCGACGGCGCGCTGCAGCACACCATCCGCGCCGTGGGCAGCGTGACCCGCGCCCTGGCCGGCCTTGCCGCCGGCACGGTGATCGGCCTGCGCGGCCCGTATGGCAGCGCCTGGCCACTGGAGGCCGCTGCCGGCGGGGACCTGGTGATCGTCGCCGGTGGCCTGGGCCTGGCGCCGCTGCGCCAGGCCATCGTCCAGGTGCTGGCGCAGCGCGAGCGCTACGGGCGCGTGTGCATCCTGTATGGCACCCGCACCCCGGCCGACGTGCTGTACGGCGGCGAACTGGCCGCCTGGGCGGCGCATCGGGATGTCGAGTTCGCCATCACCGTGGACCGCGCCAGCGCCGGCTGGGGTGGCGAGGTGGGCGTGGTGACGCGTCTGGTGGCGCGCGCCGGCTTCGATCCCGAGCGCACCACGGCGCTGGTGTGCGGTCCGGAGATCATGATGCGCTTCACGGCCGAGGCGCTGCTGCGTCGGGGTGTGGCGCCGGCGGCGATTCACGTGTCACTGGAACGCAACATGAAGTGCGCGGTCGGCTACTGCGGGCACTGCCAGCTGGGGCCGCATTTCATCTGCCGCGATGGCCCGGTGCTGCCCTGGCCGCGCCTGGCCGGCCTGCTGGAGGTACCGGAACTGTGAACGCGCATCCCTCCCGGCCGCGCCTGGCGGTGTGGAAATTCGCCTCCTGCGACGGCTGCCAACTGAGCCTGCTGGATTGTGAGGACGAGCTGCTGGCGGTCGCCGATCGGGTCGAGATCGCGCTGTTTCCGGAAGCCTCCAGCCGCATGGAGCCGGGCCCGTACGACGTGTCGCTGGTGGAAGGCTCCATCACCACCGCTCACGACCGCGAGCGCATCGAAGCCGTGCGCGCGCAGTCCGGACTGCTGGTGACCATCGGCGCCTGCGCCACCGCCGGCGGCATACAGGCGCTGCGCAACCTGCGCGACGTGGAGGAGTGGAAGCGAATTGTCTACGCGCGCCCGGAGTGGATCGACAGCCTGGCCACCTCGACGCCGATCGCCGCCCACGTCAAGGTCGACTACGAACTGCGCGGTTGCCCGGTCAACAAACAGCAACTGCTGGAACTGCTCGCCGCGCTGCTGGCCGGCCGGCGGCCGAACCTGGCGACCTCCAGCGTGTGCGAGGAATGCAAGGCACGCGGCACCAGCTGCGTGCTGGTGGCCCATGGCACGCCGTGCCTGGGGCCGGTGACGCAGGCCGGCTGCGGCGCCATCTGCCCGGCCTACAACCGCGGCTGCTACGGCTGCTTCGGGCCGAAGGAAACACCCAACGCCCCGGCGCTGAGCGACCAGCTGTTGGCCGCCGGCCTGCCGGCCGCAACGCTGACACGGCTCTACCGCACCTTCAACGCCGCCGCCCCGGCCTTTGCCGACGAAGCGGCCCGTCACGACGGCACGCCATGACAGACGCCACCCGCACCATCGACGTCAACTACCTGGCCCGAGTGGAGGGGGAGGGGGCACTGCATCTGGCCATCGACAATGGCCAGCTCACGGCCGCCCAACTGCGCATCTTCGAGCCGCCGCGCTACTTCGAGGCGCTGCTGCGCGGGCGCGACTGCCGCGAGGCGCCGGACATCACCGCCCGTATCTGCGGCATCTGTCCGGTGGCGTACCTGATGAGTGCCTGCGCCGCCATCGAGGACCTGTGCGGCGTGAGCGTGCCGCCACCGATCGCCGACCTGCGGCGCCTGCTGTACTGCGGCGAGTGGATCGAAAGCCACGTGCTGCACATGTTCATGCTGCACCTGCCGGATTTTCTGGGCTATCCGGACGCGGTGAGCATGGCCCGGGACCACGGCGACCTGGTACGCACGGCGCTGCGCATCAAGAAGGCCGGCAACGGCATCGTCGCGCTGCTGGGTGGGCGGGAGATTCATCCCATCAACGTGCGTATCGGCGGTTTCTACCGCCTGCCGACGCGGGCGGAACTGGCTCCGCTGCGCGATGAACTGGCCTTCGCGCTCGACACGATGGAGAAGGCGCTCGGCACGCTGGCGGCGCTCGACTTCCCGGACTTCGACCGCGACTACACCTTCGTCGCCCTGCGGCACGACAGCGAGTACCCCATGGGCCGCGGCCGGCTGGTGTCGAGCGGCGGTGTCGACCTGCCGGTTGCCCGCTACGACGACTACCTCACCGAACACCACGTCCGGCACTCCACCTCGCTGCACAGCCGCACCGCCGATGGCGGCGTGGTGCACCTGGGCCCGCTGGCGCGTTATGCGCTGAACGGCGACCGCCTCACGCCGCGTGCACGTGCGGCGGCGCAGGCGGCCGGCCTGCCGGCGGTGGTGCGCAACCCCTTCCGCAGCATCCTGGTGCGCGGTGTCGAGGTGGTGCTGGCGCTCGAGGAGGCGCTGCGCCTGGTCGACAGCTACGTGCCCGGTGACACACCGGCGGCGGCATTCGAGCCACGCGCCGGCACCGGCTACGGCGCCACCGAGGCGCCACGCGGCGTGCTGTATCACCGCTACCAGGTCGACGCGACCGGCCTCATCACCGACGCCAAGATCGTCGCCCCGACCTCGGTCAACCAGGCGGTCATCGAGGCCGACCTGCGCCATTACGTGCAGCCGCGGCTCGACCAGCCGGACGAGGCGCTGCGCGCCGTGTGCGAAACCGCCATCCGCAACTACGACCCGTGCATCTCCTGCTCGGCGCATTTCCTGAAGCTGACGGTGGAGCGGCACTGACCGGTGAAGCGGCGCGTGCTCGGCATCGGCAACGGCGCACGGCGCGACGATGGCGTCGGCGTGTGGGTGGCGCAGGTGCTCGCCACGCGGCTGGGTGACGACGCCGACGTGCGCGTGCTCGGCGACGACGGGTTCGCGCTGCTGGACGCCCTCGCGGACATCGAGGCGGCGATTCTCGTGGATGCCGTGCAGTCGGGCGCCGCGCCCGGCACCGTGCACCGTTTCGACGCCGCCACGCAGGCGCTGCCGCCGGCGCTGTTGCGCTGTTCCACGCACCTGCTCGGCGTGGCCGAGGCGGTGGAACTGGCCCGCGCGCTGGGCCAGCTGCCGGCGCGGCTGGCCGTGTACGGCATCGAGGGCGCGGACTTCGGCCTTGGCCGGGGGCTGAGCGATGCGGTGGCCACGGCGGCGGCGGGGCTGGTGGAGGAACTTGTCACGGAACTGACGGATTCGCCATGCACGAACACTCCCTGATCGCCAACCTGCTGTCCCGGGTCGACACCATCGCGCACGAACAGAGCGCCACGCGCGTGGTCGGCATTTCGGTGTGGATCGGCGCGCTGGCGCACATCTCGGCCGCCCACTTTCGCGAGCATTTCGAGGACGGCAGCCGCGGCAGCCTGGCCGAGGGCGCGCGGCTCGACATCGAGATGTCCGACGATACCGACCACCCGCAGGCGCAGGACATCCTGCTGCGCAGCATCGAGGTCACCTGATGGCATGGTCGGTGCCAGCCGCCCGCCGGCTGCGCATTCGCGTCCATGGGGCGGTGCAGGGGGTCGGGTTTCGGCCACAGGTCTACCGCCTGGCCACCGCGCTGGGTCTGTCCGGCAGCGTGCGCAACGCCCGCGACGGCGTGCAGATCGAGGCGCAGGGGACCGACGACGCGCTCGAGGCCCTGCTTGCCGGCCTGCGCCGCCTGCCGCCGCCGGTCCGGGTCGCTGGCCTTGAGTGCGACTGCGTGCCACCGGCCGGCGACGACGGCTTCGTCATCGCCCCCAGCGAGACCGGCCCGGGAGCCGCACTGCCGCTGCCGGACCTCGCCCCGTGCGCGGACTGCCTGGCGGAACTGCGCGATCCGGCCGACCGGCGACACGCCTATCCGTTCCTCAGCTGCACCGCCTGCGGTCCGCGCTACAGCATCATCGACGCCCTGCCGTACGACCGCGAACGCACGGCCATGGCGGCGTTCACGCCGTGCGCGGCCTGTGCCGCCGAGTACGCCGACCCGCTCAGCCGGCGCTTCCAGCACCAGGCCAACGCCTGCCCGGCCTGTGGCCCGCGGCTGACGTTTTGCAACGCCGCCGGCACGGAGCGGGCGCAGGACGGGCGGGCGCTGGCGGCCGCCGCGGCCGTGCTGCGGGCGGGCGGCATCGTGG
>NZ_JBFJTF010000082.1:0-10294 GCF_041625615.1 Immundisolibacter sp. | reverse complement strand
GGCGTGATCGACACAGCCGAGTTGTTCAAGTGACCGCCAACAAGCCGATCCCAGAACTGGCGCAGGTGCGCCTTGGCTACATCCCGCTGACCGATGCGGCGCCGCTGATCATTGCGCTCGAACATGGTCACTTCGCGCGCTATGGGCTGGATGTGGCGCTGTCGCAGCAGACCTCCTGGGCCACGTTGCGGGACAAGCTGGGCGTCGGTTACCTGGATGGCGCGCATTTGCTCGCGCCGATGGCGTTGGCCTGTTCGCTGGGCATCGAAGGCCTGCAGCAGCCCCTGGTGACGGCGCTGAGCCTGGGGCTGAACGGCAATGCCATCACACTGGCGGATAACCTGTTTCGTGACATGCAGGTCAGCGCCGGCGGCTATGCCACCAGCGCGGCGGCCCTGGCGGCGGTGGTGGCCCAGCGGCGCGCCAGCGGCGCCGATCCGCTGACCTTCGCCAGCGTCTATCCGGCCTCCAACCACACCTATCTGCTGCGCTACTGGCTGTCGGCGGCCGGCATTGATCCGGATCGCGACGTGAAGCTGATCGTGGTGCCGCCACCGCAGATGGTGCAGCGCCTGCGCCAGGGGGCCATTTACGGCTACTGCGTCGGCGAGCCATGGAATACGCTGGCGGTGCGCGAGGGCGTCGGCGGCATCGCGGCCACCGGTCACGACGTCTGGAACAACGCGCCGGAAAAGGTGCTGGCGGTGTCGGCTGCCTGGGCCGAGCGCTATCCGGCCACGCACGCGGCGCTGATCAGTGCCCTGGTGGAAGCGGCGCAGTGGCTGGATGCCAGCCTGGAGAACCGTCGCGAGGCGGCGGTCTTGCTGGCGCGTCCGGAGTATCTCGACCTGCCGGTTGAGGTGATTGTCGGGTCGCTGGTCGGTGACGTGGCGGTCGACCCGCGTGGCGGACGCCGCGAGTTGTCGGACTTTCACGTTTTTCATCGCTACGCGGCCAACTTCCCGTGGCGTTCGCACGCCCTGTGGATGCTTGAACAGATGGTTCGCAGCGGACAGCTGTCCGAGGATGCCGACCTTGTCGCTGTCGCCGAGGCGGTGTATCGACCCGACATCTACCGGCGTTCCGTGGGGCATCTTGGGCTGCCGGTGCCGGTGGTCGACATGAAGGCCGAGGGCGGACACCGTGGCGTGTGGAAGCTGGGTGAGGGCGACGAGGCGGTGACGCTGGGGCCGGACCGGTTCATCGACAACGCGGTGTTCGACCCGCGAGTTCTTGGTGCGAAAATTGCATAGATAATTGCAGGTTTGACGGTTGACGCCGTCCGGCCGGGGGTCGGGCAGGTGGCAGCCCGCCGGTTGTGGCCGGTGGTAAAAAATGTCCTGGCCGGTTCAACCCGGCCTTCGCCGTGGCAACGTCGCTGCGGTTTTGGGTTCGCCAACGTCGGCGAGCGGAAACGAGATCCCTGGCACTGCCGGGGCCTTGGTGACTGCTTGACACGACGAAGATGGACGAACGACCGCACCTGACCGTGATTGGCAACGGCATGGCAGCCAGCCGCGCCGTTGACGAACTGCTGGCGCACGCCCCGCAACGCTATCGCATCACCGTGGTCGGCGCCGAAGGGCAGCCGGCCTACAACCGCGTTCTGCTGTCCGCCGCCCTGGCCGGCGACGTCCCGCCCGACGGGCTGGTCCTGCGGCCGGCCCACGATCTGGCCGAGCACGGCGTCGAGGTCATCAGCGGCCGGCGGGTGATCGCCATCGAGCGCGCTGCCCGTTGCCTGCGGCTCGACGATGGTGAGCGACTGCACTATGACCGCGTGCTGCTGGCGACCGGGGCACGCGCCGTTCGGCCCGACGTACCGCGCGCGCAGCTGCCTGGCGTAATCGCATTCCGGACCCTCGCGCATCTGCAGCACGTGCTGGATGCGTGCCGTGGTGGCGGGCAGGCGGTCGTGGTGGGTGGCGGGCTGCTGGGCCTGGAAACCGCTGCGGGGCTTGCCCGGCAGGGTCTGGAGGTGACGGTCCTGCATGCGGCGGATCACATACTGAACCGCCAGCTCGACGCGCCGGCGGCGGCCGTGGTGCAGCGCGCGCTCGAAGCCCGTGGCATTCGCTTTGAATTGTCCGCGCGTTGCACGGCCCTGACCGGCGACGCGCGGGTGGAGGCGGTCGAACTTGGCGACGGCCGCCGGGTGGCGGCGCAGTTGGTGGTGTTCGCGGTTGGCATCAGTCCGCGCACGGAACTGGCGCGTGAGGCCGGCATTGCCTGCAACCGCGGCGTGTTGGTGGACGACGCGCTCGCCACCTCCGATCCCCTGATCGATGCCATCGGCGAATGCGCCGAGCACCGCGGCGTGTGCTACGGCGTGGTGGCACCGCTGTACGAGCAGGCCGCCGTGTGGGCGCGCCGCGTGGCCGGCGATGACGCCGCCGCGTATGCCGGGTCGGTGGTGTCGGCGCAGCTGAAGGTCAGCGGTGTCGACGTCTTCTCCGCCGGCCAGATCGAGCCGCAAGACGGCGAAGCGCTGGTGCTTCACGACCCGACCGCCGGGGTGTACCGGCGCCTGAATGTGCGCGGCGACCGGGTGGTCGGCGCGGTGCTGGTCGGTGACGTCGCCGACGGCCCCTGGTTTCAGCAACTCATCGATGCCCGGACGGATGTCGCGGCGGCCCGCCAGGTGCTGCTGTTCGGCCGGGCCCTGGCCGAGCCGCGCCTGAAGCGCGTCGAGGCGTCCGCTTCCTGTGAGGACAAACCCATGCAAAAGACCCGTGTGGTGGTGATCGGCAACGGTATGGTCGGCCAGCATCTGGTCGACACCCTGGCCGAAACGGCGGCCGACCGCTTCGCGCTGACCGTGTGCGGGGAGGAATCCCGGCCGGCCTATGACCGCGTGCACCTGTCCGAGTATTTCGGCGACAAGACGGCGGACGAGCTGGCGCTGACCACGCCGGCGTTCTATGCCCGGCACGGATTCGAGCTGCGCACCGCCACGGCGGTGACGGCCATCGACCGCGCCGCCCGCACGGTGACCACCGCCGCCGGCGAGGAGCTGCCGTACGACAAGCTGGTGATCGCCAGCGGGTCGTACCCGTTCGTGCCACCGGTGCCGGGCCGTGACCGGCCGGGCTGTTTCGTCTACCGCACGCTGGACGACCTGGACGCCATCCGTGCCGCGGCGCAGGGCGCCCGCGTCGGCGTGGTGGTCGGTGGCGGGCTGCTCGGCCTTGAAGCCGCCAATGCGCTGAAGTCGCTGGGCCTGGAGGCGCATGTGGTCGAGTTCGCGCCGCAGTTGATGGCGGTGCAGCTGGATGCCGGTGGCGGTGCGCTGCTGCGGCGCAAGATCGAGGCGCTCGGCGTGGGTGTGCACACCGGCCGCAACACGCGGCAGATCGTCGACGGCGAGTCGTGTCGCCACCGCATGCAGTTCGCCGACGGCGAGCATCTTGAAACCGACCTGATCGTGTTCTCGGCCGGCATCCGCCCACGCGACGAGCTGGCCCGGTCGTGCGGTCTCGAGGTGGGCGAGCGCGGCGGCATCGTCGTCGACGACCGGTGCCGTACCGGCGACCCGGACATCTACGCCATTGGCGAGTGCGCCCTGTGGGACGGGCGCATTTTCGGCCTGGTGGCGCCCGGCTACCAGATGGCCAAGACGGTCGCCGCCGAACTGTCTGGCGGGCAGGGCGCCTTTGCCGGGGCCGACATGAGCACCAAGCTGAAGCTGCTCGGCGTGGACGTCGGCAGCATCGGCGACGCGCACGCCAGGACGCCGGGGGCGCTGTGCTACACCTACCAGGACGACCTGGCCGGCGTGTACAAGAAGATCGTCGTCGATGCCGAGGGCCGGCGCCTGCTGGGCGCGGTGCTGGTGGGCGATGCCGCCGATTACGGCAGCCTGCTGCAGTTCTGCCTGAACGGCATCGACCTGCCGGCGCAGCCGCAGGCGCTGATCCTGCCCGATGCCGGCGGCAAGCCCGCGCTCGGCCCGGACAAGCTGCCCGCCGAGGCGCAGATCTGTTCCTGTCACGATGTCAGCAAGGGCGCCATCGTCGCCGCCATCGACGAGGGCTGCACCACCGTCGGCGACCTGAAGACCTGCACCAAGGCCGGTACCGGCTGCGGCGGCTGCGTGCCCCTGGTCAAGTCGCTGCTGGAGGTGGAGCTCACAAAGCGCGGCCTTGCCGTCAACACCGACATCTGCGAGCACTTTCCCTACACGCGCCAGGACCTGTACCAGCTGGTGCGCGTGGGCGAGATCCGCACCTTCGACGCGCTGCTCGACAGACACGGCCGTGGGCGTGGCTGCGACATCTGCAAGCCGGCGGTGGCCTCCATCCTGGCCGCCTGCTGGAACGAGTACGTCCTGAAGCCGGCCCACGAGGGCCTGCAGGACAGCAACGACCGTTTTCTGGCGAACATCCAGAAGGACGGTACCTACTCGGTGGTGCCGCGTGTGCCCGGCGGCGAGATCACGCCGCAGAAACTGGCGGTGCTGGCCGACGTGGCACAGGAATTCGACCTGTACACCAAGGTCACCGGCGGTCAGCGCATCGACCTGTTCGGGGCGCGCCTGGATCAGCTGCCGGCCATCTGGAAGCGCCTGGTGGACGCCGGCTTCGAGTCCGGTCACGCCTATGCCAAGGCGGTGCGCACGGTGAAATCGTGCGTCGGCAGCACCTGGTGCCGTTACGGCGTGGACGACAGCGTGGGGCTCGCCATCCTGCTCGAGGAGCGCTACAAGGGCCTGCGCGCGCCGCACAAGCTCAAGTTCGCGGTGTCCGGCTGCACGCGCGAGTGCGCCGAGGCACAGAGCAAGGACGTGGGTGTCATCGCCACCGAACAGGGCTGGAACCTGTACCTGTGTGGCAACGGGGGCATGAAGCCGCGTCACGCCGACCTGTTCGCCACCGGCCTCGACACCTCGACGCTGATTCGCTACGTCGACCGCTTCCTGATGTTCTACATCAAGAGCGCCGATCGCCTGCAGCGCACCTCCGTGTGGCGCGACAACCTCGACGGCGGCATCGACTACCTGCGGGACGTGATCATCGACGACCGGCTCGGCATTGCCGCCGAACTGGAGGCACAGATGGGCCACGTCATCGACACCTACGAATGCGAGTGGAAAAAGACCCTGGACGACCCGGAGCGCCTGCGCCGGTTCAAGCCCTTCGTCAACAGCGACACACCCGACGAGACCATTCACTTCGTGCGCGAACGTGGCCAGGTGCGCCCGGCACGCACCGACGAGAAGCCGAGCGAGGTGACCGAACATGCCTGAGGCAGCCCTGGCCATGAACCAAGAAGCCAACGACTGGGTCGAGGTGTGCGCCCTCGACGACCTGCCGCACAACGCCGGCATCGCCGCGCGCGTTGCCGGCCGGCAGGTGGCGCTGTTCCACCTGCCGGCCGAGACACCGGCCGTGTATGCGCTCGACAACTGGGATCCGCTGGGTGAGGCGGCCGTGCTGGCACGCGGCATCGTCGGCGATCTTGGCGGTGCGCTCGTGGTCGCCTCGCCGCTGTACAAGCAGCACTTCAGGCTCGCCGACGGGCAATGCCTGGAGGACGCGGCGGTGCGTGTGACCGCCTACCCGGTGCGGGTCGATCAGGGGCGGGTGTGGCTGGCGGTGTCGTGAACGGGGGCGTGCGCACCACCTGTCCGTACTGCGGGGTGGGGTGTGGCGTGCTGGCCACGCCGGATGGCGCCGGCGGCGCGGCCATCGCCGGTGACCCGGCGCATCCGGCCAACTTCGGGCGCCTGTGTTCAAAGGGCTCGGCGCTGGGCGAGACGCTGGACCTCGACGGTCGCCTGCTGGAACCGCTGGTCGATGGGCGGCCGGTGGCGTGGGAGGCGGCGCTCGATGCCGTCGGCGAGAGCCTGCGTGCGACGTTGCGGCAGCACGGTCCGCAGGCGGTGGCGTTCTACGTGTCCGGACAGTTGCTGAACGAGGACTACTACGTCGCCAACAAGCTGATGAAGGGCTTCATCGGCGCCAACAACATCGACACCAACTCGCGCCTGTGCATGGCTTCCACCGTGGCCGGTCACACGCGGGCGTTCGGTGCCGACACCGTGCCCGGCTGTTACGAGGACCTGGAACTGTGCGACCTGCTGCTGCTGGTCGGCAGCAACACGGCCTGGTGTCATCCGGTGCTGTACCAGCGCATCAAGGCCGCCAGGGCAGCGCGCCCGGACCTGCGCGTGGTGGTGATCGACCCGCGTCGCACGCCGACCTGCGACATCGCCGACCTGCACCTGCCGCTGGCGCCGGGCAGCGACGTGGCGCTGTTCAACGGCCTGCTGGCGGCGCTGGACGCGCGCGGTGCGGTGGACGAAGCCTACGTCGGTGCACATGTGGACGGTTTCGACGCCGCGCTGGCGGTGGCCCGCGCCGAGGCGCCGGACGCCGCCACCGTGGCGGCGGCCTGCGACCTGCCGGTCGGCGACGTGGCGCAGCTGTATGACTGGTTTGCCGGTACCGAGCGCGTGGTCACGGTGTTCTCGCAGGGCGTGAACCAGTCCGCCGTCGGCACCGACAAGGTCAACGCCCTCATCAACTGCCACCTGGCCACCGGGCGCATCGGCCGCCCGGGCATGGGGCCGCTGTCGTTCACCGGCCAGCCGAACGCCATGGGCGGGCGCGAGGTGGGTGGCCTCGCCTCCATGCTGGCCTGCCATCTCGACTATGCCGATGCGTCGCACCGCGCGCTGGTGCAGGCGTTCTGGGGCGGTGGGCCGATCAGCGCCACGCCGGGACTGAAGGCGGTCGACCTGTTCAGCGCCATTGAATCCGGCCAGGTGCGGTGGCTGTGGGTCATGGGCACCAACCCGCTGGCCAGCCTGCCGCAGGCGGACCGCTTTCGCGCGGCGCTGGCCACCTGCGAGCGGGTGATCGTCAGCGACTGCGTGCGCGACACGGACACCACCGCGCTGGCGCATGTCCTGTTGCCGGCCCTGGCCTGGGGCGAGAAAAGCGGCACGGTCAGCAACAGCGAACGGCGCATCTCACGCCAGCGGGCGTTTCTGCCAGCGCCGGGGCAGGCGCGTGCAGACTGGTGGGCGCTGAGCCAGGTGGCGCAGCGGCTGGGCTTCCAGGGGTTTGACTACGTCGACGAGGCGGCCATTTTCGATGAGTACGCACGCCTGTCGGCGCTGGCCGGTGCCGCCGGCCGGGACTTCGACATTGGCGCCCTGGCCGGGCTGGATCGCGCCGCCTACGACGCGCTCGAACCGGTGCAGTGGCCGGTGCCGGCGGGGACCAGGCAAGGCACGGCGCGGCTGTTCGATGACGGCCGCTTCTACACGCCGGGCGGGCGGGCGCGCATGCTGGCCTGTGCCAGTCGTGCGGTGGGCAGCGCGCCGGACAGCGAGTATCCGCTCGTTCTGAACACCGGCCGGGTGCGCGACCACTGGCATACGCTGACGCGTACCGGCAAGTCCCCGCGCCTGTCCGGACACATCGCCGAACCGCTGCTGGAACTGAACCCGGCCGACGCCACGCAACTGGGTCTGACAGACGGCGGATTTGCGCGCATCGACAGCCGTCATGGGGGACTGGTCACCCGCGTGGCGCTCGATTCCGGCCTGCGTGCCGGCGAGGTGTTCCTGCCCATGCACTGGAACAGGACCTTTTCCAGTACCGGGCCGGCCGATGCGCTGGTCGACGCGGTGCTCGATCCGGTCTCCGGTCAGCCGCAGTTCAAGCTGACGCCGGTGCGCGTCACCGCCGTGGCCCTGCCGTGGCGGGGGATGCTGCTGACACGCCAGCCGCGGGCGCCGGGCGACGTCGACTACTTCACCCGTGCCCGGGTCGCGGGTGGCTGGCGCTGGCGCATCGCCGCCGCCCAGGCGCCGCAGGACGTGCGGGCCTGGGCACGTTCGCTGGCCGGCCCGCCGGCGGCCGACTGGCAGTGGCTGGAGTACACCGACCCGCTCGGCGAATGCCGGGTGCTGGCGATGGACGGTGACCGGGTCATGCTGGCGCTGTTCGCCGGTACCGAACTCGACTGGCTGGCCGACGACTGGCTGGCGGCACGCTTCGGCGAGGCGCTCGACGGGCCGGCGCGCAGGGCGTTTCTGGCCGGTGTGCCGGGGTCGCCGGGCGCTGACCCCGGGCGCACCGTGTGTGCCTGTCATCAGGTCGGGATCAACACCATCGTGCAGGCCATCGTCAAACGAGGCCTGGACAGTCCACAGGCGATCGGCGCGACGCTCAAGGCCGGCACCAACTGTGGCTCGTGCGTGCCGGAACTGCGGCAGATCCTGGCGGCCGCCGACCGGGCGGCCTGAGCGGCGGGACGGCCGTTCGGTTGCTTGACCGGCCGGTCAGCGGGCGGTGTAATGGCGGCGGTCGCCGATCGCCGGAATAACAACATGCCCCATGCCTGCCTGCGATCGCGCTCCCTGCTGTGGAGCGCGGTCTTTTCGTTGTTTCTTGCCGCCTGCTCCGAGGCGGAAAAGCCAGGCGCGGGCGGCGGGCCGGCGGCGCGTCCGGCATTGCCGGTGGTCACCGCTACCGCGGACACACGGCCGATGAGCGAAAGGGTGCGTGCCGTCGGTACGTTGCAGGCCAACGAGTCGGTGATGATTCGTCCCGAGCTGGCGGCCCGGGTGGAGCGCATTCACTTCCAGGAAGGCCGGCCGGTGGCGGCCGGCCAGGTGCTGATCACCCTCGACGCGGCCGAGTACCGCGCCCAGGTGGCGCAGACCGAGGCCACGGTCGAGGCCAACCGGCTCACCTTCGAGCGGGCGGCGGACATGGTCCGGACCAACATGGTGAGCCAGCAGGACTACGATCAGGCGCGCGCGCGCCTGGCCGAATCGCGCGCCTTGCTCGAGCGCCACCGCGTGATGCTGGAAAAAACAACCCTTCGGGCGCCGTTCGACGGTGTGGCCGGTCTGCGTCTGGTGAGTCCCGGTGCCTACGTGCAGCCGGGCCAGGACCTGGTGAACCTGGAGGACCTGGACCCGCTGAAGATCGAATTCCGCGTGCCCGAGCGCCACGCCGCCGCGCTGACGGTCGGTCGGCCGTTGACGCTGCGCGTGGACGCGGTGCCCGGCGGCGCGTTCACGGGCGAGATCTACGCCATCGACCCGCGCCTGGATGCCGCCACGCGCACCTTCGCGCTGCGCGGGCGGGTGCCGAACGGCGACGGCCAGCTGCGGCCGGGCATGTTTGCGCAGGTGGAACTGACGGTCGGCGAGCACCCGCAGGCGCTGGTGATTCCGGAGCAGGCCATCGTGCCGCGCGGCGAGCGTCTGTACGTGTTCCGGGTGACCGACGGCACGGTGGCGCTGGTACCGGTGGTGACCGGCCTGCGCGAGCCCGGCATCGTCGAGGTGGTGCAGGGGCTCGCGGTCGGTGACACGGTGGTGACCGAGGGACAGATGAAGCTGCGCGATGGTGTGCCGGTGACGGCCACGGCGCAGGATGCCGCCTCGTGAAGCTGACGGACCTGTCAGTCGGCCGGCCGGTGCTGGCCACGGTGATGAGCCTGGTCATTCTGCTGCTGGGCCTGATCGCGTTCGAGCGGCTGTCGGTACGCGAGTACCCGATGATCGACACGCCGGTGGTGTCGGTGCGCACCATCTATCGCGGCGCCAGTGCCGAGATCATGGAAAGCCAGGTGTCGCAGCCGCTGGAGGACGAGCTGTCCGGCATCGAGGGCATCGACGTGATGAAGTCGGTGTCCCGCGAGGAGGTGTCGGAGATCACGGTCAAGTTCCGCCTGACGCGTGATCCGGACGATGCCGCCGCCGACGTTCGCGACCGCGTCGCCCGCGCCCGCGGCATGCTGCCGGACGAGGTCGACGAGCCGATCATCTCCAAGGTCGAGGCCGACGCCGACGCCATCATGTGGCTGGCCTTCTACAGCGACCACCACACGCCGCTGGAAGTGTCCGACTACGCCGACCGCGTGGTGCGGGACCGTCTGCAGACGATTCCCGGCGTGGCGACGGTGCTGATCGGTGGCGAGCGACGCTATGCCATGCGCATCTGGCTGGACCGCGAGCGGCTCGCTGCCTACGGGCTGACACCGCTGGACGTGGAGACCGCGCTGCGGCGCGAGAACATCGAGGTGCCGTCCGGGCGCATCGAGAGCATGCAGCGCGAGTTCACGGTGCTGTCGGAAACCGACATGCGGACCGCCGAGCAGTTCGACCGGCTGATCATTCGCGAGGTCAACGGCTACCCGGTGCGGTTGCGCGACGTCGGGCACGCCGCCGTGGGCGCCGAGGACGAGCGCTCCGGGATCCGCGTCGACGGTTCACCGGCGGTGGGCCTGGGGGTGGTCATGCAGTCCACGGCCAACCTGCTCGAGGTGG
>NZ_JBFJTF010000081.1:0-10404 GCF_041625615.1 Immundisolibacter sp. | reverse complement strand
GTGGCGAAATACACCATCAACCCCGCCATCAGCCACGGCATCGCCCACGAGGTGGGCTCACTGGAGGCCGGCAAGCTCGCCGACATCGTGCTGTGGAAGCCGGCCTTCTTCGGCACCAAACCGGCGCTGATCCTCAAGGGCGGGGCCATCGCCGCCGCCCCCATGGGCGACCCCAACGCCTCCATCCCCACCCCGCAGCCGGTGCACTACCGGCCCATGTTCGGCGCCTTTGGCCCGGCCATCGCCGCCACCAGCCTCACCTTTGTCTCACAGGCCGCGCTGGATGCCGGCGTGCCGGCAACGCTGGGCCTGCGCCGCCGCGCAGTGGCGGTACAGGGCACGCGCAGCGTGACCAAGTCCGACATGGTGCTCAACGACTATGCGCCGCTGATGGAGGTGGATTCGCAGACCTACGAGGTGCGCGCCGATGGCGCGCTGCTGACCTGCGAGCCGGCCAAGGTGTTGCCGCTGGCGCAGCGGTATTACCTGTTTTGAAGAGCCGTGTCCGCCGGCGATGCACGGGGACGTTTCACCAGGTCAGCCACAGGCGCCGCCGCCGATTACCGGTTCCGCGACACCATCGGGTCTTCGCCCTTGGAGCGCGACCTGCCTTTTTCCTCTGCGCGCTTAAGTTCGCGCTCTTGCGTCTCCGTTAATGCCTCTGTGCCGCGCAGTTGTTCATCGGACAGCTGCGCGGCCGTGCGCCGGGTGTCCGCGTTGTAGCGACGCGCGGATTCGCGATCGCCTTCGCCCTGATTCTTGATGGTTTCGGCCATGATGTGTCTCCTGATTGCTCGAGAGTCACTCATTGGGAGGCACATGGCCGTGAAAAAGTTCAACCCGGCGGGCTCTGGCGTGACTCAGAAGCCGCGCGATCGGGCGCTGGCGCCGTCGAATAGTCGCCGCGTCAGTTCTCGAGGCGGAAGCCGACCTTCAAGATCACCTGAAAGTGGCCGACCTTGCCGTCAACCAGGTGGCCGCGTGTCTGTACGACCTCGAACCAGTCGAGATGACGCAGGCTCTTGCCCGCCTCGGCAATGGCGTTGCGGATGGCGTCGTCGGTTCCGTTGGGCGAAGAGCCGACGATCTCCACAACCTTGTACGTATGGCTGCTCATGGGCTGACCTCCTGTGGGTTGGGTGTCGCCTGCACGCGCAGGCAGGATTTGACCCTAGACCTGTAGAGCGCGCAGGGCAAGCGTGCCTGCCGACGCGGCGCCGCCGGACGTGCGGGACGCCGGGGTGCGCGCCCGATGCCGTTCAGCTGCAGCCGGGCGGGTCGGGCACAGGCCGCTCGGGGCCGGCGGCAGGTGACGGTGCGTGGGGGGTTGCGTTCGCCGGAAGGCCGCGATTGCTTTTCTTTTTCTATCTCCCTGATTGGCATCCAGAGCGCATTGCCCGATACGGCCGAATATCCACTGATCGGCCTTATTCATTCGCGGCTTATCGCGATTTGTGATAACATTATGGCTTCCGCTATTCGATTGGTTTTATTCATCCGTGAATCGAAGGCCGGGGCAGGGCATTCGTTTTTTGCCAATCGGAATGCTTGTTTATTTGCTGCGTCCGGGCCTGTTTCATTGATGTCCGGATGAGTTTTTTGGCGGTATTCATTTCGCTGCCGGAACGAGAGGTTGTTTATGTGTGGGATTGCGGGCGAGATTCGTTTTGACGGCCAGGTGGCTGATCCGGCAGCCGTCGAGCGCATGGCCGAGGTGCTGGCGCCACGGGGGCCTGACGGTGCCGGTCGCATCGGCTACGGACCGGTCGCTTTCGCCCACCGCCGGCTGAAGATCATCGACATCAGCGCGCGTGCGCAGCAGCCGATGCTGGACAATGAACTCGGCTTGCTCATGGTGTTCAATGGCGCCATCTACAACTACCCCGAGTTGCGCCAGGAACTGCAGGGACTCGGTTACCGCTTTTTCTCTTCCGGTGATACCGAGGTCATTCTCAAGGCCTATCACGCCTGGGGTCCCGCCTGCGTGCAGCGCCTGCAGGGAATGTTTGCGTTCGCCATCTGGGAGCGCGACAGCGGTGCCGTGTTTCTCGCCCGGGATCGTCTGGGCATCAAGCCGCTGTATTACACCGAGCAGCCAGGCCGCTTTCGCTTCGCCTCTACGCTGCCGGCCCTGCTGGCCGGTGGCGACATATCGACCGATATCGACCCCGTCGCACTGCATCACTACATGAGTTTTCATGCCGTGGTGCCGGCGCCGCACACCATCGTGCAGGGTGTGCGCAAGCTGCCGCCGGCCACCACGCTGCGCATCGGCGCCGACGGCAGCCTGCAGTTCGACACCTACTGGACGCCCAATTTCGATCGTGACGCGGCCGACGGCGCGCGGGATTTCGGTGAGTGGCGCGAGCAGGTGCTCGACAGCCTGCGCCTGGCGGTGCGGCGCCGACTGGTGGCGGACGTGCCGGTGGGCGTCTTGCTGTCCGGAGGGCTCGATTCGAGCCTGATCGTCGGCCTGCTGGCCGAGCAGGGGCAACAGGGCCTGCACACGTTTTCCATCGGCTTCGAGGCGGTCGACGCCGAGAAGGGCGACGAGTTCGAGTATTCGGACCTGATCGCCAAGCACTTCGGCACCCGACACGAACGCATCTTCATCGGTGCCGATCGTCTGCTGCCGGCGCTGCCGGACTGCGTGGCGGCGATGTCCGAGCCCATGGTCAGCCACGACGCGGTGGGTTTCTACCTGCTCTCGCAGCAGGTGGCCAAGCACGTGAAGGTGGTGCAAAGCGGGCAGGGCGCCGACGAGGTGTTCGGCGGTTATCACTGGTATCCGCCGCTGCTCGAAAGCCGCGATCCGCTCGAGGATTACGCGCGGCACTTCTTCGACCGCGACCATGCCGAGTACGCGCGCTGTGTGCAGGCGCCGTGGGTGGGCGAGGACTATAGCCGCCAGTTCGTGGCCGGGCATTTCGCGCAGCCGGGCGCGACCGGCGGCATCGACAAGGCGCTGCGCCTGGATACGACCATCATGCTGGTGGATGATCCGGTCAAGCGCGTGGACAACATGACCATGGCCTGGGGGCTGGAGGCGCGGGTGCCGTTCCTGGACCATGAGCTGGTGGAGCTGGCGGCGCGCATCCCGGCCGAACACAAGATCCGCGAGGGCGGCAAGTACGTGCTGAAGGAGGCGGCGCGCCAGGTGATTCCCGGAGCGGTCATTGATCGCCCGAAAGGGTATTTCCCGGTGCCGGCGCTCAAGTACATCCGCGGCGCGTATCTCGACTTTGTGCGTGACATCCTGCTGCAGCCGCGCGCGCGCCAGCGCGGCGTGTTCGACAATGCGTATGTCGACACCCTGCTGGCCGAGCCGGAGGCGCACATCACGCCGCTGCGTGGCTCCAAGCTGTGGCAGATCACGCTGCTTGAGTTGTGGCTGCAGCAGCAGGGTCTTTGATCCCGCGACAGGGAGACTCTCGGGTGAGCAACTCACAAAAGCGCGTCAAGCATCGGCTCGAGCGGGGCAATGCGCCGAGCCTGCGCAACTGGGATCCGGAGCAGGCGGACTCGCGTCTGCAGGCACAGCCCGGCGCCCAGAACGTGGCGGTGGAGTGTGGCTGGGGGCGTGTGATCTTCGGCCAGACCTTTCCCGACCCGCTGCAGGTGGTGCGGTTGCTGGAAAGCGAGAAGACCGGCCACCGCGATATCGCCATTTATCTGCGCGAGCCGCATGTGGTGACCGCCAGCGCGCCGAACAGCGTGTTTCTGGACCCGTCGCACACGTACCGGCTGTGGTTGTATGACTACCGTCCGGCGGCGCGCCGCGTCGCCGGGCTGATCGTGCGTCGGCTCAACAGCCACGCCGACGCGCAGGCGGCGCATGACCTGTACTGCAAGCGGGGCATGCTGCCGCCGGACCCGGATTTCATCTGGGCCCACCGCAAGTCAACGACGATCTGCTACCTGGTGGCCGAGCATGAGGAAACCGGCAAGGTGCTCGGCGTGGTGATGGGGGTCGACCATGTCGAGGCGTTCGGCGATCCGGAAAACGGCGCTTCCCTGTGGGCGCTGGTGGCCGATCCGCAGGCGCCGTTGCCGGGGGTGGGCGAGGCGCTGACCCGGCAGTTGGCGGAGTTCTTCCAGGTGCGCGGGCGGGCCTTCATGGACCTGTCGGTGATGCACGACAACCGGCAGGCGATTCGCCTTTACGAGAAGCTGGGTTTCCAGCGCGTGCCGGTGTTCTGCCTCAAGCACAAGAATTCGTACAACGAACCGCTGTTCGTGGGTCCGCAGCCGAACGAATACGAGCAGCTCAACGTCTATGCCCGGATCATCGTCGACGAGGCGGCGCGGCGCGGCATTGGTGTCAATGTCATCGACGCCGAGGGTGGATACTTCGAACTCACCTACGGTGGACGCAGCGTGCTGTGTCGCGAATCGCTGAGCGAGCTCACCTCCGCCGTCGCCATGAGCGTGTGCGACGACAAGCTGGCCAGCAACCGCTTCCTGCGCCGCGCCGGTCTGCGTCTGCCGCAGCAATGCGTGGCCGGTGCCGCGCGCCAGAACCGGGCCTTCCTGGAGCGGCATGGGCCGCTGGTGGTCAAGCCCGCGCGCGGTGAGCAGGGGCGCGGCATCACCGTCGACGTGCGCGACGCCGCGGCGCTGACCCGCGCCGTTCGCGTGGCGCGCCGCTACTGCGACACGGTGCTGCTGGAAGAGCTGGTGCCCGGCGACGACCTGCGGGTGGTGGTGATCGACTTCGAGGTGGTCGCCGCCGCGGTGCGTCGGCCGCCGCAGGTCTTCGGCACCGGGCAGGCAACCGTTCGCGAACTGATCGAGAAACTCAGCCGGCGGCGGCTGGCCGCCAGTGCCGGCGAGAGCCACATCCCGCTGGACGACGAAACCGCCCGTTGCGTGCGTCTGGCAGGCTACGAGCTGGACCAGGTGTTGCCCAGCGGCGTCAGCCTGCAGGTGCGAAAGACGGCCAACCTGCATACCGGCGGGACCTTGCATGACGTGACCGACAGCCTGCATCCGACCCTGGCGGACGCCGCGGTGCAGGCGGCGAGGGCGTTGAACATCCCGGTGGTGGGTCTCGATTTCCTGGTGACCGCGCCGGATCGGCCCGAGCATGTGATCATCGAAGCCAACGAGCGCCCCGGACTGGCCAATCACGAGCCGCAGCCGACCGCGCAGCGCTTCGTGGACCTGTTGTTCCCCATTACTCGCCGCCTGCCGGCGATCTGAAAAACGTCATCGCCATGAGAGTCCTCCCCATCGACCAGCGCTATGTGCTGGATATCCTGATGAAACTGCTGCACACGCCCAGTCCGTCCGGTTACACGGACCGGGTGGTGCACGTGGTGTGCGAGGAGCTCAAGCGCCTGGGTGTGCCGTTCGAGCTGACACGCCTGGGTGCCATTCGGGCCACCGTGCGTGGCGCGGCACGTGCACCGGCGCGCGCCATCGTCAGCCACCTGGACACGCTCGGCGCGCAAGTGAAGGCACTCAAGCCCAACGGGCGCCTGGAGGTGGTGCCGGTGGGCCACTGGAATGCCCGTTTCGCCGAAGGGGCACGCGTGACGCTGTTCACCGATGGGGGGTCGCATCGGGGCAGTTTGCTGCCCCTGAAGGCATCCGGTCATACCTTCGGGCCGGAGGTCGACAGTCAGCCGTCGGCGTGGAACAACCTGGAGTTGCGTCTCGACGAGCCGCTTGGCGGTATTGAAGACTTGATGAAGCTTGGCATCTACGTTGGTGATTTCGTGGCGGTTGATGCCAATCCCGAGCTGTCGGACAACGGCTTCATCAACTCCCGCCACCTCGACGACAAGGCCGGTGTGGCAGTGGCGCTGGGCACGCTCAAGGCGCTGCACGACACGCGGCCGACGCTGCCCAGCGATGTCTACTTCCTGTTCACCATTCTGGAGGAGGTCGGCGTCGGTGCATCGGCCGTGCTGCCGGACACGGTGGCCGAGATGGTGGCCATCGACAACGGCACCACCGCACCGGGGCAGAACTCGGCCGAATACGGCGCGACCATCGCCATGGCCGACTCGTCCGGGCCGTTCGACTACCACCTCACCCGGCGCCTGCTGCTGCTGTGCAAGGAGTTCGGCATCGCGCACCAGCGCGACGTGTTCCGCTACTACCGCTCGGACATTGCCGCCGCGCTGCAGGCCGGGCACGACCTGCGCACCGCCCTGGTGTGCTTCGGCATCGACGGCTCGCACGGCTGGGAACGCATCCATTGGAATGCGCTCGAGTCGCTGATAGGCCTGCTGAGCGTGTACGTACAAAGTGGCGCCATGTTCCAGCGCGAGCGCGAGGCACTGGGGCCGCAGGATGGTTTCCCGATCCAGCCGCAGTGAGCACCGATACTTGGCTGGCCCGAGAGTTGCTTGAGATCCAGTCATGCAGGTGTTCGACCACGTTCTGACCGGTGCCACCGGCGCCGATTCGCTGACCCTTAGCTTCGACCGGCGCGTGCGTTCGCGCCAGCGCGTGCGCCTGGACAGTGGCCTGCCCGCGTTGCTGGCCTTGCCGCGCGGCACCGTGCTGCGCGGCGGCGACGTGCTCGGCGGGCCCGGGGGTGCCACCGTGGTGGTGCGGTCCGCCAGCGAGGCGGTGTCCACCGCCACCGCCGACACGCCGCTGCTGGTGCTGCGTGCCGCCTATCACCTGGGCAACCGGCATGTGGCGGTGCAGCTGGGCGACGGCTGGCTGCGTTACCTGCACGACCACGTGCTCGACGACATGCTGCGTGGGCTCGGTCTGCAGGTGGCGGTCGGCAAGTCGCCGTTCGAGCCGGAGGCGGGCGCCTATGCGGCGGCCGGCCATGGACACACGCACGCCCACTGATGGTGCGCTGGCCGACCTGCGGCTGCGCCAACTGACCAGCGCCACCCTGCCGGTGGGCGCCTTTGCGTATTCACAGGGCCTGGAAACCGCGGTCGAGCTGGGGTGGGTCGGCGACCTGCCACAGGCGGCGGCGTGGATCGGCGGTCAGCTGCAGCACAGCCTGGCGCGGGTGGAAGTGCCCCTGCTGGCACGGCTGATGGCAGCCTTTTCGGCCGGGGACCGGGACGCGGCAATGCACTGGTCCGGGCTGCTGCTGGCGATGCGCGACACCGCGGAACTGCGCGCCCAGGAACGCGCGCTGGCCAGCGCCTGGGCGGTGCTGCTGGGCGACCTGGATCTCGATGACGCACGCACCTGGGTCGACCTGCCGCAGCGCACCGCGCTGGCCCTGTTTGCCCTGGCTGCCACACGTTTTCGCATTGCCCCGCCCACGGCGGCGCAGGCCTGCCTGTGGGCCTGGCTGGAGGCACAGGTCAGCGCGGCGGTGCGGGCGGTACCGCTGGGCCATACGGCCGCGCAGCGCCTGCTGTATGAGCTGGCCCAGGATATTCCGGCGGTGGTGGCGAGCGGGCTGGCCGTGGCCGATGCCGACATCGGAGCGGCGGCGCCGGCGCTGGCCATCGCCAGCTGCCGGCACGAGACCCAGTACAGCCGTCTTTTTCGATCTTGAATTCAGGAGATACGCATGTTGGATACATCGGTGGCCGGGCCGCTGCGCGTGGGGATTGGCGGGCCGGTCGGTTCCGGCAAGACGGCGCTGACCGAGGCCCTGTGCCGCGCGCTGCGCGATCGCTATCAGATCGCCGTGGTCACCAACGACATCTACACCCGCGAGGATGCCGAATTCCTGACCCGGGCCGGGGCGCTGGCGCCGGAGCGCATCGTCGGCGTGGAAACCGGTGGCTGTCCGCACACGGCGATTCGCGAGGACGCCTCGATGAACCTGGCCGCGGTGGCCGATCTGTCGCGCCGGTTCGCGCCGCTGGACGTGGTGTTCGTGGAGTCCGGCGGCGACAACCTGGCGGCGACCTTCAGCCCCGAGCTGTCGGACCTGACGCTGTACGTGATCGACGTGTCGGCCGGCGACAAGATCCCGCGCAAGGGTGGGCCGGGCATCACCCGCTCGGACCTGCTGATCATCAACAAGACCGACCTGGCGCCGCACGTCGGCGCCTCGCTGGAGGTGATGGACCGTGACGCCCGGCGCATGCGTGGCGAGCGGCCGTTCGTGTTCACCTGCCTGAAGACCGGAACCGGGCTGGATGAGGTGATCGCGTTCATCGAACGTGAGGGTGCGCTCACTGGTTGAACCGCTTTGGGCCGGCGCGGCGCCGAAGGGGCGTTGTGCGCACCAGGGCGGTGCACATGCCGGTCGATGTCGAGTGCGTTACTGGGGGATTGCCATTGCACAGCGGGTCGCGCGCTGCATGGCATGGTGGTTGCTAATCGAACACCGCCATTCGGGAGGAGGCATCGCTTAACTTTCAGGGAGCACGGGCATGCCTGTGAAGCATTTCGCAAGAACAACACTGCTGGCCGCGACCGCCAGCGTGGGCCTATTGGCCGCCGACACCGCCAATGCCGGCGCCAAGATCGAGATCGACGACACCAAGTGGGTGTCGGTGGGCGCCGGTCTGCGCACCAGTTTCAGTTCGGTGGAGGACGCGGCGCCGGACGACGGGCGCTCGAACGACTTCACGGTTGACAGCATCCGCCTGTACCTGAACGCCCAGCTGCATGAATACATCATGCTGGAGTTCAACACCGAGCGGTACGACACCGGCGATGACGACGACGTTCGCATGCTGGATGCGATCGCCAAGTTCACCTTCGCGCCCGAGTTCAACATCTGGATGGGGCGTCATCTGCCGCCGTCGGACCGCGCCAACCTGGACGGCCCGTACTACCTGAACGCCTGGACCTTCCCGATCGCGCAGGCCTATCCGGCCATCTTCGCCGGTCGCGACGAGGGTGTCTCCGTGAACGGTTCCATCGACGGAGGCGTGTTCGGCTATGCGCTTGGCGTCTACGACGGCATGGACACGTCGTATTCCGGCATCAACTCGCTGAACAACCCCAACCAGGACGACAACCTGCTGTTCGCCGGGCGTCTGCAGTGGGCACTGTGGGATCCGGAGCCGGGCTTCTACACCACCAGCTCCTATTTCGGCGCGAAGGACATCCTGACCTTCGGTGTCGCCGCCCAGTACCAGTCCGACGGCACCGGCACCTTGGCGTCGCCGGGGGATTTCTTCGGCTGGAACGTGGACGTGCTGCTGGAGAAGAAGGTCGGCGACGGCGGTGCGGTGAGCCTGGAAGGCGCCTACTACGACTACGACCACGACGACCAGATGCCGGCTTTCGGCTACCAGGGCAGCGGCTACTTCGTGCTGGCCAGCTTCCTGACACCGCAGACCTACGGCGTCGGCAAGCTGCAGCCGCATGTGCGCTTCCAGCAGGTGGACGACGACAACGCGCCGGATCACGACCGCTGGGAAGTGGGTCTCGGCTACATCATCGACGGCCAGAACGCCAAGGTCATCGCCACCTACGGCGCCGACGACTACGACGGTGCCGACAGCACCGACTTTTTCATCCTCGGCGTGCAGCTGCAGATCTGAGCCCCCCGGATCACAGGAGAATTTCGCATGACTGATCGCATGACTTCGTTTGCCCGGCGACTGGCCCTGGCCGCCACGGGCGCCTTGCTGGCCGGCATGGCGCAGGCCGCCGACACCATCAAGGTGGGTGTGCTGCACTCGCTGTCCGGCACCATGGCCATTTCCGAGACCACGCTCAAGGACACCGTGCTGATGCTGGTGGACGAGCAGAACAAGAAGGGCGGCGTGCTCGGCAAGCCGCTCGAGGCGGTGGTGGTGGACCCGGCCTCCAACTGGCCGCTGTTCGCCGAGAAGGCGCGCGAACTGCTCAGCAAGGAGCAGGTCGACGTGGTGTTCGGCTGCTGGACCTCGGTGTCGCGCAAGTCCGTGCTGCCGGTGTTCGAGGAGCTGAACGGGCTGCTGTTCTACCCGGTGCAGTACGAGGGCGAGGAGTCGTCCAAGAATGTGTTCTACACCGGCGCCGCGCCCAATCAGCAGGCCATTCCGGCGGTCGACTACTTCATGAACGAGCTGGGCATCGAGCGCTGGGTGCTGGCCGGCACCGACTACGTGTACCCGCGTACCACCAACAAGATCCTCGCCGCCTACCTCGAAGCGAAGGGCGTCGACGACGACGACGTCATGATCAACTACACGCCGTTCGGCCATTCCGACTGGCAGTCGATCGTGGCCGACATCCGCAAGTTCGGCTCCACCGGCAAGAAGACCGCCGTGGTCTCGACCATCAACGGCGACGCCAACGTGCCGTTCTACAAGGAGCTCGGCAACCAGGGCATCTCCGCAACGGACATCCCGGTGATCGCTTTCTCGGTCGGCGAAGAGGAACTGTCGGGCATCGACACCAAGCCGCTGGTCGGACATCTCGCCGCCTGGAACTACTTCATGAGCGTCGACTCCGAACCCAACGCCGAGTTCATCGACAAGTGGCACGCCTTCATCAAAGACACCAAACGCGTCACCAACGACC
>NZ_JBFJTF010000080.1:0-10552 GCF_041625615.1 Immundisolibacter sp. | reverse complement strand
CTGGCCGAAACCCTGGCACGCATCCTGAACGTGCCGTTCACGATCGCCGACGCCACCACGCTGACCGAGGCCGGCTACGTGGGTGAGGACGTCGAGAACATCATCCAGAAGCTCCTGCAGAAGTGCGACTACGACGCCGAGCGCGCGCAGACCGGCATCGTCTATATCGACGAAATCGACAAGATTTCGCGCAAGTCCGACAACCCGTCCATCACCCGCGACGTGTCGGGCGAAGGCGTGCAGCAGGCGCTGCTGAAGCTGATCGAGGGCACCGTCGCCTCGGTTCCCCCTCAGGGCGGGCGCAAGCATCCCCAGCAGGAATTCCTGCAGGTCGACACGCGCAACATCCTGTTCATCTGCGGTGGCGCCTTCAACGGGCTGGACCGGATCGTCCAGCAGCGGATGGAGAAGGGCGGCATCGGCTTCTCGGCCGACATCAAGAGCCAGATCGAGGACAAGGACACCAGCCGGCTGCTGGCGGCGGTGGAACCGCATGACCTGATCAAGTTCGGCCTGATCCCGGAATTCGTCGGCCGCCTGCCGGTGGTCGCGACCCTGGCCGAACTGAACCGCGAGTCCCTGATCCGCATTCTGACCGAGCCCAAGAACGCCCTCATCAAGCAGTATCAGAAGCTGTTCAAGATGGAAGGTGTGGAACTCGAGTTTCGTCCCGAGGCGCTGGACGCCATCGCCGACAAGGCGATGGAACGCAAGACCGGTGCCCGCGGCCTGCGCTCGATCCTCGAACACGCCCTGCTCGACATGATGTTCGAGCTGCCGTCGATGCATAACCTGAAGAAGGTCGTGTATGACGAAAACGTCCTCAGCACCGACGCCAAGCCGCTGCTGATCTACGAGGATGCGCCGCTGCAACAAGGCGCAGCCGGCGACTGACGCCGCCCCGCTCCGGGGACACACCCCGTCGCTGCGGGGCTTGAATTCTAGGGCGCCGCCACCATCTGCCCTTCCTGGCAGCGGCGTGCGCCGCCCACTCCTACTTTCTCGAGGCCTTCCGGGTGTCCGACCCCATCCAAGCCCATTCCGGCGATGACGCCGAAACCCTGACCCTGCCGGTCCTGCCACTGCGCGACGTGGTGGTATTCCCGCACATGGTGATCCCGCTGTTCGTTGGCCGGGAAAAATCCATCGCCGCGCTCAACCTGAGCGAAGACCACGGCAAGCGCATTTTCCTGGCGGCACAGAAAGACGCTGCCCTGGACGACCCTGGCCCGGACGACATCTACGACAGCGGCGTGGTCGCGCACGTCCTGCAAATGCTCAAACTGCCCGACGGCACGGTAAAGGTGCTGGTAGAAGGGCTCGATCGCGCCAGCGTCACCCACTGGGAACCTGCCGAAGGGTGCTTCACGGCGCAGCTGCAGGTGCCCCAGGCGGGCCCGGTCGACCCCAAGGAAGACACCGTGCTGCAGCGCAGCGTGCTCGAACAGTTCGAGCAATACGTGCGTGGCAGCAAGAAAGTGCCTCCAGAGGCACTGACCGCGCTGGCGGAAATCGCCGACTCCTCGCGCCTGGCAGACACCATCGCCGCCCATCTGCCCGTGCGTCTGGCCAAGAAGCAGGAACTGCTCGAGATCGTGGACATCGTGCCGCGCCTGGAGCACCTGCTTAACCTGCTCGAGACCGAAATCGACTTGCTGGCAGTCGAGAAGCGCATGCGCGGCCGGGTCAAGCGGCAAATGGAGAAGAGCCAGCGCGAGTACTACCTGAACGAGCAGATGCGCGCCATCCAGAAAGAGCTCGGCGAGCTCGAGGACGGCGGCAACGACCTGGACGAGCTCGAGCGACGCCTGGAGGAAGTACGCCCGCCGAAGACCGTGCTGGCCAAGGCACGCAGTGAGCTGAACAAACTGCGCACCATGTCGCCGATGGCCGCCGAAGCCACCGTGGTGCGCAATTACCTCGACTGGATCGTGCAGGTACCCTGGCGCAAGCAAAGCCGCGTGCGACGCGATCTGGACCTCGCCCAGCAGGTACTCGACAAGGACCATTTCGGGCTCGAGAAGGTCAAGGAGCGCATCCTCGAGTACCTGGCCGTGCAGCAGCGCGTGCGCAAGCTCAAGGGGCCGATCCTGTGCCTGGTCGGTCCGCCGGGTGTCGGCAAGACTTCACTGGGTCGCTCCATCGCCAACGCCACCGGCCGCAAGTTCGTGCGCATGTCGCTCGGCGGCGTGCGTGACGAGGCCGAGATCCGTGGCCACCGCCGTACCTACATCGGCTCGCTGCCGGGCAAGGTTCTACAAAACCTGGCCAAGGTCGGCACGCGCAACCCGGTGTTCATGCTCGATGAAGTCGACAAGATGGCCATGGACTTCCGCGGCGATCCGGCCTCGGCGCTGCTCGAGGTACTGGACCCGGAGCAGAACCACGCCTTCAACGATCACTACCTGGAAGTCGATTACGACCTGTCGGACGTGCTGTTCGTGGCTACCGCCAACACGCTCAACATTCCGGCGCCGCTGCTCGACCGCATGGAGGTGATCCGCCTGCCCGGCTACACCGAGGACGAGAAGCTCAACATCGCCACCCGCTACCTGATCCCCAAGGCCATTGCCGACAACGGCCTCAAGGACAGCGAGATCGCCTTCGACGAGCCGGCCGTACGCGGCATCATCCAGCGCTACACGCGCGAGGCTGGCGTGCGCAACCTCGAGCGCGAGATCAACAAGGTCTGTCGCAAGGCAGTGCGCCAGGTGGTGCAGAAGAGCCGTCGCGGCAAGCTCAAGGTGACACCGGCCAACCTGGCGGACTACCTGGGCGTTCCGCGCTATCGGCACGGCCTGGCCGACACCGAGGACCGCATCGGCCAGGTTACCGGCCTGGCGTGGACCGAAGTCGGCGGTGAATTGCTGACCGTAGAAGCGGCGGTGGTCCCTGGCAAGGGCAATCTAACCCTCACCGGGCAGCTCGGCGAAGTCATGCAGGAATCGGTGAAGGCGGCCATGACCGTGGTCCGCAGCCGTGCCGAGCAGCTTGGCATCGCCGCAGAACGCTTTCAGCAAAACGATTTCCACCTGCATGTACCGGAAGGTGCCATTCCCAAGGATGGGCCCAGCGCCGGCATCGCCATGGTGACCGCACTGACCTCGGCACTCAGTGGCCGGCGGGTACGTGCCGAGGTCGCGATGACCGGGGAAATCACCCTGCGCGGCGAGGTATTGCCAATCGGCGGACTGAAGGAAAAGCTGCTCGCGGCGCTACGGGCAGGCATCCGCAAGGTACTCATTCCTAAGGAGAATGAGAAAGACTTGGCGGACGTTCCGAAAGACGTCACGCAACGCCTGGAGATTCAGTCCGTGCACTGGATCGACGAGGTGTTCCAGCAGGCCCTGTCCGAGGCACCCGACCCCGGACAACCGCCCGGCAGCGGCAGCGAGCCACGGCCGGCTTCGCCCGAGAATTATCTTGCCCATTGAGACGCGACCGAGGCGTTTGTTGACACGCGTTTTTTGGCGTTGGTATAACTCGCCGACCGCGATTTGGTGCGATTTTTTCGCCTGCTTGCGGGGTCACTTACGCTCAGGGGCAAACCAACCACTCCCAGGGGGACTCACGTGAATAAATCTGACCTGATTGATGCGATCGCGGACGGCGCCGAGATTTCCAAGGCCGCTGCCGGTCGTGCTCTGGACTCGGCAGTTGATGCCATCACCGCGGCGCTGAAGAAGGGCGACAGCGTCACCATCGTCGGCTTCGGAACGTTCTCGGTCGGCAAACGCGGCGCTCGTACCGGCCGCAATCCGCGCACCGGTGCGCCCATCAAGATCAAGGCCAGCAAGACCGCCAAATTTAAAGCTGGCAAAGGTCTCAAAGACGGCATAAAATAGCCGCTTCCTGCAGGGTGCTTAGCTCAGCTGGTAGAGCGTCGCCTTTACACGGCGGATGTCGGGAGTTCGATCCTCTCAGCACCCACCGAATGCATTAGGAGCGGTAGTTCAGCTGGTTAGAATACCGGCCTGTCACGCCGGGGGTCGCGGGTTCGAGTCCCGTCCGCTCCGCCATATTGGCAAATTGCCAGATACCAGCCGCGAAGGGTGGAGCCGAGTAAAGTCGGCTTCGCCCTTTGTGTTATCTGCAACCTGAAAAATCAGCATGCTTGAACACATCCGCGAGAAAGCACCCCGGTGGCTTGTCAGCACCATCCTCGTTTTGCTGGTGGTGCCGTTTGCCCTGTGGGGTATCGGCTCCTACGTGCAGCCCGACACCACACGGGTCGTCGCCCACGTTGGCGACAGCACCATCACCGCCCAGGCGCTGGACCAGGCCATGCGAGTCGAGGCCGAGCGCCTGCGCGCCGCCCTGGGTGACGCCTACTCGCCGGAACTGCTGGAGAACGCCGGCACCCGCAACGCTGTACTGCAGCGACTGATCAACCGCGAATTGCTGTTACAGGCCGCCGCCGAACGGCGCCTGCACGTAACGGATACCGCCGTGGCCGCGTTGATTCAGTCGGTCCCCGCATTCTCCGGCGAGAACGGTTTCGACCGCGGGCTGTACGAATCGCGACTGCGCCGCCAGGGGCTGACGCCGGTGCAGTTCGAGGATGACCTGCGCCAGTCACTGGCGCTGCAGCAACTCGAAGCCGGCCTGGCCCGCTCGGCCTTCGTGGCGCCCGAGGAACTCGAGCGCCTGGCCGCCCTGTGGTTCGAACGCCGAGACCTGCGCGTGACAACGCTCGACTGGCAGGAATACGTTCCCGACGAACCGCCGGCGGACGACGTCGTAGAAACCTATTACGAGGCGCACCGCGAGCGCTTTCGCACCGCCGAACAGGTGCGCGTGGCCTACCTGGAGCTGAGCCTGGACGCGCTGGCGACGCAGATCAATGTCGACGACGCCATGCTGGAGACTCGCTACGAGGCCATGAAGCCGGAGCTGAGTGACCCTGAGCAGCGGCGCGTGCGTCACATCCTGCTGCAGGTGCCCGAAAACGCACCGGCGGAGACGGTCGAACAGGCCCGTCGCAAGGCCACCGAATTGCGCGCCGCCCTGCTCGACGGCGGCGACTTCGCGGCGCTGGCCAAAACGGAATCGGACGACTCCGGCTCGGCCAGCCAGGGCGGCGACCTCGGCTTCCTGAGCCCGGGCAGCATGACGCCCGCCTTCGATGAAGCAGCTTTCAGCCTGGCGCCGGACACGGTCAGCGAACCGGTACGCACGCCCTTCGGCTTCCACCTGCTGGAAGTGACGGCGGTGAAACCGGGAAACACACCGTCGCTGGAAGCAGTCCGCGACACCGTGCGCCAACGCCTGCAACGCGAGCTGGCCGAGGAGCGTTTCTTTTCCGCCGCCGAAACGCTGCGCCGCCTGACTTTCGAGCAGCCGGACAGCCTGGCGCCAGCCGCTGAGGCCGTGGACCTTGAAGTTCGTGAGCTCGGGCCGTTCCCGCGCTCCGGTGGCGAAGGCGCGGCAGCGAACCCGCAATTCCTGCACCACGCCTTCAGTGCCGACGTACTCGCTGGCGACAACAGCGAGGTATTCGAACTCGACCCGGGCCGCTATGCGGTGCTGCGGGTGCTCGAACATTCGCCCGCAGCGGTACAGCCTTTGGCCGACGTGCGCGAGGCGGTGGTACAGCAGCTACAGCGCGAAAATGCCGCCGCCGCGGCGCGCGATGCCGGCGAGCAACTGGTCGAGGCACTCAACGCCGGCAACCCCGTCGACGTGCAGTTCAACGAAATCACCGACATCGGCCGCGAGGGCAAGGAAGGGCTGCCGGCGACGGTCGTCGAGAAGGCGTTCGCTCTGCCGGTCGGGGACGAACAGCCCCGGTATGCCGGACTCAGCCTGCCCGACGGCAGCTACGCGCTGGTCGCCGTCACCGGCCGGCGACCCGGCCCGCAGGCAGATGACAGCGAGGCCCGCGAGGCGCTGCGCGAACAGCTGCAGGCGATCCGCGCCGAGCAGACCCTGAACGACCTGCTGCAGTCCCTGCGCGAGCGTCACGCGGTGCGCGTGGTGCAGACCGCCTCCTGAGGCAGCCTGCACCGGGCGCGGTCAGCCGCCCATGCCGACGATGTTGTAACCGGCGTCGACGTAACTGATCTCGCCGGTGACACCGGCGGCCAGGTCCGAACACAGGAACGCGGCCACGTTACCCACATCCTCGATGGTGACGTTGCGTCGCAACGGCGCATGGTCGGCGTGGTAGTCCAGCATGCCGCGCAGGCCGGAAATACCGGACGCCGCCAGCGTGCGGATCGGTCCGGCGGAAATGCCGTTGACCCGTACCCCGTCGGGCCCCATGGAGGCCGCCAGGTAGCGGACACACGCCTCCAGGCTGGCCTTGGCCAGGCCCATGACGTTGTAGTTGGGCAACACCCGCACGGCGCCGAGGTAGGTCAGCGCCAGCAAGGCCGCGTTCGGGCGCAGCATGGGCTTGGCCGCCTTGGCCAGCGCCGCCAGGCTGTAGGCGCTGATGTCGTGCGACACGCGGAAACCCTCGCGGGTCACTGCGTCGACGAAGCTGCCCTGCAGCTCTTCGCGCGGAGCGAAGGCGACGCTGTGCACGACGATGTCAAACCCGTCCCAGCGCTGCCCCAGCGCGGCGAAGGCGGCGTCGATCTGCGCGTCGTCGGCGACGTCCATCGGCAGGCAGATGTCACTGCCACAGGCACCGGCGAAGTCCTCCACCCGCGTGCGCAGCTTGTCGTTCTGATAGGTGAACGCCAGTTCGGCGCCCTGGCGGTGCATCGCCTCGGCAATTCCGGTGGCGATGGAGCGATCGCTCGCCACGCCGACGATGAGTGCGCGTTTACCGGCCAAAAAACCCATTCGAAACCCCCTGCCCTTCGCCTGATCGGGCGCGCATTATAGCCGCCGCCGGGTCTGTCTTCCCTGACCGGCCACCGTGGCTCGGGCCGTATGGCAGAATCGGCCGCGATGCGCCGCCAGTCCCCATTACGCCTGCTGCTGCCCGCCCTGCTGTTCATGCTGGCCGGCTGTGGCGAGGTGCCGCTGAACAGCCCCTACCCGGCCGCCGAGCGTACGGCCAACACCCTGTATGCGGCGTTCGCGGCGCGGCCAAAACATCTGGACCCGGCCATCGCCTACAGCTCGAACGAGTACGTGTTCCTGCACCAGGTATACGAACCGCCGCTGCAGTATCACTACCTGCGCCGGCCCTACACACTGGTGCCGCTGACCGCCACCGCGCTGCCGACGGTGACGCTGCTGGACGCCGGCGGCCGGGCCTTGCCGCCCGGGACCGATCCGGCACGTGCGGTGACCAGCGTCTACGAACTGCGCATCCGCCCCGGCATCCGTTACGCACCACACCCCGCGTTCGCCCGTGACGCACAGGGCCGGCTGCGCTACCACCGGCTCGACGCCGCGACGCTGGCGGACATCGACGCCCTGGGTGACTTCCCGGCACAGGACAGCCGCGAACTGACCGCCGCCGATTTCGCCTATCAGATCAAGCGCCTGGCCAGTCCGCGCGTGCAGTCTCCCATCCGCAGCCTGCTGCGCACGCACCTTGCCGGCTTCGGCGAGCTGGCCGAGGCGCTGGCCGAGGCATCGTCGGACACGGACGGGTGGCTCGATTTACGGCCGTTCGAGCTCAGCGGCGTGCAGACACCCGACCGCTACACCCTGCGCATTCACCTGAACGACGTGTATCCGCAGTTCGAGTACTGGCTGGCGATGCCGTTTTTCGCTCCGCTGCCGTGGGAGGCGGACCGCTTCTACAGCCAGCCGGGCCTGATCGAGAAGAACATCACCCTCGACTGGTACCCGGTCGGCACCGGTCCGTACATGCTGACCGTGAACGACCCCAACCGGCGCATGGTGCTCGAGCGCAACCCGCTGTTCCGCGGCGAGCCCTACCCGTCCGACGGCGAGCCCACGGACGCCGCGGCCGGCCTGCTGGCCGACGCCGGCAAGTCGATGCCGTTCATCGACCGGGCCGTGTTCAGCCTGGAGCGCGAAAGCATCCCGGTCTGGACCAAGTTCCTGCAGGGCTACTACGACCGCTCGCCGGTCGGCCAGGACAGTTTCGATCAGGTGGTCAACCTCGGCGCCGGCGGTGAGCTGGCGCTGACCGACGCCATGCGCGAGCGCGGCATGCGCCTCAGTTCCAGCGTCGCCACCTCGGTCTACTACACCGGCTTCAACATGCTGGACGACACGGTCGGCGGCTACAGCGCCGAGCGCCGTGCCCTGCGCCAGGCCATTGCCATCGCCATCGACCAGGAAGAATCGATCGCCATCTTCCAGAATGGCCTCGGCGTCGCCATGCAGGGCCCGCTGCCGCCGGGCATCTTCGGCTACCGGGACGGCCACGTCGGCATGAACCGGCAGGTGTATCGCTGGGTCGACGGCCAGCCGCAGCGCCTGGGCATCGACCGGGCGCGGGCGCTGATGCGCGCCGCCGGCTACCCGAACGGGCGCAGCGCCGCCGGCGCGCCGCTGGTGCTGTACTTCGACACCATGGCCAGCGGACCCGACGCCAAGAGCTACCTCGACTGGCTGCGCAAGCAATTCGCCAAGCTCGGCGTGCAGCTGGTGGTGCGCAGCACCGACTACAACCGCTTTCAGGACAAGATGCGCCGCGGCCTGGCGCAGATCTACCAGTGGGGCTGGAACGCCGACTACCCCGACCCGGAAAACTTCCTGTTCCTGTTCTACGGCCCGCACGGCAAGGTCAAGCACGGCGGCGAGAACGCCAGCAATTACCACAACGCCGAATTCGACCGCCTGTTCGAGCGCATGCGCATCCTGCCGAACAACGCCGAGCGCCAGCGGCTGATCGACCGCATGGTGGCGCTGATCCACCGCGACGCGCCGTGGGCGGCCGGCTTCCACCCGCAGCAGGTGGTGCTGGACCACGGCTGGAACGGCAACCTGAAACCCAACGACATGGCCAACAACACCCTCAAGTACCAGCGCCTGGACCCGCAGCTGCGGGCGCAGCAGCGGTGGGCCTGGAACCGGCCGCAGTGGACACCGGTGCTGATCGCGCTGGGCCTGCTGGCACTGGCCTGCGTGCCCGGCTGGCGGCTGTGGCGCCGGCGCCAGCGCGCCGGTGCCCTGGCCGCCGGCAGTGGACGGCCATGACCGCCTACCTGCTGCGCCGGCTGCTGTACGCGGTGCCGATCCTGATCGGCGTGAACCTGCTCACGTTCGCGCTGTTCTTCATGGTCAACAGCCCGGACGACATGGCCCGGCTGCACCTGGGCGACAAGCATGTCACCACCGAGGCGATCGACAGCTGGAAACGCGCCCGCGGCTACGACCGGCCGCTGTTCTACGCACCGCAGGAACACGGCCTGTCGCGCCTGACCGAGACCCTGTTCTTCCAGAAATCGGCGCGGCTGCTGGTGTTCGATTTCGGCCGCGCCGACGACGGCCGCGACATCGGCCGCGACATACGCCAGCGCATGGGGCCGAGCCTGGCCATCGCCGTGCCGAGCCTGCTGCTGGGCCTGCTGGTCAACATCACGCTGGCGCTGGGCATGGTGTTCGTGCGCGGCAGCCGGCTGGAACACACTGGCGTGTTCGTCGCCGTGCTGGCCATGTCCATCTCGACCCTGTTCTACATCATCGGCGCGCAGTACCTGCTGGCCAAGCTGCTGCGCCTGGCGCCGGTTTCCGGCTGGCTTGACGGCCTCGCTGGCCTCAAGTTCCTGATCCTGCCCCTGCTGGTGGGCGTGCTGTCCGGGCTCGGCAGCGGCATGCGCTGGTACCGGCTGCTGTTCCTGGAGGAAGCCGGCAAGGACTACGTGCGCACGGCCCGCGCCAAGGGCCTGCCGGAGGGGCGGGTGCTGGGCCGTCACGTGCTGCGCAACGCCGCCATTCCCATCCTGACCGGCGTGGTGGCGGTGCTGCCGCTGCTGTTCATGGGCAGCCTGCTGACCGAATCGTTCTTCGCCATTCCGGGGCTCGGCAGCTACACCATCGACGCCATCCAGAGCCAGGACTTCTCCATCGTGCGCGCCATGGTGTTCCTGGGTGCCGTGCTGTACCTGCTCGGCTTGCTGCTGACCGACGTGTCCTACACCCTGGCCGATCCACGGGTGCGCCTGCAGTGACCATCGGTTCCATCCAGCCGGTGCTGCTGACCACCGACCTGCTGCTGTGGATCATCGTCGCCGCCACGCTGCTGCTGGTGTGGCGGGCCCGACGCACGCCGCGCCTGGCCGCCGCCTTCCAGCAACTGGTGCGGCGCCCGGCGGCGGTGGCGGCACTGGTGATCCTGTTGCCGTACATCGGCGTCGCGCTGCTCGACTCGCTGCACTTTCGTGCGGTGAATCCGGCCGACGGCGCCAGCGCCGGCGTGCAGTCGGTGCTCGACCGCCTGCTGACACCGCTTCGCACGCGCACCGAGACCACCTACTCGGCGCCGCTGGCGCTGCACAGCTACAGCAAGGAAACGCGCCCCGGCGCCGATGGGCGCCTGCTGCGCGTGTTCCCGCGCCTCGAACACGGTGGCGCACACCTGCCGGACACCGCCGCCCGCGCGGCCGACCTGCGCGCCCGCGCCCTGCCGGCGGCGGCCGCGGGCCTGGCCGGCGGCGCGCTGCTGGCGGGCCTG
>NZ_JBFJTF010000079.1:0-10766 GCF_041625615.1 Immundisolibacter sp. | reverse complement strand
GGGTGGCCTTGAAGGCGGTTTCGACCAGCTTGCCGATACCGACGACCTCGAAGGCGTAGTCGGCGCCGATGCCGCCGGTCAGCGCCGTGATTTCCTTGGCGGCATCCGTGCCGGGGGCAACGGTGTGGGTGGCGCCGAAGCGCTTGGCCATTTCCAGCTTTTCGGCGGAAAGGTCCACCGCAATCACCATGCGCGCGCCGGCGATGCGCGCGCCCTGCACCACGGACAGGCCCACGCCGCCGCAGCCGAACACGGCCACGGTGCTGCCGGGCTCCACCTGCGCCGTGTTGATGACGGCGCCCACGCCGGTGGTCACGCCGCAGCCGACCAGCGCGGCGGCCTGGAACGGCACGCTCTTGTCCACGGACACCACGCACGCTTCCGGCACCACGGCGTATTCGGCCATGTTGCCCAGGAAGGACATGGTGTACAGGCGCTGGCCGTTCTGGTGGATGCGGCTGGTGCCGTCGAACAGCGTGCCGTCCGGTGGGCTCACGGTGCACAGGAACGGCTGGTCGTGCAGGCAGTGAAAGCACTCGCCGCAGCGCGGCACGAACGACAGCACCACGTGGTCACCCGGCTTGACGGTGTGCACGCCGTCGCCGATCTGCTCCACGACGCCGGCGCCCTCGTGCCCGATGACGGCCGGGAACGGCTGCGGGATGGTGCCGTTGATGATGGAGATGTCCGAGTGGCACACGCCGCAGGCCTTCATGCGCACCAGCACCTCGCCGGTCTTGGGCGGGTCGATGTTGACGGTCTCGACGGCGTACTGGTGCTGGTCGCGCACGACCACGGCTTTCATGGACAGCATGGGCGGATCTCCTCGGGTCTTGTTGCCGCCGCGGCGGGGTAGGCCGGATTGTCGGCGGCCCGCGGGTTCGGGTCCAGCGCGGGCGACTGAACGATCGTTCTGGTGGTGCTAGCATCGGCTGGCAGACACCAATAGCGCGGCCGGGACGGCCGCCGCCCAGCCGCCACGGATGGCCACCTGGCAGGAGAAACGGCATGGCCTACGATCTCGTCATTCGCGGCGGCACGGTGGTGGACGGCAGCGGCGGCCCCGGTTTTGCGGCCGACGTGGCGGTCAGGGACGGGCGCATCGTGAAGATCGGCGCCGTGGACGGCGGGGGGACCAAGACCATCGACGCCACCGGCCGCGTGGTGGCGCCGGGCTTCATCGACCCGCACACGCATTACGACGCGCAGCTGTCCTGGGACCCGCTGGTCACGCCCACGGCCTGGCACGGCATCACCACGGCGGTGATCGGCAACTGCGGCGTGGGCCTGGCGCCGTGCCGGCCGGAAACGCGCGAGCACGCGCTGTGGGATCTGATCAACGTGGAGGCCATGTCGCGCGAGGTGCTGGAGGCGGGCGTCGCCTGGCAGTGGGAATCGTTCGGCGAGTTCATGGACGCGACGCTGAATCGCGGCAGTGCCATCAACCTCGGTTTCATGGTGCCGCTGTCGCCGCTGCGCACGTATGCGCTGGGGGCCGAAGCCAGCGCGCGCGCCGCCACCGCCGCCGAGACCGACACGCTGTGCGGCCTGCTGGGTGACGCGCTCGACGCCGGCGCACTCGGCTTCAGCTCGTCCCAGCAGCCGAACCACGTGGGCTACAACGGCACCCCGCTGGCCAGCCGCCTGGCCAGCAACGACGAATTCGCCGCCTACGCGCGCACGCTCGGCCGGCACGGGCGCGGCGGCATCGAGATTGCCGTCACCAAGAAGCTGGCGCACCTGGACGATGATGACACCGCCCTGCTGGAGCTGCTGTGCGAGCACAGCGGCCGGCCGGTGACCTGGCTGACGCTGCTGGATCTGAACTCCAGCCCCGGCTGCGCCTTCGCGGCCGTGGAGCGGGCAGGGCACCTCACCGCCAGGGGCTGCTACCCGCAGACGGTGGTGCGGCCGTTCATGGCCGAGGCGGACGTGCGCAACCCGTTCATGTTCGCGCCGCTGCCGGCATGGAAGGCGGCGTTCAACCAGCCGGTGGCGGTGCAGAAGGCGCTGTATGCCGACGCGGACTTCCGCCGCACCTTCCGTGCGGACATGGCCGAGGGCCGCTCGCTGGTGCGCGACTGGAACCACTTCGAGCTGCTGTCCGCCGACAACCCGGACCTTCAGCCGCTGCTCGGGCGCACGGTGGCGGAAATCGCCGCCGAACGCGGCACCGACCCGTGCGACACGTTTCTGGATCTGGCCATCGCCGACGACGTGAACACGCGCTTTCGGGTGGCGGTGGCCAACTCGGACGAGGCCAACCTCGCCCGCATGCTGACCGACCCGCGCATCCGCATCGGGCTGGGCGACGGCGGCGCGCACGTGGACATGCTGTGCGAGGCCGGCTACACGACCTACCTGCTCGGCTACTGGGTGCGCGAAAGACAACTGATGAGCCTGGAACGCGCCGTGCAGCGCATTACCTCCGAGGCCGCCGGCCTGTTCGGCATCCGCGAGCGCGGCCTGCTCAAGGAAGGCTACTTCGCCGACATCGTGGTGTTCGACGCGGCCACGGTCGGCTCGGACCGCCGCCCGCACCTGGTGGCGGACCTGCCCGCCGGCGGCAAGCGGATGATCGCCGAGGCGCGCGGCGTGGACTGCACCGTGGTCAACGGCCAGGTGGTGTTCGACCACGGCCAGCACACCGGCGCGCTGCCGGGCGTGGCGGTGAACTGATGCGCCGGGTCGGCGGGGCCGGGCCACGGTTGCTTTCCGGTTGCGTCGGGGCTAGTGTCGGGGCCTTCAACGTCTTTGTTCGCGGCGGACTGCGCACACGCGCTCCGCCGCGTTTTTCGTTTTGGGGCCCCGCATGAACGCGAACACACCGTCGATTATCCTGTCCTCGCACGACGTGAGCCGCCTCGAGCGCCTGCTCGAATCCGCCGCACCACAGTTCCGGGACACCGTCGAGGCGCTGGAGGAGGAGCTCGCCCGCGCCGAGGTGCGCGCGCCCGCGGACATGCCGCCGGACACGGTCACCATGAATTCGCGCGTGCTGTGCGTGGACGACACCAGCGGTGCCGAGCACGTGCTGAAGCTGGTCTACCCGCGCGATGCCGACCCGGCACAGGGCAATGTGTCGGTGCTGGCGCCGGTGGGCGCCGCGCTGCTCGGACTGTCGACCGGACAGGCCATCGACTGGCCGCTGCCGGGCGGGCGCAGCACGCGCTTTCGTGTGTTGCGCGTCACCGACCAGCCGGAGGCCAACGGCCGGCTGGACTGACGCGCACCGTCACGCGCGCCGTGGCCGCGCTGCACGCGCGTCACCGCGGCGGCATCATTGACGCTTTTCGAACACCGTCGGGACACATTCATGCCGCGCTTGCCCACGCTCTACATTCCGCACGGCGGTGGGCCGTGCTTTTTCATGGACTGGCATCCGGCCGGTACCTGGGACCGCATGGCCGCCTGGCTGCGCGGGCTGGGGGACACGCTTGGCCAGCGGCCGCGCGCGGTGCTGCTGATCTCCGGCCACTGGGAGGAGCCGCGCGTCGCCGTCAACGCGCAGGCGGAGCCGGAGCTGCTGTTCGACTACTACGGCTTTCCGCCGCACACCTACCAGCTCAGGTACCCGGCGCCGGGTGACCCGGCGCTGGCCGCGCGGGTGCAGCAGCTGCTCACCGACGGCGGCGTGCCGAACCGCGCCGAGACCGCGCGTGGCCTGGATCACGGCGTGTTCGTGCCGTTCCTGCTGGTCTACCCGCAGGCGGACGTGCCCATCGTGCAGCTGTCGCTGCACGACAGCCTGGACGCCGGCGCGCATCTGGCGCTGGGCGCGCTGCTGGAGCCGCTGCGCGACGAGGGGGTGCTGATCGTCGGCAGCGGCATGAGCTACCACAACATGCGTGGCCTGATGGGCGCTGGCAACCCGGGGCCGGATTCGGACCGCTTCGACACCTGGCTGGGCGACGCCTGCACGGCCGATCCCGCCGAGCGCACGCGCCGGCTGGCGCACTGGCAGCAGGCGCCGGCGGCGCTGGCCAGCCACCCGCGCGAGGAGCACCTGCTGCCGCTGATGGTGGCGGCGGGGGCTGCCGGCAACGACCCCGGCCGGCGGGTGTTTCAGGATCGGGTGATGGGCGCTACCGTATCGGCCTTCGCCTTCGGCCCCTGAGGGCGGCCGCCAACACATAAAAACCGCACAGGGAGGAAGAGGATGAGCGCACTGACCGAAGCAGGAACCAGCCGTTACGTCGAGGCCGGCGGCATGAAGCTGCACTACAACGAGGCCGGCAGCGGCGAGGCGGTGATCATGCTGCACGGCGGCGGCCCCGGCGCCGGCGGCTGGAGCAACTTCGCCAGGAACATCGGCCCGTTCGCCGAGCGCTACCGCACCATCCTGCTGGACTGCCCCGGCTTCAACAAGTCGGACACCATCCTGTCCAGCGAGCCGCGTGACCTGATCAACGCCCGCGCGGTGCGTGACCTGATGGACGCGCTCGACATCCGCAAGGCCCACCTGGTGGGCAACTCCATGGGCGGCGCCTCGGCCATCCGCTTCGCGCTGGAGTTTCCGGACCGCATCGACCGGCTGATCCTCATGGGCGCCGCCGGTGGCGGGCAGAGCCTGTTCCAGCCGCTGCCGCTGGAGGGCATCAAGCTGCTGTTCAAGGTCTACATGCACCCGACCCTGGACAACCTGAAGCAGATGATGAATGTGTTCATCTACGACCAGAAGCAGCTGACCGAGGAGATGATCCAGGGCCGCTACGAGAACATGATGCGTCGCCCGGAGCACCTGGAGAACTTCGTCAAGAGCGCGTCGAACCCGGCCAACGTGCTGAGCGACTTCACCGCGCGCCTGCACGAGATCAAGGCCAAGACGCTGGTGGTGTGGGGGCGGGATGACCGCTTCGTGCCGCTGGACCACGGCCTGAAGTTCATCTGGGGCATTCCGGACGCGCACCTGCACGTGTTCAGCCGCTGCGGCCACTGGGCGCAGTGGGAGCACGCCGACGCCTTCAACCGTCTGGTGTTCGATTTCCTGACGCATTGAGCAACGGGCCGGGTGACCTTCCGGGTCACCCGGCTGCCGCCAGGGGCGCGACAGACAGCCCCGGCGCCGGTTCGAGGAGGAACGAGCCGATGAGCAGTCCCGCCAATGGCAACCCGCGGCCGTTCGCGCCGCGCTACCCGCAGCTCGGCACGGGGCCGGTGCCGGTGACCTCGGCGGTCGACCCGGCGTATTTCGAGCTCGAACGCGAGCGCATCTTTCGCGGCATGTGGATCAACCTGATCCTGCGCGACAGCGAACTGCCCGAGCCGGGCGACTACGTGGTGCGCCATCTCGAAGCGCAGGACGCCACGGTGCTGGTGGTGCGCGGCGACGACGGCCGGCTGCGGGCCTTCCACAACGTGTGCACGCACCGGGGCAACCAGCTGGCCCCGCAGGGCGCCGGTCACTGCGCGGGATTTCAGTGCGGGTTCCACGGCTGGACCTTCGACACGCGCGGCCGGCTGGTTTTCGTCAGCGACGAGCAGCGTTTCCATGCGCTCGACAAGGCCGCGCTGGGCCTGCCGCCGGTGCATCTGGACACCTGGCGCGGGTTCGTGTTCGTGAACCTCGCCCGGCGTCCGGCACAGTCGCTGGAACAGGCCATGAGCGAGTTCAACGCCGACCTGAAGCCGTACCCGTTCGAGCGCATGGTGCTGGCCGGCCGCTACCGCTACACGGTGAACGCCAACTGGAAGGTGACCATGAACGCCTTCCAGGAGTCCTACCACGGCGCCTTCGTGCACAAGCTGTCGGTGGGGCAGTGCATCAGCCCGCAGGACCCGTACCTGGCGGTGCAGCGCATCAAGCTGCAGGAAAACGGCAACCAGTCGATTTCCGTGCACCTGGCGCCGCACGCACCGAGTCCGGCCGAGAAGCTGGCGTTCGATTTCGGCGCCACGTTCACCCAGGGCGGCGATGCCACCACCGCGTTTCCCGGCACCGCCCAGCACGAGGTGCGCGACTGGGGCTTCGACCTGAACATCATCTTCCCGTACTCGCGCATCAATGTCGGCGCCGGCTGGTATTACGTGGACGCCTTCTGGCCGGTGGCGCACGACCGGACCGTCTACGAGCTGGCCTACTACTTCCCCATGCCGCAGCGGGCGTCGGAAATGATCAGTCAGGAGTACAGCAAGATCGTGCTGCGCGACCTGTCGCGCGAGGACCTGGCCACCAACGAGGCCACGCACCGCTCGCTGCGCTCCGGCGCCATCGGGCAGATGGTCCTGTCGGATCAGGAAATCGCCGTGCGCCACCTGTACCACACGGTGGCCGCGCGCTGCGGCCGGGAGCTGGCCGGGTGAGTGCCGCCGGCCTGCCGGCGCCGTTCGGGCATCTGTCGCCGTGGCTGGCGTTTGCGCTGCCCAGCGAGGACGCCCGCATGCGCCGCCGCCTGGCGGCGTCCATGGACGAACTGACCGGCCTGTACCGGGCGCTGGTGGACGAGATGCCGGCCATCGCCGCGCACCTCGACCAATGGCCGCTGGCACAGCTGCCGGAACCGCAAAAGCCGCTGCTCTACCTGGCACTGGCGTTCATGGAGGCGGCCATGGCGGTGGAGGCGTTCCAGCAGCCGGGGCCGCCGCAGGCCACGGCGCCGGACAGTCTGGTGGTGTATCCGGGCCGGGCGGAGCGGCTGCTGGGCGGCAGCTGAACGCCGCCGCCGGCGGCCAGCGTCAGATGATGCCGCTGTCCCGCAGCTGCGCCAGCCGCTCCGGGTCCAGGCCCAGCCGGTCCCGGTACACGGCGTCGTTGTGCTGGCCAAGGTCCGGCGCCGGCCCGCGCACCCGCGCCGGGGTTCGGGAGAATTTCGGCACCACGCCGTAGGTGCGCAGCGTGCCGTAGCGCGGATGGTCCACCTCGACCACGCTTTCGTGCTCCAGGAACTGCCCGAAGCGCGCCACTTCCGCGTGGTCCAGCACCGGTCCGGCGCTGACGCCGGCCGCCTGCAGTCGCTGCACCACCGCGTCGCGGTCGAGGCCGGCGATCCAGTCTGCCGTCACCCGGTCCACGAACTGGCGGTTCCGGGCACGCGCCTGCATGCCGTTGCAGCGCGGGTCGTCGATCAGGTCCTCGCGGCCCATGACGGCGCACAGGCGCGGCCACAACGTGTCCAGGATGGCAAACAGGTACACGTAGCCGCCGTCGCGGCAGCGGTAGCAGTTCATGGGCGCGCCCATGTCGATGGTGTTGCCCTGGCGCGGCCACTGCCGGTCGGCGTTGTGGGCGGCCATGATGCGCTGGTCGCTGGCGTACAGGGCGGTGTCGGCCAGCGCCACGTCGATGTACTGGCCCTCGCCGGTCCGGTGGCGATGCAGCAGCGCGGCCATGGCGCCGATGGCACCCTGCCAGCCGGTCAGGTGGTCGATCAGATTGGCGGTGGAAATGAGCGGCTCGCCGCCGGCCACGCCGTTCATCGACATCATGCCGGACATGGCCTGGGCGACGGTGTCGACGCCGCGCATGCCGCGCAGCGGCCCCCACTGGCCAAAGCCGCTGATCGACACGTAGACGATGGCCGGGTTGAGCTGCCGGATGGCGGGGTAGTCGAGCCCGCACTGCTGCATGGAGCCGGGCGTGAAGTTCTCGACCAGCACGTCGGTGTCGCGCGCCAGATCGCGGAAGATCGCCTGGCCTTCCGGGTGGCGGATGTCCAGCGTCACGGCGCGCTTTCCGCGGTTGACGGACATGTGCCAGCAGGCCGCGTTGGGATCGCGGCCGTGGTCCAGGAACGGCTCCATCCAGCGGGTCATGTCACCCTGGCCGGGCAGCTCGCAGCGCAGCACGTCGGCGCCCAGATCGGCGAACACCGTGCCCACCACCGGTCCGGCCACCGCCTGGGTCACCTCCAGCACGCGGTAGCCGGCCAGCGGGCCGCGGCTGTCGGGGTCGGCGTCGGCATAGAACTCGTCGCGCGTCATGACGTTCCTCCTGCGCGCGGCCCGTGTCGGCTTGGGCACAGGGCCGCAGTTGACGGTGCCCCGGGGTGCTGAGCACCATGCATCCTAAACGAACGATCGGGATTGTTGGTGGCGGGCGCCGCCGGTAGCGAACCCGGGGGTGCCGGTGTTGGTATCGGACGGGAGGGAAGCGTGATGGCGACACGTGACGTAACCACGCGGGACATGCTGCACCGGGCGGCGGACTGGTTCCCGCAGGGCGAGCGGGTGGTCGATGGGCTGTTTCGCTACAGCTACCCGCAGCTGCGCGAGCAGGTGCAGCGATGCGCGGCGCTCTATCACACGCTGGGCGTGCGCAAGGGCGACCGGGTGGCGCTGATGACGGTTGCCTCGGTGCAGCACGTGGTGGCGCTGTTCGGGGCCATCGAGATCGGCGCCATCCCGGCCGCGCTGCACGTGCGCGAATCGCTCGGCACGCTCAGCGCGGTGGTCGGCCAGTTGTCACCGCGGGTGCTGGTATACGACGGCGCGTTCGCCGCCATGGCCGACCGGCTGCGGCAGGCGAATCCGCTGGTGACCGGCTTCGTGCGCGTGGTCTCGCCGGCCACTCCGCCCGAGCAGCGTGAGTCGGGTGACGATCCCGTCCTGCCGCGCGACCTGGCGGACCATCGGCTCGATTTCGAGCCGATGGAACTGCACGAGCACGACATCGCCATCATCGCCCTGTCGTCGGGCACCACCGGGCTGCCCAAGGGCGTCATGCACAGCAACCGCAGCCTCATGGAAAGTGCCCGTGGCGGCAGCTACCTGTGGCGCATGATGCCGGCCGACGCCATGTGCAACATGCTCTCGACCGCGTTCATCGGCTGGTACAACGTGACCTTGCCGGTGCTCAATGCCGGCGCCAAGGTGGTGTTCCTGCCGCAGTGGGATCCGGCGCAGTTTCTCGACGCGGTGCAGGACGAGCGCTGCACGCATGCCTTTCTGGCGCCCACCATGTGGCGCATGCTGCTGCGCCACGGCCTGGAGAGCCACGACCTGTCGTCCATCACCTCGGCGGGCTTTGCCGGCGAGCCGATGGACACCGCCACGCTGCGCGAGATCAAGCAGCGCGTCTCGCGCAACATCTTCAACATCTACGGCAGCACCGAGTCGGGCTCGTGTTCGGCAGGCACGGTCATGTTCCCGCACGACCTGGAGGACGAGGCGCGCATCGAGAGCGTCGGGCGCCCCATGCTCAACGGCGATGTCCGCGTCATCCGGCCGGGCGGCAGCGCCGACGACGTACTGCCGCCGGGCGAGGAGGGCGAGGTGCTGGTCCGCGGCCCGTCGGTGGCGGTCGGCTTCTGGTACCGGCCGGACCTGGCGCGCAAGGTGTTCGAGGGGCCGTGGTGGCATTCGGGCGACATGGGCGTGATCGACGCCGACCGTTACCTGTACCTGCGCGGACGGATCGACGACATGATCATTTCCGGCGGCATCAACATCCTGCCGAGTGCGGTCGAGGATGCCGTCATGCGCCATCCGGCGGTCAGCGAGGCGGCGGTGATCGGCGTGCCGGACGCGCGCTGGGGCCAGCGCGTGGTCGCCTGCGTGGTGACCCGCGCGCCGGTGACGACCGAGGCACTCGATGCTTTCGTGCACGAGACCGACCTGGCGCCGTATGCCCGCCCGCGCGAGTACCGCTTCATGGACGAACTGCCCAAGGGCAACACCGGCAAGGTGAGTCGCAAGACGTTGCGTGCGCACCTGGCACAGGACGCGCCGCCGGCGGCCGGGTGAGGCCGGTGTCGAGCCGCCGCATCGCCGCGCTGGCGCCCGGGTCGCCGGGAGAAGGAATCAGGATATGGAGGCTAGGGCCGGAATCGAACCGACGTACACGGCTTTGCAGGCCGCTGCATAACCACTCTGCCACCTAGCCGGGTCCAGAAACGACTGGCCGCGCACGGGGCGCGGCCAGTCATCTTGAACAATTGGAGCGGGAAACGAGGCTCGAACTCGCGACCTCAACCTTGGCAAGGTTGCGCTCTACCAACTGAGCTATTCCCGCCCGAAAGGGAGGCGAATTGTGGGGTCCGGGGGTGGGGTCTGTCAACCCTTTCGCAGGCTTGGCCAGGCGGCCTTCAGGTAAAGCGCCATGGACCACAGTGTCAGCGCGGCGGCGACGTAGAACAACAGCACGCCCAGGCCGAACACGGGCGCCCCGAACAGGGGGTGTTCCCACAGCATGAGCGTGATGGCTGTCATCTGCAGCGCGGTCTTGCTCTTGCCCACCACGGACACGGCCACCCGGCCGCGTTCGCCCATTTCGGCCATCCATTCGCGCAGCGCCGACACGGTGATTTCGCGGCCGATGATGACGATGGCCGGCACCGCCACGTACGGGTGGGGGTGGCCCTTCACCAGCAGTACCAGCGCCGCCGCCACGATCAGCTTGTCCGCCACCGGGTCCATGAAGCGGCCGAACGCCGATGTCTGGTTCCAGCGCCGGGCCAGGTAGCCGTCGAGCCAGTCGGTGGCGGAGCTGGCCAGAAACAGCATGGCCGCCGCCGGGCGGCCCCAGCTGGTCGGCAGCACGTAGCAGATCACCACCAGCGGGATGGCGCCGATGCGTGCCAGGGTCAGTACGTTCGGCAGGTTCAGCAGCTGCCCGCTCATCAGGTGAGTTCTCCATGCAGGGCGTCATAGACGGATTGCGCCAGGCTGCGGCTGATGCCGGGCACCTGGGCCAGGTCGTCGACGCCGGCGCGGCGCAGCTCCTGCAGACCGCCGAAGCGTGTCAGCAGCAGACGGCGCCGCTTGGGGCCGAGTTGGGGGATATGTTCCAGCGGCGAGGTGTTGCGCGCCTTCTGGCGCCGGCCGCGATG
>NZ_JBFJTF010000078.1:0-10810 GCF_041625615.1 Immundisolibacter sp. | reverse complement strand
GTGACCGGCCGCACTATGCGCGCAAGCTGCTGACGGAGCCCGCGCACCTGGTGGCGCGGGCGGCCGCGTTGCCCCGTCCGCTGGTGTTCACCAACGGCTGTTTCGACATCCTTCACGTGGGGCATGTCGATTACCTGGACCGGGCGGCGGCGCTCGGCGCCAGCCTGGTGGTGGGCGTCAACACAGACGCCTCGGTGCGCCGCCAGGGCAAGGGTGACGACCGGCCGGTGAACCCGCTGGCCGATCGCATGGCCGTGCTGGCGGCGCTGGAAAGTGTGAGCCTGGTGGTGGCCTTCGACGATGACACGCCGCTGCACCTGATCGAGCAGTTGCGCCCGGAGCACTTGGTCAAGGGCGGCGACTGGCCGGTGGATGCCATCGTCGGTGCGCAGTTCGTGCGTGCGGGCGGTGGTCAGGTGCACTCGATGCCGTTTCGTCATCAGCGCTCGACCACGGACCTGCTGCGGCGCATTCGTGTCACGCCGACGTGAGCGGTTCTGTCACACGCGCGACATCTTGATCGTGCAGGCTTGTGCGCTTGCTGGCGGTGTCCGAGTTGGCAGCGCCCGCATGATTGCCTGATACCTGCGGGGGGCCAGGCCCCCCATTTTTTCAGGCGCCCTTTGCCACCGGTCGCGTGGCGTCGCCACACCACGCACTCCACGAGCCGGCATACAGTCGTGCGCCGGGCAGGCCGGCGTGCGCCAGCGCCAGCACATGGTGGCAGGCGGTGACACCGGAGCCGCAGTAGACAATCACGTCCTGTGTCGCCCGTCCGGACAGCAACGCCTGCCACTCGGCTGCCAGCTGCCGCGCCGGCTTGAAGTGGCCGCCATGCAGATTGGCCGTGAACGGCCGGTTGATGGCGCCCGGAATGTGTCCGGCAACGGGGTCGATGGGCTCGTGCTCGCCGCGAAAGCGCTCAGGGGCCCGGGCATCGACGAGCAACCAGCGGTTGCTGTCCAGATCGCGGGCGACGGCGGCGGTGTCCACGTGCCGCTCCAGTGGCGGGCGCAGCGGCAGCGGTGATGCGGGCACCGGTGGCGTGCCTTCGCCGTGTGCGACGTGCCGGCCGGCTGCCTGCCAGGCGGCGAACCCGCCATCCAGCACGGCAACGGCAGCATGCCCCATCCAGCGCAACAACCACCAGGCGCGCGCCGCAAAGCTGCCATCGCCGGCGTCGTAGCAGATCACCTCTGTGGCAGGAGTAATGCCCAACGCTGCAAGACGGCTGGCGAGTGTGCGCGGCGTGGGCAATGGGTGGCGACCGCTGTGCTCGGTCAGTGGTCCGGACAGGTCGGTGTTCAGGTCCAGGTGGCGGGCGTTCGGCAGGTGGCCAGCTGCAAATGCGCGCCGGCCGGCGCTCGGATCGGTCAGGTCATGGCGGCAGTCGAGCAGGACCGGGCCGGTGCGCGTGTCGACTATCCGTCGCTCCAGCTCGGCGCCGTCGATCAGTGTCTGGCAGTGGTGCCGCAACATGGCATTTCCCGGTGGTGTGGTGGCTCGTGGCGGGTGCGAGTGTGAGTACCCGCATTAAAATTTAGCCTCTCGATGGCCCTTCGCAGCATTCCAGGCGATTGCCTTGGCGCTGAATTTGCTTGCGTGGTTGTCCGAATCCACCATTGACGCAAGCGCTCACCCATGACCATGCCAGACAACGCCGTTCCCGCCGCCGAGGGTTTTCAGGCGTTGCGCACGGTCATCGAAGCCTTGTCGCTGGAAACGGATTTCGAGGCCTTTTTTCGCAAGGCAGCGGGAGCGGCGGCCAGCCTGGCCGGGGGCGACGCAGCCGCGTTGATCCTGATGAACGATCACGGCCGGCTGGAGTACCAGTTTTTCCTCGGCGTGCCGCCGGCCTACCGTACCCGCTTTCTGGGTTTCACATTCGATCGCCACAGTGGCATCGCCGGCGAGGCGCTCGACAGCGGGCAACCGGTGTTCGTGGCCGATTACCCCGCGCATCCCAAGGCATTGGCGGCGTTCGTTGCCAGCGGGCTACGCGGCAACATGGCGTTGCCTTTGTTGCACGGTGGCGCCGCGGTCGGCGTGCTGGTGGTGTCGTGGTTCGACCGGACGCCGGTGGAGCCCGACCGCGAGCGGGTGACGCTGTTGCGTACCATCGCCGCGCAGGTCGGCGCTGCCCGCCAGCGCTGGCAACTCGAACAGCGTCTGCAGCATCGGGCTGACCACGACACGCTGACGGGCCTGCCCAACCGCGGGTATTTTCTGGAGCATCTGCGGCAGACCTTGATCAGCGCCCGCCGCTATGGTCGCTACCTGGCGTTGATGGTGATCGACCTGGACGGCTTCAAGGCGGTCAATGACCGCGGGGGGCATGCCGCCGGGGATGCGCTTTTGCGCGAGGTGGCACTGCGTCTGCGGGATGCGGTGCGCGGAGGCGACATGATCGCCCGCCTGGGTGGTGATGAGTTCGTGCTGCTGATGGAGTACCAGCGCTGGCCGGACGAGCCGGCCGGTGTGGCAGGCCGTGTGCTGCAAGCACTCAGCATGCGGGCGCCGGTGACCGGCGGCACGGTGGCGGTGGCTCCGAGCATCGGAATTGCCGCGTTCCCCGACGATGGAACCACCGCCGAGTCCTTGCTCGGGAACGCCGACCTGGCCATGTACGAAGCGAAACACCGCCGTGGTGGCCGACAGGCCTGTTTCTTCAATCAGGCCATCGCGCAGGCAGTGCGTCGGCGTGAACGGTTGCTGGAAGAGGTGGAGCGCGCGCTCGTCGACGGGGCCTTCGAGTTGTACTACCAGCCGATTGTCAGCCCCGACAACGGCGCCACGGTGGTGGTCGAGGCGCTGCTGCGATGGCCACAGCCCGACGGCAGCGTGCGTCTGCCCGGCAGTTTCATGGTGGACGTGGAACGGCACAGCCGGCGCCTGATGCAGGCCTTGGGGCGTCATGTGCTGAACAGTGCGCTGGCCCACGCCGCAGCCTGGCAGGAACAGGGCTATGAGGTGGCGGTGTCGGTCAATGTGTCGGCACGCGAATTTCTGGACGAGGGCTTTCTGGGCAGCCTGACCGAGGCGCTGGCGGCCAGCCCTGGACTGGCGCGCGAGCATCTGGTGCTGGAGATCACCGAAACAGCGGCGCTGGAGGATCTCGACCGGGCGCGTTCGGTGATGCTGGCGTGCCGTGCACTGGGCATCCGGTTTGCCATTGACGACTTCGGTGCCGGACACGCGTCGCTGGCCAATCTGCGCGAACTGCCGGTGGACCGGCTCAAGATCGACCGCGTCTTCGTGGCGGGGTTGCCGGCGACCGAGGCGGACCGTGCCGTGGTCAAGGCCATCGTGGCCGTGGCGCAGGCCTTCGGGGTGGGTGTGGTGGCCGAGGGCGTGGAAACCGCCGCGCAGGCGCAGACGCTGCGGGAATTCGGCTGCACGCTGATGCAGGGCTACCATTTCGCACGCCCCATGCCCGCGGTGCAGCTGACCGAGCGCCTGAGGCAGGAGCATTGTCAGCGGGCCTGAGCCCTGGCGGCGGGGCCTGACCTGCGCCGTCACGAACGACCGGAGGAGTCATGACCGACCGCGTCTCGCAGATGCAGAAGCTGACCCAGTATTTCCTGGGCTACAACGCGACGCGGTTCATCGCGCTCGGCGTCGAGTCCGGTCTGTTTCAGGCGCTGGCGGCGGCGCCCGAGGGTGTCACGCCGGTTGATCTGGCGGCGTCACAGGGGCTGGATGCCGAGTACACGCGGCATTTCCTGCAAACCGGCTACGCGCTGGAACTGCTGGACCTAGCCGGTGGGCGCTATCGCCTGGCGGAGCATATGGCGCCGTTGCTGGCGCGCCCGGAGCACAACAGTTACCTGGGGTCGCTGGCGGGTTTTCACCACATCAGCGGGCGCGATTTCGAGTGCATGCCGGCGTTGCTGAAAGAGGGTGGCACCTACACCTTCCAGCAGCATGACGCCGATTTCATTGCAGCCGTGGCGCAAGTGACGGCCGGCATCGCCGGTTTCGTGGCGAGCAGCATCCTGCCCGGTCTGCCGGAGTTCGCGGGCCGCGATGATTTCAGGGCGCTGGATCTTGGCTGCGGCATGGGCGGCACGCTGTTGGCGCTGGCGCGCGCCTATCCGAAGGCCGAGCTGCTGGGCGTCGACATCGAGCCGCGCTCGGTGGAGCAGGCCAACGCGCGCTTCGCCGAAGCGGGGCTCGCACAGCGGGTGACGGCGCAGGTGGCGGCGGCCGAGGGCGTGGATCTTGAGGCGCGCTTCGATCTGGTGACGCTGATCCAGGTGTTGCACGAAACGGTGCCGGCGGTGCGCGCCGACATCCTGGCCGGCGCAGCGCGGGCACTGAAGCCCGGCGGCGTGCTGCTGGTGGTCGACGAGCCCTACCCGGACACCGTGGAGGGCCTGCGGGCAGCGCAAAGCTGCGCCATGACGCAGTTCATCGAGCGCTTCTGGGGCAATGAGCTGCTGTCCATGTCGCAGCAGAAGGCGCTGATCGAGGCCGCCGGCCTGCGTGTCGACGCACAGATGGTGCCGCCGCCCGGGCTGGTTGGCGTCACCATCGCGCGCCGCGTGGGCTGAGGCGTTTTCAGCGACGAACGGCGTCGGTGCGTTCGCGTGCCGCCGTGGCATACAGCAGGGTCGTGATCTGCTCCGAGATCAGCCCCATCAGAAACACCACCACGGCGGTCGTGAACAGTACGGCACTGGCGTTGGTGAAGCGCCCGTCGGTGGCGTAGGTGTGCAGGTAATTGAGCAGGCCCGCGGCGAAACTCAGGCCAGACAGCGGTGCGAAAATCTTCAGTGGCGAGTACAGCGTGGCGACCCGGAAGATGATCAGCAGGAAGCGGGCGCCGTCGCGCAGCGGGCGAATGTGGCTGCGGCCCGTGCGTCGGGCCGCCACGATGGGCTCGTAGGCCACCGCGTAGCCAGCGCGGAAAAACGCCATGGTGATGCTGGTGGGGTACGAGAAGCCGTTGGGCAGCAGGAACAGAAATTCGCGGAACTTCTCGGCCCGCACCGCGCGGAAGCCCGACGTCAGGTCGGCGATTTTCTGGCCGGTCATGTAGTTGGCGATGCGGTTGTACAGGCGGTTGGCCAGGGAGCGGCCGACGCTGGCCTGGGACGTGGCGTCGCGGGCGCCGACGACCATGTCGAAGCCTTCGTTCAGGCGTGTCAGCAGGCGTGGGATATCGGCCGGGTCGTGCTGGCCGTCGGCATCCATGAACACGATCACCTCGCCGTGCGCCGCGCGGGCGCCGGACTTGATGGCGCCGCCATTGCCGACACTGTAGCGGTGGCGCACTTCCTGCACGCCGTGGCGAGCACACAGGGCGGCGGTGTCGTCGGTCGAGCCGTCGTTGACGACGATTACCTGCGCCTGCGGGAAGCGCTCGCGCAGCACCGGCAGCAGTCGCTCCAGGGCGGGCGCTTCATTGCGCGCCGGCAGCACGATGGACAGCTCGCAGGGGGCGTCAGTCATGAAGAAACCCTGAGTAACGAAAGGATCGAGAATGCACCGATGGTGACACAGCCGGTCGCCCGGTGACGGCCGTACACTGGCTGCCTGTCGTGATTTCGGGCGGAGGTGTGCGCACGATGCAAGTGTCTTTGTACACGGTGGATGTGTTCACCCGACAGCCGTTTGGCGGTGCGCAGGTGGCCGTACTGCCCGATGCCGCCGGTGTGCCGGTGGCGCAGATGCAGCGTATTGCCAGCGAACTGAACCTGCCCACCAGCGTGTTTCTGACGGCGGGCCGGGCAGCCGAAAGCTGGCACATTCGCGTGTTCACGCCGGACGAGGAAGTGGATTTCGCGGCCCATGCGATTCTGGCGGCCGGCCACGCGTTGGCGCTCGACGGTCACCTGCCGGCTAGCGGTGAGGTGGAACTGCTGCATGCCTTCGGGTCGGTGCGGACACGCGTGGAGCCGCAGGCCGACGGCACGGTGTTCGTGCAGTTCAGTCGCACCGTGCATCCGGTGATCGACCGCTTCGTGCCGTCGCCCGAGGAACTGGCCGGCATCCTGTCGTTGCCGCGCCGCGAACTGGTGCAGCGCGACCTGCAGCCGCTGCTGGTGGCCTGTGAGCGCCCTTACTTGATGGTGCCCGTGCACCGCATGGAGGCGGTGCGGCAGGCACGATTCGATGCCGGCGCCTGGGCGCGCTCGCACGCGCCGGCCATGCTGGCGCAGGAACTGATGCTGTTCAGCCGTCAGTGCGAGAGCACGCAGGCCGACTTTCATACCCGCCTGCTGGGGCCGGCCATCGGTCCGCGCGAGGATCCACCGGTCGGTGCGGCGCTGCCGGCCTTCGCCGCGTACCTGGCGGCACAGCCGACGGTGCGTCCCGGCACGCATACCCTGACCGTGGAGCGTGGCCTCGATGCCACGCGCAAGAGCCTGCTGCAGGCCGAGTTCGACAAGCGGGTGCAGCGTGGCCTGGCACTGCGGGTAGGTGGCCATGCCGTTCGGATGTTCAGCGGACACTTCAGTCTGCCGCGGTGAGTTCTGCCTCGGCACGACGGCGGCTCAGTGCCTGCTCCAGTACCTTCAGGTGCCCGCGGTCGGTGGCACTGAGTCCGGGTAGCTGGTGGACGTCGGCCAGCACTGCGGCGGTCAGCTCGAACCGCCCTTGCAACATCAGGAAATTCGCTTCCATCAGCCGGTAGACCGGTTGTGGTGTTTGCCGGTACGCGGCGCGCACCCAGTCGAGGCCTTGTTCGAAACGGCCGGTCTGCAGGCAGATCTGGCCGTAGTTCATCGTCACCTGCGTCAGGCTGACGGTGTTGATGCGCGGGTTCTCGGCGGCCGCCGTCAGCCAGTCCAGCAGTGCCGGCGTCAGATCCAGGCAGGCCGGTTCCCCGGCCAGCGCACACGCGCTGAGGCTGCCCAGCGCCAGCAGCGTGGTGGGTGGCAGTGGCCGGCTGCGCAGGGCGGAGACGATGGCCTGGTGCTCGGTGGCGTCTGGCAGGGCGCCCCCGGCGGTGCGGCGCGCACGCAGCGCGCGCAGGCGGTAGCCGGTTTCCCACGGTGCCAGCGCGTAGGCATGCTGGTAGTGTTCGGCCGCCTGTGCCGGCTGGCCACGGCGGTGCAGCATGAGTTCGCCCATCATCTGCTGCGCCGAGGCGGATTGTGGGTGCTGGCGGTAAAGCGCCTCGATGATGGTCTCCTCGCTGTGCCAGGTGGCGGACCGGCCGAAGGTGCCGAAGCCCAGGGCCAGTGACGTTGCCACGCCGAGCGCGCCGTACAGTGCGGCGCGTCCGGTGCGGCGGGCGAACACCGTCACGCCGTACACGGTGGCCAGCAGCGGGCCCAGACTCGGCAGGTAGTTGCGGTGCTCATGGGCGATCTCCAGTGGCACCACGGTCGATTCCATGGCATGGCCGGCCAGGAACCACAGCACGGCCAGTGCCACTACCGGCGCGCGCCGGCGCAGTGCGATGGCTGCCGCCAGGGCCAGCAGCCAGCCGGCCAGCGCGGCCAGTGTGGTCCACGGCGCCAGCAGGCCGGTGGAGAGCGCGATGTCGTCGTGATAGAGCCCCAGCCGGCCCGGCGTCGGCAACAGAATCAGGCCGACGTAGAACCACAGCACGCGCGCCTCGGTCAGCAGGCGCTCGCCGAGGGTGAACGGCCGCCCGCCATAGCCGTCCAGCAGCCAGCCCGGCTGCCAGGCCAGCAGGCCCAGGCCGAGCAGCGCCGGCGCCAGCACGGTGACGGCGAAGAAACCGTTTGCGAACCGGCGGCCCTGGTCGTGCGCCGCGCCGGTGCCCCGCCACAGGCACAGCTCCAGCACGGCAAGATACAGCGGCAGCAACAGGGCGTTTTCCTTGGCCAGCGCGCCGAGCCCGACGCCCACCACGAGACTGCTCAGCAGCAGCGCCGCCCCACCGCGCCTGTCCTCGGCCAGGCGCTGGCGGCCGGCCAGCCACAGCCAGCTGCCGGCCAGTACCCACAGGGCGGAAAGACTGGTCATGCGCTGCACCACGTACAGCACCGAGGTCAGTTGCAGCGGGTGCAGCCCCCACAGCAATGCCGTGAACAGCGCCACTGCGGCACTGCTCTCACCCGCCCCCAGTCGGCGTGCCACCCGGCCGACCAGGGCGTACACCAGCAGTACGTTGAGCAGGTGGATGGCGAGGTTGGTCAGCTTGAAGGCGAGCGGGTAGAAGCCGCCGGCCCGGTAATGGTCCAGCGCGAACGACAGCGCTGCCAGCGGCCGGCCGAGGGGGCCGCTGGTGTTGGAACTGGCGGCGGTGTAGAGGTTCTGCACCGTCAGCGTCGTCACCGCCACGGTCGGGTTGTTGACGATGTTCGGGTAGTCGTCGAACACGAACGGCCCGCGCAGGCCGGGCAGGTAGGCCAGCACCACCAGCGCCAGCACGGCGGCCAGCGCCAGCCGGCGGGTCGACGCGGTCTTCATGATTCTGTGTCAGTTCCGTGATGCCGCGTTTCGCGTTGGCGACCCTCGGCAATGGCGGCGGCAAGATCTGCGAGCGCTTTGTCCTGTCGTACGGGCGCCCGTTGATTGGCGGCTTGCAGGCGTTGCAGATTGAACTCGGCATTGTCCCACTGGCCCAGCGCCATGAAGATGTTGGCCTGTTCAAACAGCGGATGCAGGTAGTGAGGGTCGAGGGTGAATGAGCGCTCGAACGCGTTGAGCGCTTGCTGAACGCTTCCCTGCTCGATATGGGCCAGACCGAGCATGAACTCCAGTTGCGAGCGATCGCGGTGCTCCACGGGCGCGGAAATGTACGTCGTCAGCCAGTGGGTCATGTCCGCGGCCATGAACGTGCAAACCTTGCGCAGGCATTGGCTTTGCGTCTCAAGGGCACGGTACCCAAAGGCCGACAATGGTTGCTCGCGCAGCAGATCGGCAAGCTCCGCCTGGACATCGTCCGGGATTTGCAGCCCGGCTGTACGGGCAGTGAGGTAGTAATTGAAGTAATAGCCCGCTTCGTGTGGCGCCGCCTGTTGGGCGGCCCGCAACTGCGCCAGCGCGTCGGCGTAGCGGCGCCGTTTGGCCAGTTCGGAAGCGTAATCGTTGCGTGACTGCGCGGACTCGGGGTGATGCTCCACCTGGTAGCGGTAAAAGCGATCGGACTCACCCCATTCCCAGGCGCGCAGGGTGGTCGTGGCGCCGAGTACGCCGAGTACCAGGACCAGGGTGGCCGCGCCGGCCCGCCGCGGCAGACGTGCGGTTACCCGGGCGAGCGCCCAGCCCACCCCTATACACAGGCCGACCATTGGCAGGTAATTGCGGTGTTCGTGGGCGATCTCCAGCGGTATGAGCGTCGATTCCATCAGGTGTCCGGCGAAGAACCAGAGGATGGCAAAGCCCGCCAGCGGTGCCCGGGGCAGCAGCCTGAACCCCAGCCAAACCAGCGCAGCGATGCCCAGCAGCGCCGGTAACGTGGTCCAGGGCGACAACAGACTGGTCGAAAGGGCGATGTCGTCGTGATACAGGCCGAAGGCGTCGATGCGTGGCAGTGCGAACAGTCCAAGGTAGAACCACAGCACCCGCGCTTCGGTGAGCTGGCGCTCAAGCAGCGTGAACGGCCGCGCGGCGTATCCGGGTTCGACTTTCCAAGCCAGAAGGGCAGCACATAGACCAGCGGCCAGCCACAAGGTGAAACGGGTAACACGACCACTCCGCCCTGGCCGCTCCAGCCAGCGCCAGTAAGGCGCCTGCGGGTAAAGCAGGCGATCGCACAGCGGGTAAAGCAGTGCCAGCAGGGCGGCGTTTTCTTTGGTGAACAGCCCCAGCAGCGCCAGCAGCGAGGCGGCGAGCACCCAGGGCGCGGCGCGGCCAAGCAACGCCGTGCGGTCTGTCGGCCGGGACTGAACCAGCGCCTCGCGCGCCTTGAGCGCGCATAGCAGCGTCGCGAGCACGAACAGCGTGCTCAGACTTGCCATACGCTGCACCACGTACAGCACAGGCGAAAGCGCCAGCGGATGCAGGGCGAACACAGCGGCGGCGAGCAGCGCCAGACGGTTGCGCGAAGTTGCTTCGTGCGGCCACGTGGCGCCAGCCAAGCGCCGCGCCAGCGCGTACACCAGCAGCACGTTGACCAGGTGAATCGCGAGGTTGGTGGCCTTGAAGGCCGGGGCGCTGTAGCCGTTGGCGAAATAGTGGTTCAGCGCGAATGACAGATACGCCACAGGGCGTTTGAGTGGTCCCGACTCCAGCGACCAGGCGGCGCGCCACAAGTCGTCCAGGGCAAGGCGCTGCACCCGCAGCGAGGCGTTCTGCAGAATGTTGGTGGTGTCGTCGAACAGCCAAGGGCCACCGAGGCCCGGACTATAGGTAAATGCTGTTATTGCTACCAGAGCAGACAGGGCGGCCAGCTGATGCAAGGTGCGTGACATGGGTTCAAAAAAAAGGCGGCCGAAGCCGCCTTTTCAGGTATTCATACGTTGCTGCCGGTTGCTGTTAAGTACGCGGCAGATATTTCGTCGGAACGGTGCTGCCGCTGCCCGTATTCGTCCACTGCAGGTTGCCGCCTTTGTTAGTGGGCCGATAAACAACGTCATCGCCGGAAGCCTCGCCGATGTCGGACACGGTTTTGAGGTTGACCGTAACTACGCCATTGGCGCCTACGGACACGCTGCTCACGTACTTCGCGTTATACGAGGCCGCGGCGCTCAGTCCCAGGCTGGTGTGATTGCTGATGGCGGTGCCGGACAGGGTCCCGTTTTCGCTGAAGTACACGTCGACTGCGGTGCGGGCGGCGGACGCCAGTGAGGCTGACTCACCCACCTTGGTACGGATGGTGTAGTCCTGGTACGCCGGCACGGCCAGAGCGGCCAGGATGCCGATGATGGCGACCACGATCATCAGT
>NZ_JBFJTF010000077.1:0-10819 GCF_041625615.1 Immundisolibacter sp. | reverse complement strand
TTGGCGCTGACCCCGCCGGCCACCACCAGGGCACTCAGGCCGGTCTGTGCCAGGGCGCGACGGCACTTGATCAGCAGCGTGTCGACCACGGCATCCTCGAAGGCCCGCGCGATGTCGGCGCGGTGCTCCGGTTGTGGATGCGCTTCGGCCAGCAGGCGCACCTGGGTCTTGAGGCCGCTGAAGCTGAAGTCGAGCCCGGGTTTGCCGGTCATGGGCCGGGGCAGGGTGAAGCGGTCGCTGTGGCCGTGCTCGGCCAGGCGGGCCAGTGCCGGTCCGCCGGGGTAGGGCAGGCCGAGCAGCTTGGCGGTCTTGTCAAAGGCCTCGCCGGCGGCATCGTCCACCGACTCGCCCAGGATGGTGTAGCGGCCGAGGCCGTCGACCTGCGCCAGCAGCGTGTGGCCGCCGGACACCAGCAGGGCCAGGAACGGAAAGCCCGGCGCGTTCGCCGCATCCAGCAGCGGTGACAGCAGGTGAGCCTCCATGTGATGGACGCCGACGGCCGGAATGCCCAGCGCGAAGGCCAGGCTGCGGCCGATGCTGCTGCCGACCAGCAGCGCGCCGATCAGACCCGGTCCGGCGGTGTAGGCGATGCCGTCGAGCTGTCCCAGGTCGACGCCGGTGTCGGTCAGCAACGTGCGCAGCAGCGGAACGGTACGGCGCAGATGGTCGCGCGAGGCCAGTTCCGGCACCACGCCGCCGTGCTGCGCGTGCAGTGCCACCTGGCTGTGCAGCGTGTGGCCGAGCAGGCCGCGTTGGCTGTCGTACAGGCCAAGACCGGTTTCGTCGCAGGAGCTTTCGATGCCCAGAACCAACATGGGGTTGCCTGGAAATTGGGAGGGGGCGGCGTGGCTTTCATCGCCACGGCAAGTGAAGGTAGAATTTACCTCTTTTTCGACCGTCGACCGTCAACCGGGCGGAGCCGGCGGGCCCTACCTTCGAGGACTTTGCATGCCGGTAGTTCAACTGCGCGAGAACGAACCCTTCGACGTTGCCCTGCGCCGCTTCAAGCGGACCTGCGAGAAAGCGGGTGTGTTGTCGGAGGCACGGCGGCGCGAGTTTTACGAAAAGCCGACGCAGGAACGCAAGCGCAAGGCGGCGGCGGCAGTCAAGCGGCATCAGAAGAAGCTGTCCCGCACCGGCCGTGGCGCGCGGCGCCCGCGTGGTGGTCGTCGGGGCTGAAGCCGGTGTCCGTGAAGCAACGCCTTGACGACGACGTCAAGGCGGCCATGCGCGCCCGCGAGCGCGAGCGCCTTGGCACGCTGCGGCTGGTCACGGCCGCGATCAAGCAGCGCGAAATCGACGAGCGCATCAGTCTGGACGACAGCCAGGTGCTGGCGGTGCTGGACAAGATGGTCAAGCAGCGGCGCGAGTCGATCAGCCAGTTCGAGGCTGCCGGCCGGGAAGACCTGGCGGCCAAGGAACGGGCCGAGCTGGAAGTGCTGCAGGCCTATCTGCCGGCGGCCCTGGCGCCGGATGAAATCGAGCGACTCGTCGATGACGCCATCGCCGCCAGCGGCGCGCAAAGCGCACGCGACATGGGGGCAGTGATGGCGCAGTTGCGCCCGCAGGTGCAGGGGCGCGCCGACATGGCCGAGGTCAGTCGGCTCGTCAAGGCGCGTCTGAGCGGCTGACGCCGGTTACGGCAGGGCGCTCCGAACATGTTTCGCTTCCTGCGTCCTGGTGTTTTCGCACTCCTATTGACCGGTAGCCTGGCCGCCGGCGCGACGCCGCTGGTGGAGTTGCAGGCCGTGCTCGGGCAGCGCGCCATGCTGCAGGTGGACGGCACGCAGCGCATGTTGCGGGTCGGTGAGACCAGTCCCGAAGGTGTGCGCCTGTTGGCGGTGTCGGCGGGGTCGGCACGCGTGCAGGCCGACGGGAAGGCCTTCGAGGTGCCTCTGGGCGGGCGTGTCGGCGGCGTGCTGGAGGCCGGCCAGACGCCGGCGGTGTGGATACACCGCGATGCCGCTGGCATGTATCAGGTGGCCGGCACCATCAACGGGCGGTCGGTGCAGTTCCTGGTCGATACCGGTGCCACGACGGTGGCGATGAACGACGCCACGGCGCGTGGCCTCGGCATCGACTATCGGGCCGGCGAACGCAGCCTGGTGGAGACGGCCAGCGGTATCGTCGAGGCGTTTGCCGTGAACCTGACGGAAGTCGCGGTTGGCGGCATACGGGTTCCCAACGTGCGCGCCATGGTCATTCGCGGCGCGCAGCCCAGCCGGGTTCTGCTGGGGATGACGTTCCTGTCACGCACGCGCATGGAGCACGTGCAGGACGCCCTGGTCCTGCGCCGACGCTACTGAGGCGGCGGCTCAGCCGGCGGCGACCGGCTTCTCGATCAGCGCGTAGGCCGAGTGGTTGTGGATGGACTCGAAGTTCTCCGCCTCCACCACGTAACCGGCCAGGCGGTCGTCGCGGTTCAGCGCGCCGGCGATGTCCCGCACCAGATCCTCGACGAATTGCGGGTTGTCGTAGGCTCGCTCGGTCACGAATTTCTCATCCGGTCGCTTGATCAGGCCAAACAGCTCGCTCGAGGCCTGCGCCTCGACCCGTTCGATCAGCTCCTCGATCCACACCGGCGTGCGCAGGTGCGCGGTCAGCGTCACGTGCGTGCGCTGGTTGTGGGCGCCGTAGTCGGAAATCTTCTTCGAGCACGGGCACAGACTGGTGACCGGGATCACCAGCCGGGCGGTCAGTCGCTCCTCGCCGCCGTGCACGATCTCGCCGACATAGCCGACCTGGTAGTCCATCAGGCTGGTGACGCCGGTTACCGGCGCCGCCTTGTTGACGAAGAACGGGAAGTTCATCTCGATGTGTCCGGCCCGTGCCTCCAGCCGCTCGCACATTTCGCGCAGCATCTGGCGGAAGGTGCCCAGCGAGATTTCCCGTTCGTGTCCGTTCAGGATCTCGATGAAGCGCGACATGTGCGTGCCCTTGAAGTTGTGGGGCAGGTGCACGTACATGTTGAAGCTGGCGACCGTGTGCTGCTCGACGCCGTTGCGCGCCAGGATGCGCACCGGGTGGCGGATGTCCTTGATGCCGACCCGGTCGATGTCCAGCTGGCGCGTGTCCGGAGAGCCCTGGACATCGGCGATCTGCGGCACGGTGGTCGACTCGGAAGGCTTGTTCATGGCGGGTTCCTGGCGGGCTGGCACGTCCGCCGATGGGGGGAGGCGGTGATGCGGCGCAATCACCCGGTTCCTGCCTGCAATGGGATGAATGTCGTCGATTGTACCGAGCGGGCCGACCGGTGCCCATCACGGTGCCGATGGGCGCGTGCTGCGCAAAGGGCGTATGCTGGGTTTGCCCCGGGCCGTGCGGCGACCGGTTTGGCCTCCGCCGTCTCGGGTGTGGACAACGCACTGGAGGAGGCTGCCATGGACGACGCAATCGTTCTTGCTCTGGCACTGATGGCCTGCGCCGTGATCATGATCTTCACCCTCGGGCCGTTCGGCGTGCTGCTCGGCGGCGTGCTGCTGCTGGTGGGCGTCGGTATCGGTATCGCCAAGGCGGTGTCGATCGTTGCCGGCCGGCGCCAGTTGCCCCACTGAGGGTGTGTGACGCGGGCCTCAGGCCCGTGCAAAGAACTGCACCACGTTGCCGGCGGGGTCGCGGCAGGTAAAGAAGCTGCCGTGATCGCCCATGCCGACGACCTCACTCACGGCGATGCCCTGGGCGGTCAGTTCGTCGCGCGTGGTGGCCAGATCGTCCACTTGCAGTACTACGGTGGCATTGCTGCCGGGGTCCACCTGACCGGGCGCCGGAGTGGCGATGGCCACCTGCGTGCCACCCACATCGAACTGCGTCCACTTGTCGCCGTCCTTGAACTTGACGTTCAGACCCAGCGTGTCGCGGTAGAACGCCACCGCGGCATCCATGTCCGGCACCACGTAATACACGTTGGTCACTTTGCTGATGGCCATGCTCTTCTCCTCACGGTAGACGGCCGCATTGTCCCACGGCGACCGGGTGGGGCTGTGGGACAATTGCCGGCCGCCGCCGTTACACCAGCCGTGCTTTCGCCATGAACGTCGCCATCAAGCCGCCGCGCAGCCTCGTGACCGCCACCGCCGAGGCGATTCGCGATTTCGACCTGATCCGCAACGGCGACCGCATCCTGGTCGGCGTGTCGGGCGGCAAGGACAGCCTGTCGCTGCTGCACGTGCTGCTGCATCTGAAGGCGCGCGCGCCGGTGCGTTTCGAACTCGGGGCCGCCAACATCGACCCGCAGATGCCGGGCTACGACCCCAGTCCGCTGGCGGATTACGTCCAGGGCCTCGGTGTGCCGTACTACCAGGCCACCTACAGTCTGGCGCGTGCGGCCAAGGGGTCGTTCGAGGGTCGTACGCTGTGCGCGTTCTGCTCGCGCATGCGCCGCGGCAAGCTGTACGGCCTGGCACGCGAGCACGGTTACGGCACGCTGGCGCTGGCGCATCACCTGGACGATGTGGCGGAAACGTTTCTGATGAACGCCTTTTTCGGTGGCAAGCTGCGCGCTATGCCGGCGGGGTACCTGAACGACGACGGCGACCTGCGCGTGATCCGGCCGCTGGTCTACGCCCGCGAACGGCAGACGGAGGCGTTCGCGCAGAACGGCCCGCTACCGGTGATTCCGGACAACTGCCCGACCTGCGATGCCTCGACCCGCCAGCGCCAGCAGATGAAGGCGCTGCTGCGCGGCCAGGAAGCTGCCAACCCGCGTCTGTTCACGGTGTTGCGCACCACGCTGGCGCCGTTGCTGCAGGCCGAAGCGACCTCGGGTCTCACGCTGCCGGACGCCACCCAGGTGCTGGTCGACTTTCGGTCACCGGCTCCGGCCGACACAGCCGAAACCGTGCCGGCCGAATAACCTGCGTCACACGCCCATCATGCGCCGGTAGCCGTTCCAGAAGCCGCGCACCGGGTCTTCGCTGGCCAGAAACGTGGTGTCGGGCGCCACGCCCTTGCCGCCCATCTCGATGATCGCCTCGGCGCCGCCGTCCTTGGCGATGCCCTGCTGCACGATCTCGATGGCCAGGCCGTCCTCCATCGACACCAGGCCGGCCGGGCCGATCAGGTTGATCTGCTTCAGGCGCATCTCGGTCAGTTCGGGGTCTTCGTCGGCATAGGCGAAGAAGGTGTAGTGCACGGTGACCCCGTCCGGCCCGTGCGGCTCGAACTGGCGGATGTTCAGGACGTTGGCGATCTGCTGCAGCATCATGATCGGGAACACGTCGATGATCACCAGATTGACGCCGTCATCCCACTCCATCTTGCCTTTCAGAAGGCTCATGTCCTCCAGGGTATAGGTGCCTTCCTGGTAGGTGTGGCTGGCTTCCTTCATGCCTTGCTGGCGGGCGGCTTCGTCTTCCTTGTCGACGTAGGTGTAGAAGCAGGTCTGCAGGCCGCTCTCGTCGATGTGCAGCTGGCCCTTCTGGCTGGCGCGGAACAGGCCGAAGGTGGCGAAGAACAGGTGCAGCAGACTGGCGTGGTAGCCGTCGCGCGGGTTTTCGGCGTACAGCTTCCAGTTGCCGCGCATGTGCTGGTGCTGATGGCCGAGGACCTTGATTGGGCGGTTGAAAATGCGGCGCATGAACTTCGCCACATGCGGTCCCACGTACTGCTCGAACGGCGGTGTCTCGTCGCTGAAACTGGCGAACAGCACGCCGCAGAAGTTCTCGAGCCGCAGCTTTCTGGGACGCACGGCGTTCATGTCGAAGTCGGCCGGCATGCCGCCCTCACCGCCGATGCCGCGTGCGAACGGAATTGCGATCAGCTTGCCGGTGAGGTCGTAGCCCCACTGGTGGTAGACGCAGTAGAAGCTGTCGGTGTTGCCCTGCTTGTCGAGACAGATCTTGGCGTTGCGGTGCGCGCAGCGGTTCACCCACGCGTGGAGGCTGCCATCGCGGTCACGGCTGACGATGACCGGCGTGTCGGCGATCTGCACCGTCTTGTAGTCGCCGGGGTTGGGTATCTCCGCCTCCAGGCCGACGAAGTTCCACACCGGCCCGCGGAAGATGCGCTCCTGCTCCAGGGCGTAGATGTCCGGGTCCACGAAAACCCGGCCGGGTACGCGGGTGACGCTGTCTGATTGGCCGGGCCAGTCGAAAGACAGGCCGGGTGGGCGCTGGATGGCGTTCATCGCAAGTTCTCCTCGTACGCTAAGGTGTAGTCACAAACCATCCGTGGCGGTATCGGCCGAGGCGTCGCCGGTCATGGCGTCGCCGGTTCGCGGTCGATCCTTCAAGCCATCATGGCCTGCACCGTGGGCCAATGGTAGCCGCTTGATCAACGGCCGTGCTGCGGGCAGTCCACACTGACCCAACGCCGCTCCTCCAGGCACAGGGCGCTGAGCGTCCGTCCCCAGACACAGCCGGTATCCAGCGCAAATACATCGTCCGTCGCCACCATGCCTACGGTGGACCAGTGGCCGAACACGATGGGCGTGCCGGCACTGGCGCGTGTCGGCAACGCGTACCACGGCAGGAAGCCTGCCGGTTGGCTTCCCGGCGGCCCCTTGGCGCGCATGTCGTACGTGCCATCCGGCTGGCAGAAACGCACGCGGGTCAGGTAATCGGTGATTACCCGCAGGCGCTGCGGCCCCTGCAAGGCATCGTCCCAGCGGTGCGGGGTGTTGCCGTACATGTGCCTGAAATAGCCGTCCGGATCGCTCCGCAGGGCGCTGCTCACCTCGCCGGCGCGGGCGGCGGCGGCACGGATGTCCCAGCTGGGCGCCAGGGCCGCGTGAACCATGGCCACGTTCAGGTCGGGGTCGTGATGGAACAGTGGCCGCTCGCGCAGCCACTCGAGCAGTGCGGCACGGTCGGGAGCGTCGAGGATCTCCTGCAGCGTGTCGCCGCGCTTGAGGCGGCCGTGACCGGCCGCCACCGCCAGCAGATGCAGGTCGTGGTTGCCCAGCAGACTCACCGCACCGTCGCCCAATGCCCGCACGAACCGCAGTACGTCCGCTGACCGCGGGCCGCGGTTAATCAGATCGCCGACCAGCCACAGACGGTCGCGGTCCGGGCGAAACCCGATGCTGCGCAGCAGCGTGCGCAATTCGTCGTAGCAGCCCTGAATGTCGCCGATCGCCCAGGTGGCCATGGTCCGTCGCGGTAGTGAAGGGTGCTGAGGAAAGTAACGGCTTTGCGGGTCTCTGTGCACTGGTTGACAGCGCGGTGGGGTTGGCGGTCGGCAAGATAACCAGGACATGCAGTTCGGCGGGCACGCCCCAGCACGTGTTCAACAGGCAGGTGTCGGAATGCCGGCGGTTCGCGGCCTGTGTCATGTGTCGCGGCGATCTGTTCGAGTGGTATCAGCAGTGGAGATAGGGAGTTGACTGACCCGGTCGCAGTCGCTGCACTGGGCGCGCTTGATCAGGCGATCAACGGCATTGCCTTGCCGGCACCGCCACCGAGCCTGTCGCACCGGCTGCGGGTGGTGCCCAGTGCCGTGCGGCACCGGGGGCTGGGTGGCTACGCCGGCGAGCACGCCGAGCCGCGCGGCGCCGTGGTGGCGCGCTGCGTGCGGGCGGTACTGGATGTGCGTGTGGACGGCGGTGCCGAGCAGGCGGCGGCGGATCATCTGCAGTCGGTGGTCAGCGCTCTGCTGACGCAAAGCAACGCCGATTTGCGTGGGCGGGGCATCGAACGCCTGGCCCTGAACGACCAGATGCCGCCCGATCCGCGCCGCGCTCAGTTCGAACTGAGCTTCGAGTACCTGCACCTGCCGACCTCCTCCGAGGGCCGGATCGACACCCTGGATCTGGCGTTCGATCTCAATCACACGCCGTACCGCGCGCGTTACCGTTTCGATCTGGCCACCCGGACCCTGGCCGGCGCGCCGCAGCCGCTGAGCCGGTTCATGGCCAGCGACGATGCGGCGCTGAATGCCGGGTCGCCGCCCGGCGACTGGGTGTTCGATGCGGCGGGTCAGTGCATTGTGCAGAACGCCGCCACCCAGGGCGGTCCACTCGACCTCGGCGATCCACACAAGGCCGGCTCGCAGCTGCTGTGGCGGGTCAGTGGCGTGCCGCTGGCGTCGTCGCGCTTCATCGCCAGCATCGAGTTCGATGCCACCAGTCCGGATGGCATCGGCATCGTGTTTGGTCGCTCGGGCACGGCACGTTGGCATTTCCTGGCCTCGCAGCGGCACGGCTATCACCAGTTCGGCCGGTTCGACGGCGAAGGTGGGTGGCACACGCTCGGTGCGGTTGCGGCGGGTTTTGCCACCGGTGTCCGCCACACGCTGACCGTCACCGCCTTTGACCACACCGTGCGCGCCAGCCTGGACGGCGCGCAGACGCTGGACATCCACACCGACCTGCCGGTGCCGGCAGGCGAGCTTGGCTTTTTCACGCAAGGCAACGCCGGCGCGCGCTTTCACCGCGTGCGCCTGATCGAACTCTATTAGTCACTGCCCGGAGGCCGCGCAATGGAAGAAAATTTTGCGGAACAGATCATTCCCGGCACGTTTATCCGCGTGCAGGCGGAAGGGCTCATCGCCCCCAAGGGCGTGGCCTACGGCAATGTCGGCATCGTCGGTACCGCCGCGGCGGCGGCCGGGGTCACCAACGCACTGGGTACCACGCACATCCTGTCCAGCCTGGACGATGCCGAGGCACTGTGGGCGCCGGCCGATCCGGTCTCCACCGGGACACTCAACCTGATGCGCGGGCTGGAACTGCTGTTCCGCAATGGCGCAACCACCGTGTATGCCCACGCCGTGGCGGCCGGCACTGCCGATTTCAGTGATGCCGTGGATGAACTTCTCAAGGAGGACATCAATCTGCTGGTGGCGCCGGAACTCGATACCGCCGCCGCCACGGGGCTGCTCAAGGCGGCCGTGAACAGCGCCGAGACCAATGCCCGCGACGTGATCGGCATCGTCGGCTCCGACCTTGCCGCCAGTGCCTTGCCTGCCGACGTGATCGCCCAGGCCAATGCCGACAAGCGGCTGGTCCTGGCCACGCCGGCGGTCTATGGGCGTGATCCGGATGGCAGCGACGTGTTGCTGCCGGGGCAGTACACCGCGGCCGCCGTGGCGGGTCTCGTCGCTTCACTCGCACCGCAGGCCAGCCCCACCAACAAGACCCTGGCCGGTGTCACCCGACTGGGCCGCAAGTACGGCTACGGCGAACTGAAGGCGCTGGTGTCCGGCAACGTGCTGGCGCTCGAAAGCCGCCAGGGCATTCGCGTGGTACGCGGCGTGACCACAGAGGGCGCGGCGTTTGCCCAGATCACGACCCGACGCATTGTCGATTACGCCAAGGCCGGTATTCGCAACGTGGCCAATCCATTCATCGGGCGTCTGAACAACGAGCGGGTGCGCAAGGCGCTCAACGGCGCGCTGGACAGCTTTCTGTCCACCATGCTGGTCGACGAGCAGCTCACCGGCTACACCCTGGAGGTGAAGGCGACCCGTGCCGACGAAATCGCCGGTCGCTGCGTGGTGAACGTGGCCCTGCAGCCGACATTCAGCATCGACTACATCCGCGTCACCCTGGCGCTGTCCTAAGTCCGCGTCACAGCGAGGAGTATCGTCATGGCCAATACCAGTGTCTTCACCGGAGCGGATGGCTCCATCACGCTGTCGACGGTGGCCGCCAACGGCCGCGAGGCCGAGGCCGCCCAGGGCATCATCGATGGCAACGACCTGGTCACCATCGGTCGCGCCACCGGTGTCTCGCTGGAGGTGCGCGCCGAGGTGCGTCCGTTCCACGAACTCGGCCAGCGGTACGCAACCGAGCTGCGTCCGGGCAACGTGTCGGTCCGTGGGACCATCCAGCGAGCCTATCTGAACGGCGCGCTCCTGCGCCTGTTGCTCGGGGAGGCCGCCGACGGACGCCCGGCCCAGTCGTGGGCGCAGCCGGCATTCAACATCACGCTGCTGGCGGAAAACGCCGCCGTGCCCGGCGTCAGGTCCACCCTCACGCTGCACGGTGTGAAGCTGGACCAGTGGTCCTACACGTTGCCGGAGGACGACTTCGTCATGGAGTCGGCGGCGTTTCAGGCGCTGTACCTGACGGTCGCCGACGAGGGCGCCTGAGCGCGTTCGGAACGGTCCGATGCTCAGTGCCGACGAACTGCTCGCCGGGGGCGCGCTGACCCACGAGGTCGAGGTGCCGCCGCAGCTGCTCGGGCCCACCGCGCCGCCGGATGGCCGCGTGCGTCTGCGCCCGCTGACGGTGCGCGATCTGACACTCATCGCCCGTGCCGCCAAGGACAACGACCAGCTGCTGTCCGCCCTCATGGTGCAGGCCGCACTGGAAGAGCCCGCATTGACGCTGGCGCAGGTCAACGCGCTGCCGGTGGGGGTGCTGGAACACCTGCTGCAGGCGGTCAACGGCATCAGCGGCATCACCCTGGAAGAGGAGAGCCTTCAGGCGGCCGCGGCCGACCCGCTGGTGCGTGCTGCGCATCTGCTGTCGGCCGAATTCGGCTGGACACCGGACCATGTTGCCGGCCTCACGTTGGGGCAGATGCTGGTACATCTGGAGCTGATTCGTGAGCGCCGTGAAGGGTGAGGCGGGCGGCGCACCGCTGCCCGGTGTCCGTGCCGTAAGGCAGGCCCTGCGCCGGCTCGCCGCGGTCGGGGTGGTGGATGCCGTCGCGACAGAGCGCGCGCTGGCGGCACGCCTGGCGCTGTTCGATCGGGCGCCGTCGGCGACCTTTTTCGACCCGCTGGCACGAAGCCCGGTCGCGCCAGTCGCCACGCGCGTCGCGCCGGCGTCCCAGGCCAGTCGCCAGGCCGTGGCGCAGGGGCAGGGTGGGGGCGCCCGCCGGGCGCAGGCGGCGCCGGCCAGCGCCGCGCGTCCGGCAGGGACCGGGTGGCAACC
>NZ_JBFJTF010000076.1:0-10969 GCF_041625615.1 Immundisolibacter sp. | reverse complement strand
TATACACCCGCGAGGCGGAGTTCTACCGTCTTGGCCGGGGCGCGGCGGTCGAACGGCTCAGGCGCGGCCTGGCACTGTTCGCCGAGTTCGGCTGGCGACCGGCCGGGTTCGTGGCGCCGGCCTGGCTGCTCGGACCAGGTGGACGCGCGGCAGTGGCCGAGTGTGGCCTGCGCTACACCAGCACCGCGCGCACCCTGATCGATCTGCACCGAGGGCGTACCTATCCCGCCCCGGGCCTGGTGTGGAGTGCCCGCAGCGCCGCGCGTCGCCTGGTCTCGCGCGGTTTCAACCAGGCCCTTCTGGCGCACTACCGTGACACCCCCCTGCTGCGTCTGGGCCTTCATCCAGTCGACATGCAACACGACCGCGCCCAGCGCTTCTGGACCGACACCCTGCGTGCGCTGCTGCGCCATCGCCGCCCGCTGACCAAATCCACCTGGCTGGACCTGGCCGCTTGAAACGCGCCGTACTGCTGATTGCCCTGGCCCTGGCCGTGGGCGCACTGGTGCCGGTGTTCATCGGCGGCAGCGCACTGCTGCCGGAACTGCGCAACCTGTCCCTGCAGGTATGGCTTGTTGCCATCGGCAGCGTCTCGGCAGGATGGGTGATCAACGCCAGCCGCCTGTGCCTGGTGCTCGGTGGGCTCGGCCAACGCGTCGGTCTGCCGCGCGCCATCAGCCGCATCATGGCCATCGAGTTCGCCACCAATGCCACGCCCGCCGGCAGTGGCGGCGCGCTGGCCTACGTATACCTGGTCGGCCAATGCGGGGTGGACAACACCCAGGCAGCGGCCATGTACGCACTCGACCAGGCGCTCGACCTGACGTTCTTCCTGGCGGCACTGCTGATCATCTCGCCGTTGCTGCTGGCCGGTCCCCAGGAACTGCACGTCGGCTGGGCCGTCGGCGTCCTGCTGTCACTGCTGATCGGCGGCTGCACCCTGCTGTGGCTGACCGTGCGCGACTACCGCCGCGTACTGCTCTGGGCCGGACGTGTGTTGCATCGCCTGCACATTTCGGCCAGCCGACGGCGCCAGCTGGCGCGCTGGATCCTGCGTTTTCGTCACGGACTCACGCTGCTTCTTGGCCTGGCGCGCTGGCGCCTGGGGCTGGTGTACCTGCTGTGCATGGGCCACTGGCTGCTGCGCTACAGCGTGCTGTACTGGATCGTGCGCAGCCTGGCGGAGCCGGTCCAGTGGTCGTACCTGTTCCTGATACAGATGATCAGCTTCGGCGCCGGCCAGGCCACCCTGCTGCCGGGCGGCAGTGGCGGCGTGGAAGTGGGCATTGGCGCACTGCTCGCGCCGTGGCTGCCTGCGGCCACACTGGCGGCGGCGCTGCTGGCCTGGCGCTTTGCCACGTACTACTGGCTACTTCTTGCCGGCGCGGTGCCCTTCGCCACCCTGGTCGGCCGCCGCCTTTGGCAGGACACGCCACCGACGTGAACCGGGCGGGCGGCGCATAAAAAAACCCGGCCACCGCCGCGCGGTGACCGGGTTCATATCTCAGCCGTTGACAGGTATCAGACCACGCCCAACTTGCGCAGCGTGTCGCGGATTTCCTGCTTGAACGGCTCCGGTGCCTCACGCACCGGCGGCATGATGCGCCCGGCGTGCAGTCCGATCTCCTCGAACCACACCTTCAGGCCCGCCAGCGCCGACGCATAGGTCGCCGTCTGCGCCACGGTCCACAGGAACACATCCGCGTAGTAGTCGCGCACCGGGTCCAGCTTGCTGGAGACCTGATAGGCCTCTTCCCACTTGCCCTCGGCCGCCAGCCGCCGGTACTCGGTGACCAGCGGTCGCAGCTTGCCGTAGAGAATGTAGGACAGTTCGCCCCACACCACCTGGCCGCCCTGGCGCAGATCGTCCAGGAACACCGCCTCGTACGGATCCGAAACGATGAAGTCCTTGCGCAGGTCGCGTCGGAGCTTCAGCGTCTCGGCCCGCACCAGGTGGCCTTGCTTGACGGCCACGCAGGTGTCCAGGTCCGCCAGGCGGCGCATCAGGTCGAAACCCAGCACCTTGCCCGACACCGGCGTGCGGTACAGGCAAACGGCCAGGTTGCTGCGATCGGTCAGGTACTTGAACCAGTCGAAGATCTCATCGTCGGTGCGCATCTGCACCACCGGGTTGATGACCTCCGCGCCCTCGAAACCAAGCTTCTCGACGTAGTCCAGCTTCTCGAGCGCCTGGTGCACAGACGGATCAAGGATGATGGTCCACAGCGGAATGCGGCCACGCGCGGCTTCCGCCACCACCTGGTGGTACTTCAGCCACTCGCGCAGCGGCACATTCCAGCACTCGGCGATGAACCCGCCGACCACCAGACCCTCAATGCCCATGTCGATGAACTGATCGATGTTCTCGCGCAACTGCGCGTAATCGAACTGAAAATCGTCACCGACCGGGCTGATCGGGCACATGTAGAAGCCCTTGACCTTCTCCAGCGCCCAGGCCTTGGCGTCCTTACGGCTGTAATCCGGCATCGCTCATCTCCTCGCTGTTATCGGGACCGAGGCAGACCTGGTCAGACCAGGCCCAACTCCTGCACCTTGCCGCGGATCCACTCTTTCTTTTCTTCGCTCGGCGGCGCAACCGGCGGGATCAGGCTGCCGGCGTTGAAGCCCAGCGCCTCGAACCACACCTTGATGCCACCGACCGCACCGGCGTAGGTCGCGGTCTTCACGATTTCCCAGACCAGCATGTCTTCCAGGAACTCGCGCACCGGCGCCAGCTGCTCGGACACCTGGTGGGCCTCTTCCCACTTGCCCTCGGCCGCCAGCTGGCGGTACTGGTCGATCAGGGCGCGCTTCTTGCCGTAGACCAGGTAGGACATCTCGCCCCAGACCACCTGGCCACCGCGACGCAGGTCGTCCAGGAACACCGCCTCGTTCGGGTCGGACACGATGAAGTCCTCGCGCACCATGCGGCGCAGCTTCAGCGTCTCGGCACGCACCAGGCTGCCCTGCTTGACGGCCACGACGGTGTCCAGGTCGGCCAGGCGCTTGATCAGGTCGAAGCCGATCACCTTGCCCGACACCGCCGTGCGGTACAGGCACACGGCCATGTTGCTACGGTCGGTCAGGTACTTGTACCAGGCGTAGATCTCGTCGTCCGAACGCAGCTGCACCACCGGGTTGATGACCTCGGCGCTCTGGAAGCCGAGCTTCTCGACGTAGTTCATCTTCTCGAGCGCCTGATGCACGGACGGGTCGAGAATGATGGTGGCCAGCTGCATGCGGCCCTTGGCGGCGTCGGCCACCACTTCGTGATAGCGGTACCAGTCGGCCAGGGTCAGGTTCCAGCACTCGGAGATGAAACCGCCGACCACCAGGCCGTCGATGCCGACGTCGATGAACTTCTCGATGTTCTCGCGCAGACCGGCTTCGTCCATCTTGCCGTCGGCCGTGACCGGGCTGATCGGGCACTGGTAAAAGCCCTTGACGGTCTTCAGAGCCCAGGATTTGGCGTCGTTGCGGCTGTACTCAAGCATGGTGCGCACTCCATATGCGGTATTTGGCTTCAGAAACTTCTTGAAAGACTTTGACTGAACGACCGGTCCAGCCCTGGACCGAACGGTTGGCAGCCGGCGCCACTCCGGGCACTGCTGGTGACGGATGGCAAGCGCCGGATACTTTCAGAATCCAGCCGGAAAATCAATCTGCGCTGAGCACGGCGGCGTACCATCGACCTTGACGGTCGATTGATTTCGAACGTTCCCGACAACGCCCGAGGTAAGCACCATGAGCACTTGGCCCACTGCGATCATCGTTGGCGCCGGCCCCGGCCTGGGCCTTGCGCTGGCCCGCCGATTCTCCCGTGAAGGCTTCGCGCTGGCGCTGGTGGCGCGGCACGCCGACACCCTGTCGCATGCCAGCGCCCAGCTGACGGACCTCGGCCCGCGCCTGAAAACCTATGCCGCCGACGCCACCGATGCCGCCGCGGTGCAAACGGTCTGCGAGGCGGTCGAGCGCGATCTGGGCGAGCCGTCGGTGCTCATCTACAACGCCGGTGGCTACCGGCCCGGCGGCCTCACCGACGTCACCCCCGAGCAATTCGAGGCAGCCTGGCGTACCGGATGCCTCGGCGCGTTTTTGTTCGCCCGCGCGCTTTTGCCTGCCATGGCGCACGCCGGACGCGGCACCGTGCTGCTGACAGGCGCCACTGCCGCCTGGCGCGGCAGCAAAAACTTCGCCACGCTGGCGGTCCCCAAGTTCGGCCTGCGCGCGCTGGCACAGAGCATGGCGCGGGAATATGGCCCTCAGGGTGTGCACGTGGCCCATGTCGTGATCGACGGCCAGATCGACACGCCGCGCTTGCGTCAGCGCCAACCGGAGCGCGCCGATCACACCGTGCTGGCGCCGGATGCCATCGCCGAAACCTACTGGCAACTGCATGTTCAGGACCCGAGGGCCTGGACGCTGGAGCTCGACCTGCGCCCGGCGGTTGAGCCTTTCTAGGACGTTCGCGCCCGACCGTAACCACGGCGCGAAATTCATCCGTCACGCTGCGGCCGGGCGCCTGACGGACGGGCACAATAGGCGCCCTCTTCGGTCCACCCCGGTGAAGTTCCCTCCGATGCGCGCACCCACCCTGCTCCTCGTGCCTGTACTTGCGCTGCTCGTCGCTGCCTGCAGCACCGCCCCGCAACGCCTCGACCTGAAACCGACCATCGACGTCGCCGCCCGCAACATCGGCCAGGGCACGCCGGTGGCCGTGCAGGTGGTCGATCGCCGCCCGCTGACCGAGGCACAGCGCAACGGCGCCGTGACCGGCATTGACCCGGCCGTGAACGTGGTGGACGTGGTGTACCGGGAAGCCACGCTGGCACTCGAACGCCTCGGCTTCGCCGTCGAGCCGGCGCCCACGCCGCTCGCCAACACGCTGACGCTGGAGGTGCTGCAGATCACGTATGACCTGTCGAGCGCGGTGATGAAGAAGACGGTGTTCGTGGATGCCGACATACGGGCTGCGGCCGTCGCGGGCCATGCCAGCTACACCACGACCTACCGCGCGCATCAGGAACAGGAAGTGGCCTTCCATCCGGCACCGGCGCTCAGTCAGCGGCTGGTCAACCAGACGGTGTCGAACGCACTCACCCGCGCATTCGCGGACCCGCAACTGATGGGCACGCTGGCGCGGCGCCACCACCCCTGAAAGCCAGCCCGCACCGACATCCCGAACACTTGTAAAGGACGCCGAACCCGTTACCATGACGCAGTTAGGACGGCCAGGGTGGCCGTCTCCACGTCGTGGAGAAAACCATGGAAGGCGTCTTGAAACCCGGCACCACGCAGTTGAGCGTGGTCGCCCGTGTCACAACCTGGCCTCTGATCGGCCTGCTGGCGCTGCCGGTGCTCGGATGGCTGCTGGGCGGCGGCATCTGGCACTGGCTGACGGTGATGGTGTTCGCGGCGGTTTCGCTGATCGACCCGTTCGTCGGGCCGGACAACATCAATCACCGCCCGGAAGACGAAGCCGCGCTCGAGAAGAGCCTGTTCTACCGGGTCATGCTGTGGGTGCTGGTGCCGGCACAGTGGGCCGTGGCCGTCTTCAGCTACTGGCTGTTCACTGGCGGGCAGCTGAGCACGCTTGAACAGATCGGCCTGCTGCTGTCGTCGTCGATCGCGGTCGGCTTTGGCGCCACCGCGGCGCATGAGCTGGCGCACCACGGCCAGCGCTTCGACCGCTGGATGGGCATCCTGCTGTTCACGCCCATCAACATGTGCGACTTCGCCATTTACCACAACTACGGGCACCACAACCGGGTCGCCACGCCGGAAGACCCCGGCTCGGCCAAGTACGGCGAGAACGTGTGGGTGTTCGGCCCGCGCAGCATCGTGCTCAAGACACTGATGGGCTGGGAAATCGAGGCCGAGCGCCTGCGCCGCCAGGGCCGCTCGCCGTGGTCGCTGCACAACGGCATGCTGTGGATGACCGTGCTGCCGGTGACCTGGCTGGTGGTGATGATCAGCCTGTTCGGCTGGCTGGCCCTGCCGCTGTTCATCGCGCACTTCCTGTTCGCGCGTGGCCTGCTGGCGGTGGCCGACTTCCTGGAACACTACGGCCTGGCGCGCCGGCGCCTGCCGGAAGGCGGCTGGGAAACCATCCGCGACGCGCACGCCTGGGACGACAGCTTCCTGGTCAGCAGCCTGTTCTTCTGCCAGATCGACCGCCATTCCGACCACCACGCCAACGTCGGCCGCCCCTACCAGATCCTGCGCGTGATGAACGACGCGCCGCGTCTGCCGTTCGGCTACCTCACCATGCTGTGGGTCGCCATGATCCCGCCGCTGTGGCGCAAGGTCATGCACCCGCGCGTGGAGGCGTACTGGGACAGCGGCGCCGCCGCGCCCCACGGGCGGCCTGAAAACCTGCCCGAGCGCTACCGCGCCGACGCCGTCTACTGAGCCTTGGCGCGGCGGGGTTGACCCGCCGCGCCTGCTGCTTCCCCGGCGCTGCATGTGCCGGGGAGCCATAGGCGGCCGATAATGTCGGCAAAGAGCCGACCCGGAGCCGCCGTTCTGAAGCCCGCCCTGACCGCCCGCCTCGCCCGCCGCCTGCCGCCCTTGCGCTGGCTGCGACAGTACAACCGAGCCGATGCCGCCGCCGACGCCGTCGCCGGCACCGTCACCGCCGTCCTGCTGGTCCCCCAGGCCATGGCCTATGCCGTGGTCGCCGGCCTGCCGCCGCAGGTCGGCCTGTATGCCAGCGTGCTGCCATCGCTGGCCTATGCCCTGTTCGGCACCAGCCCGTATGTCGGCGTCGGCCCGGTGGCCGTCAACGCCATCATGGTGGCCAGCGCCCTGGCCGCCGTCAGCCACGGCGACCCCGCCGGCAACGTGGTGCACGCGCTGCAACTGGCCGCGATATCGGCGGTCACGCTGCTGGTACTGGCCACGCTGCGCGCCGGCGCATTCATTAACTTTCTCAGCCGGCCGGTGCTCGACGGCTTCACCAGCGGCGCGGCGGTGTTGATCGTGCTCACGCAGTTGCCGGCGCTGCTTGGCCTGCGGTCGGACACCGGCCCGCTGGTGTACGAGGTACTCGGCGGACTGGCGCGGCACCTGCCGGAACTGCACGCGCCCACGCTGCTCATCAGCCTCGCCAGCCTGGCGCTGCTGCTGCTGGGCGGTCGCCCGCTGCGCGCCCTCCTCCGGCGCCTGCCGCTGCCCTCGCTGGCGGCTGACCTGCTCGGCCGCATGGCACCCCTGGCGATGGTGGTCATCGCGACCCTGGCCGTGGGCATTGCGCACCTCGCCGCCGATGGCGTCGCCGTGGTCGGGCAGATTCCGGCCGGGCTGCCGGCGCCGTCGCTGGATTTCGTGCGCGCCCCCGGCTGGCTGGAGCTGTTGGCACCGGGCATCCTCATCGCGCTGGTCAGTTACGTCAGCAGCGTTTCCATTGGCCAGGCGCTGGCCAGCCGACGGCGTCAGCGCATCGATGCCGACCAGGAACTGCTGGCACTCGGTGCCGCCAATGCCGCCGCGGTGGCCGGCGGCGCACTGCCGGTGGCGGCCAGTTTCAGCCGCTCGGCGCTCAACTTTTCCACCGGCGCCCGCACGCCGATGGCCGGCGTGGTGTCGGCCCTGCTGGTTGCCGTCACCGCGCTGGCGCTGACCGGCCTGTTCCGCAACCTGCCCAAGGCCGCGCTGGCGGCGCTGATCGTGGTTGCCGTAGTGCCGCTCATCGACGTGCGTGGCTTTCGCCGCACACTGGCCTACAGCCGCGGTGACGGCCTCACCTTCGCCGCCACCTTCACCGCCGTCTTGCTGATCGGTGTCGAACGCGGCCTGCTGCTGGGCGCCCTGCTGGCGTTGGCCATCCACATCTGGCGCAGCGGGCGGCCGCACATGGCAGTGATCGGCCGGGTGCCGGGTACCGAGCATTTCCGCAATGTCGCCCGCCACCGCGTCGAAACCTGGCCGACGCTGCTGCTGGTGCGGGTGGACGAGGGACTTTACTTCGCCAACGCGGCCCGGGTGGAGCACTTCATCCTGGGAGCGCTGGCCGCCCGTCCGCAGGTCGATCACCTGATCCTGGTCGGCAGCGCCATCAATCACATCGACAGCAGCGGTCTTGCCATGCTCGAATCCCTGCTGCCGGCGCTGCGCGAGGCCGGTGTGTGCGTCCACCTGGCCGAGTTCAAGGGCCCGGTCATGGACCGCCTGCGCCGCAGCGGCCTGCTGGAGGAGCTACCGCCGGGCGAGATCTACCTGAGCACACACGTCGCCGTCACCACCCTGCTGGCGCGTGACGCATCGAACCCGGAGGCCACGGCATGACCGTCACCCGCAGCAAGCCCACCCTCATGTGCACCCTGGATGGCCCACTCAAGCCCATGGTGCAGGCGCGCCTGGGTGAGTTGGCACACGTGCGCTTCCTGGACGACGTGCCCGCCGTCGACCGGCGTGAGGCGCTGGCCCAGGCGCAGGTGCTGCTGTGCCTGCGTCCGCAGCTGGAGATGGGCGACGACTGGCCGCCGGCACCGCAATGGCAGTTCGTGCAATTCATGAGCGCTGGCGTGGATCACATTGATCTTTCGAAGTTTCCTTCCGCGTGCCTGATGGCCAGCAACGCCGGCGGCTTTTCCGAGCCCATGGCCGAACACATTCTCGCCATGGCGCTGGCGCTGTCGAAAAAGCTGCTCTACAACCATCACCGCATGCAGCAGGGCGTGTTCGACCAGCTGGGCGACACCGGCACCCTGCGCGGCAAGACCGCCGCCATCCTCGGCTTCGGCGGCATCGGTCGCGCCACCGCCGAGCTGCTGCGTCACTTCGACATGCGCATCCAGGCCATCAACAGCACCGGCCGCAGCGACTACCCGGCCGACTTCACCGGCACCCTGGACGACCTCGAAAGCGTCATGCGCGCCGCCGACCTGCTGGTGGTGTGCCTGCCGCTGACGCCGCGCACCGACGGCCTGATCGGTGCCCGTGAACTGGCCTTGCTGAAGCCGGACGCCTGCCTGATCAACGTCGCCCGCGGCGAAATCATCGACCAGAAGGCGCTGTACGAATTCCTGGTGGCGCACCCCACGGCCAGCGCCGGCATCGACGCGTGGTGGGTGGAACCCTTTCGCCACGGCGAGTTCCGCATGGACCACCCGTTCCTGGACCTGCCGAACGTGCTCGGCTCGCCGCACAACTCCCCCCGCGCCCCCGGCGGCGGCCAGATATCGGCCGCCCGCGCCTGCGACAACATCGCCCGCTACCTGCGCGGCGAGCGCCTGCACGGCCTGATCGACCCGGCCAAGACGAACATGGCCTGACGGAGGCGCCGGCCGTCACGTGCGGCGCCGGACGAAGCCCAGCGAGCCGTGGGATGGGTAATCGGCGCAACGACCCGATGTCACGTCATGCCCTTGCAGACCTGGCGCTTCGCATCGGTCGGCACGGCCCGTCGGCCTTTACCCCTTCCTCACGCGTCGCCGAAGCCTGCGGGTCGTTCGTCGCCGCACCCGACGCAGCGCACCTACGTTCTACCCCGCCCCCTCCAGCACCCGCCGCAGCGCCGCGTAGTCCGGGAGCCCCAGCGGGCCGGCAATCTCCCGCTGCCAGGCTTCGTCCAGCGCCGCGCGCACGGCGTCGCTCAGGACCGCCTCGTGCCCACCGGCCTTGCCGCTGCGCACCTTGTGGCCGCCGGTCTCGCTGGGGGGCAGACCGCAGACGTGGTCGCGGGCTTCGCGCACCAGGTGGTCGTCGAACTGGCGGGCGTGGGCGCGCATGAAGTCGACCGATGCATGCTCCAGCGTGAGGCGCAGCAGGGCGTCGTCCAGCGGCACGCCGATGAAGGCGGCGATGCGCCGGATGGCCGCCTCGGGGTCGGCCAGCATGCTCTCGTAGCACAGCATCAGCACGTCCGGCCGCTCGCGCTGCGGCCACCAGCTTTGCAGGTGCGGCCAATAGTTGAACGGCACGTTCGGGTTCAGGAACAGCCCCATGGCGAGGTCGTCGATGCTGACGGTGCCGGCCTCGTAGAACCAGCCGTTCCAGAAGTGGAACTGCGACACCAGCACATCGCGCGGGTCACGCACGGAAACGATGTAGCGCGCGCCCTTGGGAACCTGGTCCCAGCCCAGGTGGGTCTTGAAGGCGCGCGGCCTGGCCGGCTGCCCGGCCTCGACGTCGATACCCATGTCGTGGGCCAGTTCCAGCCACGGAATGACCTGGGTGATTTCCTCGAACGCCATGTCGCCGCGGGTGCGCAGCGTGTGCACGATCTGCTGCAGCCAGGTGGTGCCGCTTTTCGGGAACGGCGCGATGAACACGTCGTCCGGCCGTGGCTGAAAGGCCAGGGCACGCCCCATGCCTTCGGGCGTGATCATGAAGGCAACGCGCTGCATCATCTCGCCGACGGACCGGGGGCGCTGCATGGGAGCGGTAACGGGCATCAGGGAAGGAGCTCCTTTGGGGCGATCAGTCGTTGGCCAACAGGAACGGCGCGATCAGGTGCGCCGTTTCGCGCGGCAGTTCCCAGTGGGGATAGTGGCCGGTGGGCAAGCTGGCGAAGCGGGCCCGTGGCGCCGCCCACGGCCGGCTGCACCGGGTGAAGTCGTGCTCGACCTGCGATGCCTCGGCCTTCCACACTGGATACGGTTCGAGCGGGTCGTGCTCACCCCAGACGACCAGCGTCGGAACCTCGACGAACGGCAGCCGGCGCATCAGCAGATAGCGTGCCCGCAGCGCCGGGTTTTCCTGCTGAGCCAGCAGCGGGTCCAGGCTTTCGAGCGCGCCGGGTGCATTGGCGGCGGCCACCAGCGTATCGACCACATGGGCAAGATCGCCGTCCGACACGCGCGAAGCGTCATGCAGCCACCCGCGCACCAGTGCCTCGACCTGCTGGCGTGACGGAATGGCGGTGGCGCGAATGCCGGCGGCCGGCTGCACGTTGAGTCCGGCCGAGCACAGCGCCACCAGCCGGGACACGCGCTGCGGGCTCTCGTAGGCCAGCAGGTTACCGACC
>NZ_JBFJTF010000075.1:0-11125 GCF_041625615.1 Immundisolibacter sp. | reverse complement strand
GCCGCCCGGCATCGGCGGACTACCCGCCGCCGGGCGCCGGCAGGGCGCGGATCACATCGACCCCGGCCGGCGGTGTGAAGGCGAACCGCTTGGCGGGCACCGGCTCGTTGCGCCGCAGGTGGTGCAGTTCGATGCGCGTGGTCTGGCCGAGGCCGTCGTGCAGTTCGAGCGCCTGCACCGTGCCGTCGGCCAGCTTCAGGCGCACGCTGCCCAGGCCACTGTCGGCCCGGGTGGGGGTCAGGCGCAGCCAGCCGTCCGCTTCGGCGACGGCGTCGAACAGGTCGGCCGGGAATCGGGCGCCGGACAGCAGCAGCCCCGGCGCGTCGGCGGTCTGCTCGTCCACCGGGCGCACGGTGGCCTGGTCGAGGTCCGGTTCGTACACCCACAGCTCGCGGCCGTCGGCGACGATGATCTGCTCGAACGGCGTCTGGTAATCCCAGCGGAACCGCCCGGGACGCGCGATCGCAAACTCGCCGCGGCTTTCCTCGCTGACGGTGCCGCTGGCGTCGGTCACGGTTTGCGTGAACTGCCCGGCCAGCGTGCGCGTGTCGGCGTAGAAACGCTCGAGTGGAGCCAGCGCCGAAGCCGCCAGCAGCGGCGCCGGCAGCGCCAGCAGGGCCGCCAGCAGGACGTGGCGCAGGCGCTCAGCCACCGGGAGGTGCCTCGGCCAGGACTTCGCGCTGACCGTTGGGTTTCAGCGGGCCGACAATGCCGGCGCGTTCCATTTCCTCCACCAGCCGGGCGGCGCGGTTGTAGCCGATGCGCAGGTGTCGCTGCACCGCCGACACCGATGCCCGGCGGCTGCTGGTGACCAGGAACACCGCTTTGTCGTAAAGCTCGTCGCTGCCCTCGCCGGGCTCGCCGACGGCAAACGGCGCGCCGCTGCCCTCGCTGCCGTCGTCGGCGAAGTCGCCGCGCAGGATCTCGTCGCGGTAATCGGGCTGGCCGACCGACTTCAGGTGCGCCACCACGCGGTGGACTTCCTCGTCGGACACGAAGGCGCCGTGCACGCGGCTGGGGATGGAGGTGCCCGGTGGCAGGTACAGCATGTCGCCGTGGCCGAGCAGGGCCTCGGCGCCCATCTGGTCGAGGATGGTGCGCGAGTCGACCTTGGACGATACCTGAAAGGCGATGCGCGCCGGGATGTTGGCCTTGATCAGGCCGGTGATCACGTCCACCGACGGTCGCTGCGTGGCCAGGATCAGGTGCACGCCGGCGGCGCGCGCCTTCTGCGCCAGGCGGGCAATCAACTGCTCCACCTTCTTGCCGACGATCATCATCATGTCGGCGAACTCGTCGACGATGACCACCAGGTACGGCATGGGTTCGCAGTACACCGGCTCGACAGCGTCCTCCGCGTCGCCGGGCACGTGCAGCGGGTCGGGGATGGGCGCGCCGGCCTCGGCCGCCTCGCGTACCTTGCGGTTGTAGCCGGCGATGTTGCGCACCCCGAGCGCGGCCATGCGCTTGTACCGGCGCTCCATCTCGGCCACCGACCAGCGCAGCGCGTTGTGCGCGTCGTTCATGTCGGTGACCACCGGGCACAGCAGGTGCGGAATGCCCTCGTAGACCGACAGCTCCAGCATCTTGGGGTCGATCATGATCAGCCGCACTTCGTCCGGTGTGGCCTTGAACAGCAGGCTCAGCACCATGGCGTTGACCGCCACCGACTTGCCCGAGCCGGTGGTGCCGGACACCAGCAGGTGCGGCATCTTGGCCAGGTCGGCCACTGTCGGCAGGCCCTGGATGTCCTTGCCGAGCGCCAGTGTCAGCGGCGAGGGGCTGTCGTCGTAGGCGCGCGAGCGCAGCGTCTGGGCGAACAGGATCAGCTCGCGCTGCTCGTTGGGAATCTCGATGCCGACGGTCGGCTTGCCGGGGATCACCTCCACCACGCGCACGCTCACCACCGACAGCGAACGGGCGAGGTCCTTCGACAGGCCGCTGATCTGGCTCACCTTGACGCCGGCCGCCGGTTCCAGCTCGAAGCGGGTGATCACCGGCCCCGGGTGCACCTCGACCACGCGCGCCTCGATGCCGAATTCCTCGAGCTTCAGCTCCAGCCGTCGCGACAGCGCCTGCAGCGCTTCCGCCGACAAGCCGACGATTTTGGTCTCCTTGTCGTCGAGCAGGGTCAACGGCGGCAGGGCAGGGGTGATGTGCGGCGCCGGCTCGAACAGCTCCACCTGGCGTTCGGCCTCGACGCGGTCGACGATCTCCACCGGCCGCAGCACCGGCTCGATGCGCGGCGGCGGGCGACCGACCTCCTTCGCCTTGTGCCGGTCCACCGCCTCGCGCCGGCCCTCGCGCGCCCGCTTGCCGGCCACGCCGTCGGCATAGGTACGCAGCCCACGCCCCAGTACGGTGACGCCCTGCACCACCGCGATGCCCAGCAGCTCGGTCAGCCTCAGCCAGGACAGGCCGGTGACCCAGGTCAGGCCGGACAGGCCGGCGGCGACCAGGAACAGCGTGGCACCGGCGATGTTGAAATTGCCGGCCGCCGCCCGACCCAGCCACTGGCCAAGACCACCGCCGGGACCGCTCGGCAGGCCGCCGCCGGCAGGCAGGTACAGCTGCGCCAGGGCGGCGCCGCAGGTCATGGCCAGCGCCAGGCCGAGCAGGCGCACGGCGACGCCGCGCGCGCGCACCGGTACGCCGGCGTCGCCGGCCCGGTACATGCGCCAGGCGAACCACAGCAGCAGCAGCGGGATCAGCAGCGCCGGATAGCCGAAGAAGAAGTACAGCACGCCCGCCAGGCGGGCGCCGGCGCGACCGCCGGCGTTGTTGATGCTGTCGTTGCCGCCGCTGGTGCTCCAGCTGGGGTCCTGCGGGTCGAAGCCGAGCAGCGACAGAAACAGAAATCCGGCGCAGGCCAGCAGCAGCAGCACGACGGTCTCGCGCAGGCCGGCAGGCAGGCGCCAGCGTCTGGGTTCGGGCGGAAGTTGCTGGCGGCGCTTGCGCGGCATGGGCGAGGACGGTCGGTCGAAGTGGCGGGCGATTTTAGCAGGCGCCGGCGCCGTACCCGCGGGTCGGAACTTGGGCAAAGGGCGGCGCGCGGCAGATAATCGCGGGCCCGCCGCCACCACCCCATGTTGTAGTCATGACCGCATCGACCCAACCGCGCCACTGCCGTCTGCTGATCCTGGGCTCGGGCCCGGCCGGCTACACCGCCGCCGTATACGCGGCGCGGGCGAACCTGCAGCCGGTGCTGGTCACCGGCATGGCGCAGGGCGGTCAGTTGATGACCACCACCGACGTCGACAACTGGCCCGGCGACGACGCCGGCGTACAGGGGCCGGAGCTGATGGCGCGCATGCAGCGCCATGCCGAGCGCTTCGGTACCGAGATCGTGTTCGACCACATCAACCGGGTACAGCTCGACCGGCGGCCGTTTCTGCTGCACGGCGACAGCGCCAGCTACACCTGCGACGCGCTGGTCATCGCCACCGGCGCGTCGGCGCGGTATCTGGGCCTGCCGTCGGAGGAGGCGTTCAAGGGTCGCGGCGTGTCCGCCTGTGCCACCTGCGACGGCTTCTTCTACCGTGGCCAGGAGGTGGCGGTGATCGGCGGGGGCAATACCGCCGTCGAGGAGGCGCTGTATCTGTCCAACATCGCCAGCAAGGTGACACTGGTGCACCGGCGCGACCGCCTGCGGGCGGAGAAGATCCTCATCGACCGCCTGCTGGAGCGCGCCGACAGCGGCAAGGTGGAGTTGGTGTGGAACCACACCCTGCAGGAAGTGCTCGGTGACGACAGTGGCGTCACCGGCATGCGTCTGGCGGCCACCGACGGTGGCGCCACGCAGGAGCGGACGGTCAGTGGCGTGTTCGTGGCCATCGGCCACAGTCCCAACACGGACCTGTTCGTCGGACAGCTGGACATGCGTGGCGGCTATCTGACGGTGCGCGGCGGCAGCGACGGCAACGCCACCGCCACCAGCGTGCCGGGTGTGTTCGCCGCCGGCGACGTGGCCGATCACGTCTACCGGCAGGCCATCACTTCGGCCGGCAGCGGCTGCATGGCGGCGCTGGACGCGGAGCGCTATCTCGATGGGCTCGAAAGCAACGCCGCCGCCTGAGCCGGACGATCCGGCGGCCGAGTTTCGCGCCGCCGTCGGCGCGGTGCGCCCGCTGCGCGGTGGCGCGCCGCGGGCAGAGCCGGCACGGCGCCCGCCGCCGGCGCGCCGCCCGGCGGATGCCCCGCCTGTGCCGGGCCTCGCCGACCTGCCGCCGCTGCAACCCGGCGAAACGGTGCGGTGGCTCAAGCCCGGCGTGCCGGTGCGGGCGCTGCGCCGGCTCGACGGCGAGGATTTCGCCGCCGATGCCGAACTCGACCTGCATGGCCTGACCGTGCCGCAGGCCACCCGGGCCTTGCATGCCTTCCTCGACGACTGCCTGCACGAGGGGTGCGAACGGCTGCGGATCATCCACGGCAAGGGCCTGCGTTCGCCGGACCCGCAGCCGGTGCTAAAGGGGCTGGTCGTGGCGTCGTTAAAAGGGCATCCGGCGGTACTCGCGCTGCGCAGTGCCGGCCGCCGGGATGGGGCCAGCGGTGCCGTGCGGGTGTTGCTGCGCCGAGCCTGAACAGCCTGCTGCCCGCAGGCGCCGGAGCCGCTACGCATGATCGAACGCCGCCGCTATACCCGTATCAGCCTGCATGTGCAGGCGGAGTTCCTGAACCGCGGTCGCCGCTGGCCGTGTCGGGCGATCGACATCTCCCTGAACGGCGCCCTGGTCAGTCGGCCGCGCGACTGGTCCGGGGACGTCGGCGAGCGTTGCGCGCTGACCTTTCGCCTGGACGAGGGCACCAGCATCCAGATGGTCGCCATCCTGCGCCATCAGGACGCCGCGACCCTGGGCTGGCAATGCACCGGTGTCGATCTGGACAGCGTGTCCGAATTGCGGCGACTGATCGAGGTCAACCTCGGTGAGCCGGCCCTGTTGAGGCGCGAGCTGTCGCAGATGTTGCGCGAGCACGAGGGTGCCTGCGCCGGCGCGGCCGGCAGCTGATCCCCGCGGCGCCGGCGGCGCCCCTTGACGGCCGGGTCGCTGCGGTTTTTCAATCGTTCCGGCAAGCCGCGCAGGACACCACCGGCGTTCGCCGGAGTTCACTTCCCGATCGGCCGGCGGCCGGGACCGCCGGTGGGTGCCGGCGCGGCCGCACCGGCATGGGAGGTAGCGTCGTGAAGCACGAACTTGCCTTGCTCGAGCGGTTGCTGCGGGTCGGCACCGTGGAACTGGAACTGCCCGATGGCAGCCGGCACTGTTTTGGCAGCGGCACGCCGCGCGCGTCGTGGATCGTGCGCCGTCCGGACACGCTGCGGCGGATTGCCGCCAATCCCGAGATGGCGCTTGGCGAGAGCTACATGGCCGGCGAGTGGGTCGCCGGTCCGGGTGAGCTGGCCACGCTGCTGACGGTGCTCATGCGCAACGCGGGCCAACTGGCGGGCAGCGGCGGCCGCCTGCGCCGTCTGTTGGGCGGGTTGCTGCAGCAATGGAACCGGGTGCAGGCCAGCTACCGCAACGTGGCGCACCACTACGACCTCGACGAGTGGCTGTTCCGGCAGTTCCTGGATCGCGAGATGTACTACTCGTGCGCCTACTTCCCCCGGCCGCAGATGGATATCGAGGCCGCCCAGCAGGCCAAGGCCGAGCACATCGCCGGCAAGCTGCTGCTCGAACCGGGCATGCAGGTGCTGGACATCGGCTGTGGCTGGGGCAGCCTGGCGCTGCATCTGGCGGAACACCACCAGGTGCGCGTGACCGGGGTGACCTTGTCGCGCCGCCAGCTGGAGGTGGCCGAGCGCACCGCCGCCGAACGCGGGCTGGCGGACCGGGTGCGGTTTCTGCTGCAGGATTACCGCGAGCACACCGGGCGCTATGACCGCGTCGTCAGCGTGGGCATGTTCGAGCACGTGGGACGGCCGTTCTATCCGCGTTTCTTCCAGCAGGTCGCGGCAAACCTGGCGGACGGCGGCGTGGCATTGCTGCACACCATCTGCCGCCTGGGGCCGCCGGGCACCACCAACGGCTGGGTGCGCAAGTACATTTTCCCGGGCGGTTACAGCCCGGCGCTGTCCGAGCTGACCGACGGTATCGAGCGCAGTCGCCTGAAGGTGGCCGACCTGGAGCTGCTGCGCCGTCACTACGCGTTCACCCTGCAGGCCTGGCAGGCGCGCTTTCAGCAGCAGCGCGCCGCCGTGGCTCAGCGCATGGGCGAGCGCTTCTGCCGCATGTGGGAGTTTTACCTGGCCGCGTCGCAGGCGGGTTTCGAGGTGGGCAGCCTTGGCGTGGCCCAGGTACAGCTGGCCACCGACGTCAGCGCCGTACCGTTGACCCGTGACTACCTGTACCGGTCGCGGTCGGCGCCGGCGGTGCTGCGCCGGGTGGGCTGAGGCGCGCCCGGCGCTCAGCCGGCCGTGAGCGCGGCCCGTACGGCGTCGGCGAGCGCCTCGACCCGGACCGGCCGCGCGGCGCCTGCGCGCCGCGGCGCCGCCCAGACCGCGTCCGGGAAGCAGGCATCGTCGCGGTAGCGCGGGATCACGTGCCAGTGCAGGTGCGGCACCTGGTTGCCGAGGCTGGCCAGGTTGATCTTGGCCGGTGCCAGCGTCCGCCGCTGCGCCGCTTCCACGGCGAACACCCGTTGCATCAGGGCGTCACGGTCGGCCGGCGGCAGGTCGGTCATCTCGGCCACATGCGCGTTCCAGATGACGCGGCAAAAGCCGGGGAAGTTGGCGTCGTCGACCAGCACCACGCGCGTTTTCGTGTCATGCCAGAGCACGGTTTCGTCGCGCGCCTGGCACAGCGGGCAGTGAGGGTGCTGGGCGCTGGTCATGGCGTGGATTGTGCCTTCCGTCAGGTGCCGCGGCCAGCCGCTTGCCCACCTGTGGCACCGCAGCCACAATCGCCGCTCATCGGTGTGCGTCTGTCGGGCACCGACACTAACCGAGCCGGACACCGGCCGCAGGAGGAGAAATCATGCCGTATCGTGACATTCGCCAGTTCATTGCGCGCCTGGACGCCGCCGGCGAGCTGCTGGAGATCGACGCCGAGGTCGATCCCAATGAAGAACTCGGCGCCGTGTGCCGCAAGGTGCTGGACGAGGGCGGCCCGGCTCTGCTGTTCAACAACGTCAAGGACTACCCGTACCCGGTGTTCACCAACATGATGGGCACCAAGGATCGCATTGCGCTGGCCATGGACGTGCCGCTGGAGCAGGTCGGCGAGACCTTCCTCGGCCGTTCGCGCAGCCGCCCCTGGCCGCAGGCGCGCATGACCCACAGCGCGCCGTGCAAGGAGGTGGTGATCCCGGAAGCCGAACTGCGCCTGGAAGATCTGGTGCCGCCGGCCGTCAACAACCCGGACGATGGCGGCGCGTTCCTGAACTACGGTCTGGTGGTGATGAAGGATCCGGACAGCGGCCGGCGCAACATGGGCATTTATCGCCTGCAGCTGCGTCCCGGCAACCGCACCGGCATCTGGTCCAGCCCCACGTCGCACGCGGGCACCATCCGCGCCAAGAACGACCTGCGGGGCCAGCCGACCGAGGTGGCGGTGGCCATCGGCGGCGACCCGCTGCTGTACCTGGCGTCCCAGGTGCAGGGCCTGAACCTGGGTGACGACGAGATGGAGCTGGCCTCGGCCCTGCGCGGCGGCGAGCCGGTGGAGCTGGTCAAGTGCGACACGGTGGACCTCGAAGTGCCGGCTGACGCGGAGATCGTGCTCGAGGGCCGCATCCTGCACGGCGTGCGCGAGGCCGAGGGGCCGTACGGCGAGTATCCCGGTTACTACGGACCGGTCGGCGAGCAGCCGGTGATCCAGTTCCACCACGCCACGCGCCGGCGCAGCCCGGTGTATGTGCATACCTACATCGGCGTGCCGCCGTCGGACACCCACGCGCTGGGACAGATGATGGGCGAGGCCGGCCTGACCGCCAAGTTGCGCAACGACGTGGCGCCAACGGTGAAGGAGGTCTACTGCGCGCTCGACATGCACACCGTGGTGGTGGCGCTGAAGAAGACCTACGAGGAGCAGGCCAAGCACGTCATCTACGCGCTGTGGGCGACGCGCACGGCCAAGACCGTGATCGTGGTCGACGACGACATCGATCCGCGCAACCAGGAAGAGGTCTACTGGGCCATCGCCAACCGCAGCCACGCACCGCGTGACGTGATGATGGGCGACGGGTTCGGCACCATCGGCCCGGCCATCGACAAGTACGGGGACGGCATCGCCAGCAAGCTCGGTATCGATGCCACGGCGCCGTTGAAGGGTTATCCCGCCATGTCGCGTCCGCGGCCGGAAATGGCCGCCCGCGTGCGTGAGCGCTGGGGTGAGCTGACCGCGTCAAAGAAGACCAAGCTGCGCCGCAGCGGCTGACGGCGCGCCGCGCTAGGTGCTGCCTGCCGTCACCTGGTCGGCGTGGTGACAGGCCACGGTGTGGCCGCCGTCGCGTGCCGTCGTCGGTGGGTATTCTTGCCGGCAGCGCGCGTCGGCCAGCGGGCAGCGCGGGTGGTAGTGGCAGCCGGACGGCGGTGACGCGGCAGAGGGCGGGTCGCCGGCGGCGATGCGCACCGGCGGCGCGTCCAGCGCCACCCGCGGCACCGCTGCCAGCAGGGCGCGCGTGTAGGGGTGGGCCGGGTTCTTCAGCACGCGCTCGACCGGGCCGTGCTCGACCACACGGCCCAGGTACATGACGGCCACCTCGTCGGCCAGGTACTCGACCACGCCGATGTTGTGGGTAATCAGCAGGTAGGCGAGGCCGAGCTCGGCCTGCAGGTCGCGCAGCAGGTCCAGGATCTGTGCCTGGATCGACAGGTCGAGCGCGCTGGTCGGCTCGTCGCACACCAGCAAACGCGGCTGCACCGCGAGCGCCCGGGCAATGCTGATGCGCTGGCGCTGGCCGCCCGAAAACGCGTGCGGGAAACGCTCGCCGGCACTGTCCGGCAGGCCGACCCGGTTCAGCAGTTCGGCCACCCGTCGGTCGCGCCAGTCCGGTGTGCCGATGTGCAGGGCGTCGAGCCCCTCACGCACGATGTCGGCCACGCGCAGGCGCGGGTTCAGCGAGCCGTACGGGTCCTGGAACACGATCTGCACCTGCCGGCGCAGCGGACGCAGGCGCCGTGCCGGCAGGGTGGTGAGTTCGGCGCCGTCGAACTGCACCTGCCCACCGGAGGCGTCCTGCAGGCGCACGACGGCACGCGCCAGCGTGGTCTTGCCGCAGCCGGACTCGCCGACCACGGCCAGCGTGCGCCCGGCGGCCAGGGTCAGCGACACGCCATCGACGGCGCGCACGGCGCCGACCGCGCGCTGCAGCAGGCCGCGGCGGATCGGGAAATGCACCTTCAGGTCGCGCACCTGCAACAGGGCGTCGTCGGCCGCCGGCGTGGCGGTGCGTGGCGCGCTCGCCGACGCGGCGCCGCTGAGGGCCTGCCCGCGGCGCGAGAAGTCCGGCAATGCGGCAAACAGGGCCTGTGAATACGGGTGCTCTGGCGCGCTGAAGAACGCGTCCCGCGCCGCCTGTTCAACCACCCGCCCGGCCTGCATGACCGCCACCCGGTCGGCCATGCGGGCGGCCACGCCCAGGTCATGCGTCACCAGCAGCAGGCCCATGCCGCGCTCGCGTTGCAGCTGTTCGAGCAGGTCCAGGATCTGTGCCTGGGTGGTGACGTCGAGCGCGGTGGTCGGCTCGTCGGCGATCAGCAGCTCGGGATCACAGGCCAGCGCCATGGCGATCATGGCCCGCTGCTTCAGCCCGCCGGACAGCTGGTGCGGGTATTCGTCATAGCGGCGCTCGGGATCGGCCATGCCGGTGGCGGCCAGCAGTTCCACCCCGCGGCTGCGCAGGGTGCGCCGGCTGCCGCCCCGGTGGCGGGCAATCACCTCGGCGATCTGCGCGCCCACGCGCATGACCGGATTGAGGCTGGTCATCGGCTCCTGAAAGATCATGCCGATACGCCGTCCGCGCACCGCCCGCATGGCCCGCTCGGGCAGCGCGGTCAGGTTCAGGCCGTCCAGCCATACTTCGCCGCCGGTCTGGCGCGCCGCGGGCGGCAGCAGGCGCAGGATCGACAGCGCCGTCACCGACTTGCCGCAGCCGGATTCGCCCAGCAGCACCAGGGTTTCGCCGGCCGGCACCGACAGGCTGACACCGTCGACGGCGGTCACCGGCCCGGTCGGTGTGTCGAAGGCGGTGCGCAGCTGGCGCAGTTCGAGCAGCGGCGTGGTCATGGGCGCAGGTCGGATTGGCGTGGGTCGAGGGCGTCGCGCAGGGCGTCGGCCAGCAGGTTGGCCGGCAGCACCAGCCCCAGCATGAACACGAAGGCGGCGGCCAGGGACCACCACACGACCGGCTCGCGGGCCAGTTCCAGACGGGCGGTGTTGATCATGTTGCCCCACGACACGGTGCCCGGGTCGACGCCGACGCCGACGTAGGAGAGCACGGCCTCGGCCAGCACCAGGCCACTGAAGTCGATGACCGCGGTCAGCAACACCAGGTGCATCAGATTCGGCCACACGTGGCGGGTGATGATGCGCCACTGCGGCTGGCCGAGCGCGCGCGCCGACTGCACGTATTCGAGTTCGCGCAGTTTCAGGCTCTCGCCGCGCAGCAGCCGGCACAGGCCGATCCAGCCGGTGGCGCCGAGGATCAGGCACAGCGCCGTCAGGCGCAGGTCGGCACGCTGCTGCACGCCGGCGAACGCACTCAGGTGCTGGTCCATGTAGACGTCCAGCGTCAGCACGGCGGCGGCGATCAGCAGCACGCCCGGGATGGCGTTCAGCGTGGCATACAGGTACTGCACCAGGTCGTCGACGCGGCCGCCGAAGAAGCCTGCCGCGGTGCCCAGCAGCAGCGCCAGCGGCAATGCCACCAGCAGGCTGGCGCCGCCGATGATCACCCCGGTACGGATGCTCTTCAGGCTCAGATACAGCACATCCTGGCCGACCTTGTCGGTGCCGAGCACGTGGTAGCCGCCGGCCAGCGCCGCGATCACCGCCGCCAGCACCAGCAGTGCGGTGGCGGTGAGCAGCGCGCTGCGCCAGGCCACCTGCGTGTCGCCACGCACCAGGCGGCGGGCCGCTTCAGACAGTGGCTGGCGCCCGCGCCGGGCAAGGCGCCAGCACACCAG